>JBBQDV010000101.1:0-10500 GCA_038320005.1 Cyanophyceae cyanobacterium
AGAGCGCAGGTTAGGAAGCTCGAGGATTTGGAAGTTGGCAGAGTCGTAATGGGCAATTTCGCTCCAACCATCTCCTAATGCTAAAGCAACCCAATTTCCCGTAGGCGCGATCGCGCTTCTCATTGCACCCACAGGAAAAGAAAATAAAGCGTTTTGACTCGCTTGCCAAAGAGACATAGCCTTGTAGGGAAGACGGTAAAGTGAAAACCCCTCCGTAACCACAAAGCAACCATCTAGAATATTTTGGGCATTATCTGCTTGGGGAGGACGCAGAGAAAATTCCTTAATTTGATTGGATAATTGGACTTGCCACTGTTGCAGAACATCAGAGGTCAAAATCCCACCACTATAACGTTTACAAATAACTTGTTTTTTCGAGCCGAAATAAATCTGTTTCCCCTCAACACCAAGAGCAGTAATCTTTTCAGGGAAGGATTCCTGGGCAATGATTTTCAGGGGCAGCTTCGCAAAAGCCATTGTCACTGGCTTAAGGTGTTTGTCCATACCCTCAACCTGTAAGGCTAGTTGTACCGCATTGTACATCTCCTTAGCACTACCATAACGTTTTGCAGGTAGTTTTTGTAAAGCACGACTAATGGCGCAGCGGAGCAAATAAGGTACTTCCTTGGGAACTTCCACCCCTTGATTAATATGAGCAGACATCAACTCAGCAGGCGCACCTGAAAAGGGACGTTCTCCTAACACCAACTCATAAAGCATGATTCCCACAGCATATAAATCTGAAGCAAAGGAATACTCGCCATAGAATCGTTCTGGGGACATATAGGCAGGAGAACCCGTATCTCCCATGCTGCCACTGATTACCTCGCCTGGGGAACGGGCTACACCAAAATCCGATAGCTTTGCCATCCACCCCCCCGCACCTAAATGAAGCAGCACATTTTCTGGCTTCAAATCACAATGGACTAAGCCCCGTTTATGGACATAATGTAACCCTCGCAAAATATCGCAAATTAACTTCAGTCCTGTCCCTAAAGTTAGTTGTCCTAGTTCTAGGTGTGGACGCATAGTTCCCCCTTCGCAATAGTCCATCACCAAATAACGTCCATTTTCGTTATATTCAATGGCGTGACAAGAAACTATATTGCGCTGCTGCAAACTGGCGAGAAAGCGAAATTCACGCAAGAATTTTTTCGAGGGAAATCGCTTGGAATCTAGTTCCTTAAGAGCAAATAAACGCCCTGTTTGTCGATGAACCCCACAATAAACACGACCATACTGCCCCTGTCCTACTAATTCTAAAATTTGATATTGAGAAGAAGGTTGAACTGAAGAACTAGGCAGAGAATTAGGAACGGTTTGATTAGTGACCATAAGTCTAAGGCAGGATTAATCGACTAAAAGCTATTTATCAAAGAATTGGGTCTAAAACCCCGTCCTTCCAGGACGGCTTTATATTTACTAGCTTTGCATTTCCCACTAAACAGGTTAATATGATGGAATGTTAACCATGAATTACCGCTATCGCATCTATCCCAATCTCACCCAAGAACAGTTACTCAAAGAGTGGCTGGATGTTTGTCGCGTTGCCTATAACTACGGGCTGCGAGAAATTAAGGATTGGTGCAATAGTAGAAAGTGCATGGTTGACAGATGCTCGATTGTCCATGAGTACATCATAGCTGCTGACATTCCTTTCCCTCGCGAAGTGAAGCAACTTAATGCCTTGCCAAAAGCCAAAAAAGTATTTCCCCGATTGGGTGAAGTGCCAAGTCAAGTTTTGCAGCAAGCTATTAAACAACTGCACCGAGCATGGGATGGATTTCAAAGAGTTGGGCATGGATTCCCCAGATTTAAAAAGTTTGGGCAATTCAAGTCCTTGTTGTTCCCCCAATTTAAGCAGAATCCTGTGGACGGGGTGCATATTGCCTTGCCCAAGCTGGGGATGATTCCAATTAACTTGCATCGTCCAATCCCCACAGGATTTGTAGTTAAGCAAGTTCGGATAATAAACAAGGCAAATATTTGGTACGCTGACATCAATATTCAATGTGATGTTAACGTTCCTGATCCAATGCCTCATGGACATCCAATCGGGGTAGACGTGGGACTCGAAAAGTTTTTGGCAACCAGTGACGGTGTTCTTGTAAAGTCGCCCAAGTTTCTGAAAGTGATGCAAAGCAAGCTGAAATTGCTGCAACGCAGACTTTCTCGGAAAAAGAAGCGATCTAATAATTACGAGAAACAACGTATTGAGGTTGCTAGACTGCACCACACTATTGATAACACTCGCAAAGATTTCCACTTCAAACAAGCTCACGCCCTTTGTGATGCTGGTGATATGGTTTTCATGGAAGACTTGGATTACCGAACTTTGGCAAAGGGGATGCTTGGCAAACAAATGCTTGATTCTGGGTTTGGGCAGTTCCGAACTATCACCAAGTATGTGTGTTGGAAGCGCAGTAAATTCTTTGGGGTGGTCAACGCTAGGGGGACTTCTCAGGAATGTCCTGAGTGTGGTGCAACGGTTAAAAAAGATTTGAGCGTTAGAGTGCATCATTGTCTTGAGTGTGGGTTCATTGCCGACAGGGATGTGGCAAGTGGGCTTGTGGTCAGGAATAGAGGAATAGAACTAATTAGTACCGATGGGCAGTCGGGAATCCAAAACGCCTATGCAGACGGTTTACCAGGGGCTGAGATATCTCAGAAAGCGTTAAAGTCGAAAACCCGTAAGGGAACAACTAGGAAATCCAAGAAGTAATTCTTGGAAGCCCCGCACCTTCAGGTCGGGGTCATGTCACAAGTCAAGTAGTGCGTCTTCCTGGTCTGTTTCGAGAACACAGTCAGAGATAGCATAGGAGGCACAAAGTAGGGCAAATCCTGCATCTAGTTCTTTCTGTCTCAAGAAATTATGATCGTATTGGTCTAAAGCTCCTGAGAGGATTTTAGCGGTACAGTTGATGCAATTGCCAGTTCGGCAAGAATAAGGTAGGGGGATGCCCTGTTCGTCCGCTGCATCCAGGATATACTCATCACCTTGCACAAAAATAGTTTTATTTAAACCCTGTTGCTTATTAACCAGAGTGACTCGATAAGTTTTGTTGCTGTCGCGATCTGTTGTAAACATAAGAGAAAGCCTCTTTTAATTGAATGTGATTGGTTATCTTGCTCTGAAAAACAATTCTTTACTGACGTTTAAGATTCAAGCTCAGAAAATAATGAATCTACTGATACATCTAGAGAACTATTATTCCCTTCTTCTTCTTCTTTAGGATCGTGTATCTTTTTGCTTTGTTCCTTCGCTTGTTGATAGTTAGTCATGTCTCCTTGCTCAAAGAAGAGTTTGGCAGCTTGGCGTAAATCTTCTACTGCGCCTTGTTTGTCGCCTACCGCAGACCGCAGTAGACCGCGATTTTGATAAACGTTAGGGTCATGGAGATTTAGGCTAATCGCTTTGGTATAGTCCACAATTGCTGCTTCTTTGTCTCCCAGACGTTGATAGACTAGACCGCGATTGTAATAAGCATCCCCAGAGTTATTATTTACTCTAATTAAACCAGTCCATAGTTCTAACTCTCGCAAGGAGTTGACCATTTTTAAGATTTTGTTTTGGGACTGATATAAGTTTTGAGTTGATTTTTTTAACTCTTGATTTTCTGCGGTGAATTCCTGTCGCAGAGTATTGCACTCTTCATGTACTTCTTCAAAGAGAAGGTTACTGGTATGAGACTCGTTTTTAACTTCACTATGGAGTTGCGCGATCGCGTTTTGCTGTTTTTGTGCTTCTGCTGCCAGTAAATGCTTACGATTAAGTAAGTTTAACGCCACACTGAGAGAAAGCGGTACAGTAGCAAAAGCAAGCTGTTGGGTGATAATTGTTACTACCGTTCCCCCCAAAGAACCAGCGACCGCTAACACTTCAATAATTTCCAGCCAATTGCTTGGTTTTCCCCCTTGCTTCCGCTTCACTGCGGGGGCTTGAGATCCAGGAAGGTCTTCTATCCCTACTTCATTAACAACAATAGCGTCTAGGTTTTCCAAAGCAGATTCTGAATTTTTGCTTTCGTGATTTGACTGACTCATTTTTGCTTGACTCCGATGATTAAGTGAGAACTAACTGCTAGGTTTCTCAAAGATTAAGTTAAAAAGACTTGATTGAGCTTCAGCAGGGGTAAAAATATCTCTGCCTCGGTTTCAGTAAGATATTCCTTGACTACTTCTGGCATAACATCAAAGGTAGTGTTACAAGTCTTATCAAATTTATAGGATGTTGCAATTGTGTGATGCCATAACAGTAAACCCTCTCGCAGATGATCAGGGTCATCAAATAGCACCGCAGCAGCAGCATAGCGCACTAACATCTCGATATCTTTTTTCCAGGTGTCAGTAAAATCTCTCTCGGAATTGATGAAGAGCTTTTTATCCATCGCCTTCATTTTCACTTCAGTTTTGCTAACTATTTCTTCTGCATTGGCGCAAATTTTTTGATAAGTGCTGACTCGCAAATCCTTAGACTGCAAATAAGATTTGACAAAAGCTAATTCTTCTGACTTGGCATAACGACCATCGGATTCAATACTTAAACGGCTTAATTGAGTTAACATAGCTTATTCTTCCTTATATTGTTATTATTCCCACTTCAACTTCAAGGGCAAATTTTTTAGTCTCTAGCTTCTTTTGTCGCTGATAAATATTTACCAACTTCAGCTTGAGTATCCTTGAGTTGCATAATCATCGAACGGGTCACTAACTTTCCTGATTCAACCAAAACCTTACTAGTAAGGGGATGGAGGATATCTTGTTCTGCACGACGACCAATCAAAGATTCAACATCATCAAAAGCATTTAGATACATCCCTGACGGAAGTTCCACTACCACACCCTCGCCCAAAACCCTCGCTTGACAGGCTAAACGAGAGTTACCTTTGGCACTGGTAATAACTTCTAAGGTGCGTTTTTCCCGACGATTCAGGGGTGTTAAGCTCTCCATCCCCTTAGTGATATAAATGTGGCAGGTAGAACACATTCCTCGCGCCCCACATTCTTGCAAGACATCTAGTTCTTTACTTAATAGCGCAGAGAGAAGATTGTCGTTGGTATTAACGGCGGTTTCTTCGGCGAGGGGGTCTAGTCTAACAATTTTTGCCATTATCTATTATCTTTCTTTAAGCTGGTTCAACAGTGCAGTTACGAGTTACGCAGCTACTTCATTTCCAGAAGATTTATTCTCGCAGAGTCGTTTCATAATCGTGCGGTGGTCTTGTCCTTCTTCAAGCCAAGCTTGGGCTGTTTTCAGACGTTCTTTTAAGCCAACAATAAAGTAGTTACTATCTTCTCCTTGAGACTCGCAGGCGGTCTGGATACAGTGCAACTCTTGTCCAGTCAGTTGGGTAAAGAAGGAGGTAAAGATTCCTGCTTCTAAGTGACAGACAGGTTTATTTTTATCTTTGGGTGCAAGTTCAGCAAAGGCGGAGTTGGTGACTTTGAGAATCAGAAAGCCTTGTTGGTAATAACTCACATCAAGGTCGAATGTTCCCCAACCGTTAGTTTTCCAGCACTGTTTGAGGCATCCTAATAACTCAATCATATCAAGTTGAGCGATTGGTTTACCGTAATATTCGCTCACTTCCTCGACAAAACGACCATAGAAATTTTTGCCCCACCAGCGACCGCAGTTGAATAAGACGACACTAGAGGCTTGACCGAGTTCATTATCTAGTCCCGCATAGATAGCTTTAATTAGGGTTTCTGGGAGTGCGATCGCGCGATCGCCACGACGGTTTTCAATTAAACCTGCTTCAAAGTCACCCTTGAGGTAAGCGGATTCAGCAAAATAATTGCCTGGTAAATGTTCTTCTTGAAGTAAATTAGCAACAGAAATCATGATTATTTCTTTTCCTTGTGATAAATGGGGTCTGGGGAGACTATTGGACGACGGCTTCTTTTTTCAGTAGGGTTGCTTTGCTTTGGGTGAGGAAAGGTTGCAAAAGGATCATTTGCGCTTCACTGAGGTCTTTTTCTAACTGGTTAGTTAAGATGCGAGCGAGTTCTTGTTCAATAGGTTGAGTCTGGCGGGCTGTGATGATCGGGGTCAACCATTCAAGGAGACGGTGTTGTAAGAAGGTGGAGTCATTAAGAAGCATCGCGATCGCGCTATACCTCATTACCCCAAGCCACTGCTTCAAAGACCGCTCTAGAACTGCCTCATCTTCCCCAGGAAATCGTTGAATGAGTTGATCTGCAACGGGTTGGAAAATCTCAATTTCGCGATCGCGCAAAAATTCGTAGGTCTGTAAACGGGCTTCTAAAGATTGAACTTCTATCAAGAAAGTGTCAATCTCGCTTTTAGATAAATAATGGTCTTCTGCTTTGTAAAGTAAAGCTTTTAGTTCTGTATGCATTGTCTTACCTCTAAAATATATCGAACAAGTCATCAACGGTGGCTTCTTTGGCGGAAGCAGGAAAAGCAATCAGATCAGATTCTGGTTCAAATTGCGGTAAAGTACCAATTTCGGGTTTTCCTTCCCAAATTACACTCCCAAAGAATTCCCCAACCGAGAGATTAAGATTCATTTGTGTCGGGTTCAGAGTGTCTTTTGAACCTTGTAGCGTTCTACCATGCCAGTTACAGTCTTCAAAGAATTCTCCAACTCTTAACGCTGACCAGTTTGACCCTAAAGGTTTAGCAACACTTACATTTGATTGATTAGTTACCTCAATCTGCTCAATAATTGCAGGGGAAGGCGGTTTATAAAGACCATTCCAGTTCTCTGCTTGCAAAAATGCTGCGACACTCAAGCTTGACCAGGATGAACCGAAAATAATCCCTCTCACCTCCGCTGCAATTGGGAAATTCTCCCTTGGTTTGAGTTTACCATCCCAATTATTGAGATTGAGGAACTTCTCGACTGAAATTAGCGACCAAGACTGTTCAGGTAACTTTTCCCTTGCAACTGAAGAGGTTAATATTTTAGGGTCGTTCTTTTGGGTTTTACCGTGCCAGTTTTCTTGGGCTACAAATTGTCCAACTGACCAGTTTGACCAAGAACTTAAGAATTTCATTTTAGCCTCCCGTTCCGCAATTGCTTCTCAATATCTCTAGCAGTTGCGCCTTCATTTTGCCAGAATTGGGCTGCATCAACACGGTCTTTGCGTCCTAGTAAAAACTTACAGAAAGTTTCACCCATTGAGTAACATTGAATCTCGATGCAACCTAGATCACGACGGATTAATTTACTGAAAAATCCGGCAAATAGACCTGCATAAAGATGACAAACTGGTTTACCCACATCTCCTAAGGTTCGCGCTACCGCAGAATCAAAGATATTAATAAACATAAAGCCATTTTTTTGATCACTGAGGTCAACTTCCCAGTTTCCCCAACCTTGAGTAATAAAAGGCCACCACCAAGCTTCTAAGACAAACTTCGAGTTAGAGTCTGAGATTTTCTTCTCGTACTCTTTCTCAAACCAAACTTGGAAGAAATCTGCATCTTGCAATCCCCACTGATGACCAATGTTGTACATGACAACGCCAGCAGCTTCACCAACTTCTTCTTCTAAGCCTTCGATTAAACCAATAATAAAGTCTTCTGCAACAAAGATGTTACGACCTTCATTCCAGTCAGTAACAATGCCCTTTTGGGAATCAAAGCTAAAGAAATCTTCAAAGTTGTAGTGATCATGCTTTTTGGGATATAGCTGTTTGAGGAGATGTTCCTGGCGTTTTTGCCCAGCTATCTGAATGATTGATTCTTGTTCTAAAGCTACTGCCATAAGATTTCTCGCTTCCTCGTACCAAATGAAAATTAAGTTATCGGCTAATATTTATCAAATTAAGCTTAGTGGGGTTGCTTAGATAATCTGGTCAAATAAGTTTACAGTTTCCTGTATAAATAAAAGGCTACTATTTTTTGACTTTGCTACCTTTAGCTGTTTCTTTCTCAAAAAATAATTATCTTTGCCCAGATCACCTTCTCTGAAAAATAGATGATGCAGAAAATTCCACTCCATTTAATTTAGCTTTTAAATCACATTTAATCACTATAAGTTAATTTAAATTAACAATATAGAAGAATTTCTTAACCTTTTCATTATATTTTCATTATCTTCAAAATTTAGTTAAGATGGACTAAGAAAAGTAGACAATTATTTTTCTTCTTAACAAATCCTCTGTATTAACCTCAAGGTATTATTACTCAGTCTTGTTTTTTGAAGTAACGACAAAAAGCAATGAAAACTAGGCTACTTGGTAATTAAAATTCAATTTATGAAGGTGAAAGAAATGAGTACAAATACTAAACTAGCTATTGTCACTGGCTATTATATTCAAAAACTAATTCGTAAGAATACACAGAAGCTAAAAACAGTTTGTGCTTTTGGCGCAGGTTTGAGTGCAAAAGAAGAAACCGATCTCAATCAAGTACTAGAAAGTTTATATTTAGAAGCAGAGGAAATAGACCATTACATTAAGAAATTAGAAGTTTTAGTTCGCTGGCATAAAACTTTAGTCCAAGAGGCAAAGGCTAACTGTAAAGAATTAGTTCAAGTAGAAGCACAGATTTATTGGATTGTCGGCTTAAAAAAATCTGCGAGTCTCATGGATTCTCCCGAAACGTCTCAACAGCAAGAATCTCCCTTGTTCTGTCCTCTTCTTTCATGACTCAATTTGCCCAACAGGAAATTCTCTTTACAAGACTGCTTGTGTCTAAGCAAAAAGTCCCCCGACTCAATTATGATGAGCTATGAGATAACAAAATAATCTTGCTAGATATTTGACATCAAAAGGTTTGCTATGTTTTCTATCCGCCTTGCTTTCCTTGCCAGTATTGGCTTATTAGTAATCCTTCCAGGACAGGTTCTTTCTCAGGTTGAGGACAACCAGGAACTAGTCCCGAAATATTCTCCAGATATTCCTCCGAATCCAGTTTTATTCCCAAGAGAAATTGAGCGCGATTTTCGCATTACCAGTTTACAATCAGCCTATAGCGGAGATTTGTGGGTTGGTTCATGGCAAGGACTGACAAGAATTAACCCCCATACTGGTAAAATTAATGCCAGAGTCTCTTTACCTAACTATAAAATTGCTGCATTAGCTGAAGATAAAATGGGGCGTATCTGGGTGGGGACGAATGAAGGCGTTGCGAGAGTTAATCCTCACACCAATGAAGTAACCGCCTATAACTTTAGTCTCGCTACGAGTCGCGTTTTATCTCTGTTAGTTGACCATCGCGGTTATCTTTGGGTCGGTACGGATCGTGGTTTATCAATGATTAGTCCCGATGAAGGACTATTAATGACGACCTTAAAAGATTTACCTGGAGTTAGTGCCAATACCCTCACTTTAGATAATAATGGACATTTGTGGGTAGGAACGTTAGAAGGATTAGTGCAAGTTAGTACCGCGAGTGCCTTTGTGATTGGACGCATTCCCAATATTCCTGGTAGTTTGGTACAAAGTGTCACCCTTAGCCCCCAGGGACAGCTTTGGGTCGGTACACCGAACAGCTTATTAGTTGTTGACCCAATTACAAAAGAGATATTACGTTCTGTGACTCCCTTTCGTGGTGAAAATGTTACCTCTGTAGACTTTTCTGAAGATGAGAATGCTTGGGTCGGGACAACCGCAGGGCTGAGGAAAATTAAATGGGATAGTGGACAAATATTAGAAAGAGTAGCTTATCTTCCCTCGGATCATATTCTCGCGATCGCGCCCAATGTAGGTAATAAGCTTTGGGTAGGAACAACCGCAGGACTGGCTTGGGTTAGTTTAACCACAGGGAGAGTTAGACCCCATCTCGCCTTTGTGAAAGAAGATCGAGCAGATTTTTAAGCCAAAAAAGCTTTCGTGATCCAGTATCCTAGAGTTAGGAAAAGAACTAAATTAATATTTATAATTTTTAAATTAACTATGCCTGTGTACGTCATTTTATTTAACGCTGGAACAGACAATGAAGGAATCTATTCAATGCGAGTGGGCGATCGCGATACAATCCTCATGTTTACTTCAGAAGATGATGCAACTCGTTTTAGCTTAATGCTAGAAGCCCAAGATTTCCCCCCTGCTGCGGTTGAACCCTTTGATGCAGAAGAAATAGAAATGTTCTGTGAAGAATCTGGTTATGAAGCCCAAATCGTTGCAGAAGGGACTCTAGCCATTCCTCCAGAGACGAATGTTGAAGATATTGATTGGCAAGAAGCTGGACAACCTGCTGCTTCGGGTGAGGAGTTTGTTGATACGGAACTAGATACGATTCGTAATCGCCTTGAGGGACTGCTTTAGGGGTTTTGGATTTAGGGTGATGGGGAGATGGGGTGAGAGGGTGAAAGAAAATATGCGCGATAATTATAATTTATGACAAACGAGATTAAATCTAGAGGTCATCTTCTTACAGAACAAAATAATCCTAGTAGCGAAAACCTTGATAAGCTATCCACTATTGAAATAGTAGAGTTATTTAACACCGAAGACCAGCAAACGATAAACGCGATCGCGTCTGCAAAGACAGAACTCGCTAAAGTTATCGATATAACCGCCTCT
>JBBQDV010000102.1:0-10486 GCA_038320005.1 Cyanophyceae cyanobacterium
CGGTTGGGAGTCTAAGTATCCTCTAGAAGAAGGGTTGCAAGAAACAATTGAATGGTATAAAAACTTTTTGATGGAGGAAAACACCTGTGTCATCAGCGTGTGATTGAGGATTTCTGTGACTGGGGTTTTAATTTTCTTTCTTTTATTGGATAGTCAAGGGGGCTAATTCGGTGCCATCTAAATGTCGTTTTTGCAGTCACCCATTGGAGCATACTTTTGTAAATCTGGGGATGTCGCCACTGGCGAATGCTTTTGTTGCTCAAGAGCATCTGAATTGTGCAGAGAAATTTTATCCGCTTCATACTTATGTCTGCGGTAATTGTTTTTTAGTGCAGTTAGAAGAGTTTGAATCCCCAGATAGCATCTTCAGCGATTATGCTTATTTTTCTTCCTATTCTGAATCTTGGCTGCGCCATGCTGAGAAATACACAGACTTGATGGTGGAGCGGTTTGGATTTGATACAACCAGTCAGGTAATTGAACTCGCTAGCAATGACGGCTATCTGCTCCAGTATTTTCAGCAGAAAGGAATTCCCGTATTGGGGATTGAACCGGCTGCAAATGTAGCCAAAGTAGCTGAGGAAAAAGGCATTCCAAGCTTGGTCAAGTTTTTTGGAGTGGAAACGGCTAAAGAGTTGCTTGCAAGAGGGAAGCAGGCGGATTTGTTGCTGGGCAATAATGTGTTGGCTCATGTACCTGATTTGAATGATTTTGTGGCGGGGATGAAAATTCTCCTGAAGCCAAACGGCATCTTGACAATGGAGTTTCCTCATGTATTGCAACTAATTAAAGACAATTTGTTTGACACGATTTACCACGAGCATTTCTCTTATTTCTCATTTCTGACAGTTGAGAATATTTTTGCAAGTCACGGTTTAACTCTGTTTGATGTGGATGAGTTACCGACGCACGGGGGTTCTCTGCGGATTTACGGAAGGCACGCGGATTGTGAGAGTATAGAGGTTGGCGATCGCATTTCCCAACTTAAAGCTAAGGAAATGCAAGCAGGGCTCAACGAAATAGAAATTTATGTAGGATTTGGCGAAAAGGTGAAGTCTACCAAGCGCCAAATGCTAAGTTTCCTAATTGAGGCCAAAAACCAGGGCAAATCAATTGCGGGCTACGGTGCGCCGGCTAAGGCTAATACACTGCTAAACTATTGCGGTATTCGCACGGATTTGATTGATTATACGGTGGATTTAAGCCCGCACAAGCAGGGTTTGTTTTTGCCGGGAACTCAGATTCCGATATATCATCCAGATAAAATTCGGGAAACTAAACCGGATTATTTGGCGATATTGCCTTGGAACATCAAAGATGAGATAGTAAGTCAGATGGATTATATCCGGGAGTGGGGAGGTAAGTTTGTGGTGCTGATTCCTCAAGTGGAGGTGATAGGGTGAAGTTTACTGAAACAAAAATTAAGGGAGCTTATGTTATTGAGGTAGATAGAATAGAGGACGAGCGCGGCTTTTTTGCGCGTTCTTGGTGTCAAAAGGAGTTTGCTGAACGAGGGTTGACTTCTAATCTCGTGCAGTGTAATATATCATTTAACCGCAATCGTGGGACTTTACGAGGGATGCACTATCAGGCTAAACCTTATGAGGAAGCTAAATTGGTAAGGTGTACAAGCGGTGCAATTTATGACGTAATTATAGATATCTGTCCAGAGTCACCAACTTTTAAGCAGTGGGTAGCAGTCTATCTAACATCTGAGAACCACAAAATTCTTTATATTCCTGAAGGTCTGGCGCATGGGTTTCAGACTTTGGTAGATAATACTGAGGTTTTTTACCAAATGTCAGAGTTTTATCATCCTGACTCAGCAAAAGGTATTCGATGGAATGATACAGCTTTTGCAATTCAATGGATGTCCACTAATCTAATTATCTCAGATAGAGATAGAGGATATGAAAATTTCTCTGTTTCCTGTTGATATTAAATGCCCCTAAAAAACTAAAGACAAAGAGAAAATATGTTGTCATGAATGATTTACCGAAATTATTAACTCAAGAGCAGGTAGACAAATTTTACCAAAACGGTTTCATTTTACTTGATTCATTTTATGATTTGAAGCAAGATATAGAGCCCATTCAGTATGGCATTTATAAAATAATTCATATTCTTATTGATAAATATCGATTGTCAATAAATAAATTACCATTTTCTCCAGAAACTTTTGATTTTGGTTATCAACAATTAATTTCTCACAATCGCAGCATTGGGGGAGAAGTCTATGATGCAGTCAAACAAATTCCTGCTTTTATGAGGCTGGTAGCTTCGCCCCTCCATGAATCATTAGTGGCTCAACTGCGTCAGACAGATATGGCGGGAATTGCTGCTGGTGGTTATGGGATTAGGATTGATAACCCCTTTGAAGAAAAATATAGGGCTCCCTGGCACCAAGACTATCCGGCTCAGTTTCGTAGTTTAGATGGTTTGGTGTTTTGGAGTTCACTAATTCCAGTAACAACAGAATTAGGACCAGTTGAGTTTTGTTTAGGTTCTCATAAAGACGGATTAGTACCGGTTTACACTAAAGATCCTAAAAATCCTGAAAAGTCTGGTGCTTATTCTTTGATTTTAGAAAATGAACAGGATTTGATTACTCGTTATCAAAGAGTAGCCCCTCTTAGTAAGCCAGGAGACTTAATTATTATTGATTTTTTAACTTTACACGCTTCTAGTTTTAACAAAGGTAAACGATCGCGCTGGAGTATACAGATGCGCTACTTTAACTTTCATGACACAACTGGCATTAAAATAGGCTGGAAAGGTTCTTTTGCGTCTGGTAGAGACATTAAAGAAGTCCATCCTGAGTTGATATTGGATTAATAGGAGAATCACAAAAATGGTTAAGTGTAATGTTTGTCAACTGTCTATAGAAAACCCTCTGTATGTTTCTGAAAATAATCTTTCTATAACTTCTTTGTGTGAGATATATCCCCAAGAAACGGAAGTGTTTTTTTGTCATCACTGTGGTCATCTCCAAACAACGGAAATTAATAATATAGCCGAATATTACGATCAGACTTATAAAATTCTGATTGACACAGAAGAAGAAGACCAACTGTATAAGGTGATTGAGAGCAAAAAAATATTTCGGATAGATCATCAAGTTCAAGTTCTTTTGGAAAAACTTACCTTGCCGGAAAATTCTTTGATGCTCGATTATGGTTGTGCTAAAAGTGCGACACTCAAGAAATTGGTTCAAAATCGACCCGATATTACCCCTCATTTGTTCGATGTCAGTGAAATGTACATCCCCTTTTGGGAAAAATTTGCAAAACCTGAAAACTGGTCTACTTATTCCTTAAAACCAGAGTGGCATGAGTATTTTGATTTAGTAACTTCTTTCTTTTCTCTAGAACACGTTGTCGATCCCAGATCCATGCTCTGTAAAATTCAAGAACTACTCAAGCCTGGGAGTTTTTTCTATTGCATTGTTCCTAACATTTATACTAATACAGCAGACTTTGTGGTTCTCGATCATGTTAATCATTTTTCCGAAACATCCCTGCAATTTTTACTGGAAGATATAGGGTTTCAATCAATTACAATTGATGCAGATGCTCACTATGGATCGTTTGTCATAGTTGCTCAAAAACCTCATTTGCCAGTGAAGACATCATCTCCATTAGTTGTCAAACAAAATGTAGAAGCAATTTATACAAAAGCTATGGAAATGGCTAATTATTGGGAAGTTATTTCCCATAAAGTTACAGAGTTTGAAGAAGAACACAAAAATGCTAAACAGAGTGCTATTTATGGCTCAGGCTTTTATGGAACCTTTATTGCTACTTGCTTAAAAGACCTAGATCGCGTTAAGTATTTTATCGATCAAAATCCTTATCGTCAAGGTAAGTCTTTATTTGGAAAGCCTATTATAGCCCCCAGTGAATTAAGTGACGAAATTCAGGTTATATATGTTGGTTTAAATCCTAAAACGGCCTCTAGTAGTATCGAAAGTATTGACTGTTGGAAAGGACGAAATCACTTGTATTTTAACCTTTGATATTACTGCTGGGAGGGAGATTTAGTCTATGTTAGAAGCAACCTTGGTAACATTACGTCAGCCATTAGAAGAAGATATCAATTTACTTGTTTCCCTGCGAAATAACCTTGCTTTACAAACAAAGCTGATGTCTCTTCCAAGGGCTAACACTACTCAAAAGGTGAAAGATTGGCTTAATAGTCATACCACTAATCCGCAAACTATTTTTTTTGTAATTGCCGAAAAGAAAAATAATCAAGCTTGTGGATATATCCAATTGACCAATATGAATTTTATTCATGGTTTTGGGGAAATCGGAATTTGTATTTCACCTTCGGATCAGGGTAAAGGTTATGGCAAAGATGCAATTCCTATTTTAGAAAGTTATGCTCTAGAAATTTTTAAAATTAGAAAAATAATATTAAAAGTTTTGGCTGACAATCAACCTGCTATATCCTTATACGAGAAACTGGGATATCGAAAGGTCGGTATCCATTTTCAACACTTTTATAATCAGTGTCAGTTTTATGACGTACTGATTATGGAAAAATTATTAGACTCCTCTAAAAAACTATGAAAATTGTTATTTCACAACCCATGTTTTTTCCTTGGGTAGGATTTTTTGAGCAAATTAGATTGGCAGATATGTATGTTCATTATGATGATGTTCAATTCTCAAAAGGAAGTTTTGTGAATCGAGTACAAATTAAACATACTGAAGGTTCTAAGTGGTTAACAGTTCCTCTAGACAATCTACAATTGGGTCAAGAGATTAGAGAGGTAACAGTTAAGCAGAAAAAAGATTGGTCTATACGTCATATTAATTTTCTCTCCCAAGCGTATGCTAAAGCGCCTTATAGTCAGGAGATGTTGGCGCTTGTTGAGTCTGTTTACAGTCAGCCTGCAACAACGATTGCAGAAGTAGCGATCGCTAGCATGAATTTAGTTTGCCAATACTTTGAAATTGGAAAACCAGACAATTTTTTGTATTCATCAAAACTTAATATACCTGGAAAAGGTTCACAACGGGTCTTAGAGATCGTTAAGTACCTAAATGGTGATATATATATTACAGGTCATGGCGCACGGAAATACCTCAATCACAATTTGTTTGAGGAACATGGGGTTCGCGTCGAGTATATGAACTATCAAAAGAAAACTTACCCGCAACTTTATGGAGAATTTACACCTTATGTGTCTATTCTCGATTTAATTGCCAATATGGGTAAAGCTGGGCGTAAAATAATTACATCAGAAACCATTAACTGGAAGGAGTTTATCTAATGAGCGAAGTCGCTAAGTTTTTTGCTGAAGTTACAGGTAACATTGACCGGCTTAAAGCTGATGTCGATGTTCAGGCACTTTCTCGTATTTGGTTAAGAGAAATAACCTCATATAAGTATCCCTATAACTTTACGTGGATGGGGCGTCCGATTATTCAACTCCCTCAAGATGTCATGGCAATGCAGGAAATCATCTGGAAAGTTAAGCCAGATTTGATTATCGAAACAGGTATTGCTCATGGCGGTTCCCTGATTTTCCACTCATCAATGCTTGAGTTAATAGGTGGTGAGGGTCAAGTTTTAGGAATTGATGTTGACATCCGTCAGCACAATCGGGTAGAAATTGAGAAACATCCCATGTTCAAGCGCATCACAATGATTGAGGGTTCTTCTATTGATGAAGAAATAGCAAAACAGGTTTTTGATTTTGCTAAAGGCAATGGTCGGGTGCTTGTCATTCTCGATTCTAATCATACCCATGACCATGTATTGAAAGAATTGGAACTTTACTCGCCCCTGGTAACTAAAGATAGTTACCTAGTAGTTTTCGATACAGTGGTAGAGGATATGCCTGAAGACTTTTTCCCAGATAGACCTTGGGGAAAAGGCAACAATCCTAAAACAGCAGTTTGGGAATTTCTTAAGACTAATAAACGTTTTGAAATTGACAAGGATATCGAAGCTAAGTTACTGATTACTGTTGCACCTGACGGTTATCTTAAGTGTGTGGAGGATTAAAAAAATGGAACGTATTCCTGTTGCGGGGCCTTGGATTACTCAGAAAGAGATTGACTATGTGACTGATGCAGTCACTAATGCTTGGTATGGCAACGCCAATATGTACCACGATCGGTTTGAAAAAGCTTTTGCTGCTTATGTGGGGCGGAAATATGCAATTAGTTTACCGTCTTGTACATCAGGTCTGCATTTAGGATTACTTTCTCTGGGTGTCGGAACTGGGGATGAGGTGATTGTTCCTGATATTACTTGGATCGCCACCTCTGCACCTATTAGTTATGTGGGTGCGACTCCTGTTTTCGCTGACATTGATGAAAAGTCTTGGTGTCTTTCTTCTGAATCTTTTGCGGAACGGATTACACCGAAGACTAAGGCAGTGATCATCGTTGATTTATATGGCAATATGCCAGATATGGATGCGATTCTGGAAATCGCAGACAAACATGGTATTGCTGTGATTGAGGATGCAGCAGAGGCGATCGGATCTGAGTATAAGGGTAGAAAAGCTGGAAGTTTCGGTGATGTTAGCACTTTTAGCTTTCATGGTTCCAAAACTCTCACAACCGGCGAAGGGGGAATGCTAGTCACAGACAGAGAGGATATTTACCAGCGTTGTTTATTTCTCCGCGATCATGGTCGAGATCCAGATAGTAAATTGTTCTGGAATAGTGAAGTTGCTTATAAGTATAAAATGAGCAGTATGCAAGCAGCTTTGGGGTTAGCTCAACTAGAACGAATTGAGGAGTTGATTAATCGCAAGCGGGAAATTTTTGCTTGGTACAAAGCATCTTTAGGCGGTTTCTATGGCATTACCCTGAACCAAGAAGCAGATAGAGTGAAAAATACCTATTGGATGGTGACAGCAATTCTGGATGAAAAGCTTGGAATCAAAAAAGGAGAGCTGATCGAGCGGCTGAAGGCAAAAGATATTGATGCTAGACCTTTCTTTTATCCCCTGAGCACTTTACCAGCATATCAAGGAGTTTTACCACAACCTCAACCCGAAAATACGGTTTCTTTGAGCCTATCGCCATTCGCTATAAATTTACCTTCGGCACTGAATCTCACCAAAGATCAAGTCATATATGTTGCCGATTCTTTAACCAGATGCTTTGCTCCGCTCTGAAAAAATGATGACTTTAGAATAGGTTAGACTCAGGTTAAAAGTTTTGCTTGGAGGGGAGGGTTGAAGAGCCAATACCCCTCTCACAATATTTTTTATAACATGATTATTTTTTTTCCTTCAATTCCTTTAATATTTTAACCACTTCATTATAAATTGCCTGCCAATCACAATCATAGTTAAAGTGTGAGTAATCAACAATACTATCATTTGGTATCAACACTTGTGGTAACATCTTTTCCAAATGAGGATTTGAGGTCACATAATAGTTTTTCCCGAAGTCATTGAGTATTTGAGTGTGTGCATACAATACGCCTGGCTTGTGAGCTATCCATACGGGATAAATCAGTCCTGCTCCGATTGGTGATATGTGCAAGTCTATAGCCTTATGCCAAACAACGGTTTCGTAAGTCTTAGCACCAATCGCGCTATACGTATTGATACTAGGAGGGATAAGAGCAAGGATTTCTTTCATTATGGCTTTTTCGATTTCAATTACAGACCAACTTGTATTTACAGAATCCTCATTGCCCGTAAGAGACCACCCATCAAAGACAACTCCCAAATTCGGAAAATCTGAATACAGGCTTTTGATGATATTTCCTATTCCTTCTGCTTGGCCTAACCATACCCTACTACTGGTGCGAATTTGGACTGCCAGAAGCGGAAAATGCTCCTTTGCTATTTCTACTTCGTTCAAAAATTTTTGTTCACATTTTTTGAACGAAGCCTCACATACTCTGTTGATTAATTTTTCTTCTATAAATAGACCATTTGCCCTGAACGCAACATAATTATTATCCAATACAGTTTTAAAAGCGGCCCAAACATCTTTAACATGAATCTGATTGTGAGGTGGAATCTCTGTGAAAATCTCTTCAATACTGAAATACTCACCATCTCCTACTATAATGTCCATGTTTTGGTTCAACCCATTTTTATAGATAACGTCAATACCTGTCACGTCCTGCCACAAGTAATGTCCGATGTTGAAACCCAAGCCAACAACATCAACTACTTTTTTCTTTTCAGTTGTTATATAAGATTTGACTTGCTTCCAACAGCTAACCATATAACTCTTTAGCTTATTGATACTCTCTTCAGCAGGTGCGAAACCTACTAAGGCAGCATTTAAGTTAATAATTAGCTCTAGCCTTGGCACATAAACCAGAAGCTTGTCTCCAAGAACACAGCCAACCATTAAATAAAATATTTCGCTCCCAACAAAGCGATATATAAAACCCTGCAAGTCGTGGTGTCCCCTCTCATAATGGTTGATAACAAATGATTGGTTTGACCTGAGAACTTTCCCGCTAAAAGGGCAAAGAGAATAGATATAACCAGTCTCTACTAAAACTTGCTGATAAGGCAAAGTTAGGTTAATTTTTGTAGCAAGGTGTTCTTTTGCTGAGTCACCAAAACTATTGATATAAATTTCTTCCAATGCCCAGTTATCTTGTCCTATCAATTCTAGGCTGGGTAGCGACAGCCCGACCTGTTCCAAATATTTATTATCTATCTCTGTCAACGATTGTAGTGTCAGAATTTTATATTTACTTGTTAATCTGAAGTATTCTTCTGCTACTTCCAATTTAATTTCTATTTCATCAAAGGAGTTAGCTTCATCAATTGGGTCAAGTTGGTGCAATTCCTGCCATATTTTCTCGCAGATATCCCACTCGGTAGAGCCTTGAATCTGTGGGGCTTGTTGAAAACAGCTTACAGCCTCATTTATAAAATCGTGTTGGGCAAGAAGAAGACCTAAATTGTGGTAAGCTCTAGCGCTGTTGGGCGAGATTTCAAAAGCCTCATGGTAGCAAGCTAGTAATTTCTCGAACAGCCCAATGCGTACTAA
Organism: Cyanophyceae cyanobacterium; assembly: GCA_038320005.1. Taxonomy (GTDB): domain Bacteria; phylum Cyanobacteriota; class Cyanobacteriia; order Cyanobacteriales; family SIO1D9; genus JBBQDV01. Next base: position 8,994 of record JBBQDV010000102.1, read on the forward strand.
CAGCATCCCTAAATCTGAGTAAATTGTAAATTGATCGGGGATCGTTTCTAAGGCTTTCTGGTAGCAGGAAAGCGCTTCCTCTAAGCTCTTTTCTTGTGCCAGAAGCATACCGATCTGCACGGCCTTTTTATAAGCTGCGATCGCCTCAGTAGCATCTCCCTGCCTTGCCAGCACTTCCCCTAAATTCCAGTAACACTCGTAATAATTTGAGGAAAGCTCGATCGCTCGCCGATAACAAGCGATTTCCTCTGCCAGATTCTCATAGCTGATTTCTATTGCCTGCCAGTGAGCAAATATCTCATATTCCCGATTCTTGTACCTAATTGAAAGTAACTTAAATTCTGCTGAATCCCGAAATGAACTCAGTAGTGTGAGGCGGGTTAACCCGCCACTGCGGAGAATCTCAGAATAAGACGATATAGCAGTCGGTTCGGCTTCGCGTTTTAGATAGGCACGGTAAAGTTCTCGGATCAAATCTTCGTCGTTAAGGATACTGGTGGCTTTGACAAAGCCTGCGTCGTTGAGTTGATTCAATGGAACTTGCCGGCTTTGACTCTGGCATTCTTCTAATAGAGTTGCCTCGACATCGGGATGAGACTGTAAATCTTTTAGCTTTAGCAACCTTTGCTGATAGAAAGTTTTTCCTAACTGCCAGTAAGAATCAAACGAATCTGGATTGAGTTGGCAGGCATGGCGGTAAGCTGCAATTGCTTCCTCCAACTGCTCTTGTTTCACCAATGCCTTCCCTAACTGCAACCAGGCTGCAAAGTTATCTGGCTGAATCTGTAGGAGCTTGCGGTATGCTTGCACATCATCTGGATTTAGCTCAAGGGCGTGGCGATAAGAAGCGATCGCCCCCTCCAAATCCAACTGAGCTCGCTGTTGCAGCACCTCCCCGAGTTTATACTGAATCCAATCCGTCTCTGGCTCAAGCTCACTGGCGCGACGGTAAGTGGCGATCGCCTCATCCAACTGACCCAAATTCATCAAACCCTGCCCTAAGCCGCAGTAAGACCCGAAATGTTCAGGATTGAGTTCAATGGCACGGCGGAAAGCGATTACCGATTCCTCCCACTGTTGTTGTCGATCGAGGATATCTCCCAAGTTGTGATAAGACCACGAAAAATCAGGGTTGAGTTCGATCGCACGGCGGAAAGCTGTGATCGCTTCCTCGAATTGACCGAGTTTTGCTAGAGCTTGCCCTAAATTGTGGTGAGACCAAGAGATGTCAGGATTGAGTTCGAGCTCGCGGCGGAAAGCTGCGATCGCCTCCTCCAGAGTCCCTGACTCTAGAAGTTGATCGCCCTCGTCCAAATAATCAACGGCAGTTTTTTTGGCTTCCATCTTGAGTTACTGTCAATCGTGCTAAGCTGATGAGCCACTTCAGGTTACACTAAGCCCTGTACCTTTGACAAGATGTAACCTTAATGACCTGACCTTAGTGTAAACTGTGGTTAAATCCCGGACTCTGGAGAGGCGATGTACTTGATGTT
>JBBQDV010000103.1:0-10457 GCA_038320005.1 Cyanophyceae cyanobacterium
GTTAGTTCAAAAGGAAAACCGTAGGTATCGTAAAGAATAAAAGCATCCTCACCTGAAATAGTCTTTTCACCTAACTTAATAGCCTTCGTCATTAAATCTGACAACATTTTCTCACCCCGTTCTAGGGTTTTGAGGAAAGCAGACTCTTCCCGTTGTAACTCAGCTTTAATTATATTTTCCCGTTCTCTAACATTAGGATAAGCGGATTGGGAGAGCGCGATCGCGCTTTGGGCAACCTTAGTCGTAAATTCCCCCTCAATCCCAATTAAACGCCCATGACGAACCACCCGACGAATGAGGCGACGCAACACATAACCCCGTCCTATATTAGACGCAGTAATCCCATCCGCAATCATATGAACCACAGCCCGAACATGATCCCCAATCACCTTCAAAGATATCTGCGTTTTTGGGTCAGCCTTGCTGTAATCTATATTAGCAATCTCCGCAGCAGTTTGAATAATCGGTAAAATTAGATCAGTTTCATAATTATTCGGCACTTTTTGCAAAATTTGCGCCATCCGTTCCAAACCCATCCCCGTATCAATATTCTGATTCTGAAGAGGCGTTAGATTACCTTCCACATCACGGTTATATTGCATAAATACCAAGTTATAGAACTCGATAAACCGCGAATCGTCCTCTAAATCAATATTCTCATCCCCCAGTTCTGGGTGAAAATCGTAATACAACTCCGAACAAGGACCACAAGGACCAGTCGCCCCAGAAGCCCAGAAATTATCCTTTTCCCCCATGCGAATAATCCGCTTTTGGGGGACCCCAATCTTATCGCGCCAAATTGCAAAAGCTTGGTCATCTTCACGGAAAACACTAACGACAACTTGTTCAGCAGGTAAACCAAACACCTCTGTCGAGAGTTCCCACGCCCATTTAATCGCCTCTTCCTTAAAATAATCCCCAAAGCTAAAGTTTCCCAACATCTCGAAAAACGTATGATGTCGGGCGGTACGTCCCACATTTTCAATATCATTAGTACGGATACATTTCTGGGATGTAGTGGCGCGATTAAAGTCTGACTCCTCCTGTCCCAAGAAAATCGGCTTAAAGGGTAGCATTCCTGCAATCGTCAGGAGTACAGTAGGATCATCTGGTACAAGGGATGCACTAGGTAAGGGTTTGTGTTCCCGTTGTGCGAAAAAGTCTAAGAATTTCTGGCGAATCTCGTTACCGCTAAGAAACTGAGGTGATTTTGACATAGGATTTTACATTAGATATTTAACTATATCTCTATTTTCGCACGTACTCCTTTCGCAAATCTCAAATTCCCATAGATAGGACTTGCTGAATTGTGTTAATCGTCAGTAACTCCTACCTGAGTATAATTTCCCAACAAAGAGTAACAATCATCTACCGACTGGCGGTTTTGCATCGCTTCCACCAAAGCATCGTAAGCATCCCGATACTTCTCAATTAAACCCTCTGCTTGCAATTTTGCCCAGGTTTCTTTTTGCACCCATTGACTTTTAGGATGACCAAATAGGTTTAAAGCAGACTTAAGCTTTCGACGGTCTTCCTCTCCCCCTTCCGCATCCCCATAAATCAACTGTTCCGCCGTAATTCCTGCCATCCAAACCGTGCAAAAACGGTCTAAAATTAATTGTTGTTCCCCAGGGAAAGAAACACTCGCTTCTAATTTCTGGGTATCAAAAGCCACTCCCCCTACCCCAGGTTGACCTTGCTTAAAAGCTTCCCAAGCATTCAATGTATAACCCGTAATCGGAATCCCCAAAAAATAAGCCGTTAGAAAGTGACCTGCTTCATGATGAACCACTCTTTCGCGATGCTGAGAAGATAAACGCGCAAACCCATCTATAAATAAGGTCATTCCCTTACCCTTCCAAGTCAAGGTATCCACGGTGGCTAAACCCAATATCGCGACGGTAGTAGCAGCAGGAATAGCAGGGGAAAGATCAAAAAATGGTCCGACTAAACAAGCTAGGGTGATCGAAAAGATACTGATAGCCAGTAAATTAAAAGCAGTTTGTTGCATGAAGAAATTTCTAACGCAGTATCTCTATTTTAAGCAAGGTCAGGGTTTAGAATGCTTGAATCCATTCACGGATTTCATAATCTGTCCAAATCCCATTTTGCCAATAGGGGTCTTCTTCAACCAGTTTACGGGCTGAGGTTTCGTCTTCTGCTTCGTAAACCCCAAATACTTTCTCTGTATCTTTAGTTGGACCGATAGTAACCAAAGAACCATTTTCCTTTAGTTCGGTTAGGCGGTCAAGATGGGCTTGGCGATAGGGGGCGCGTTTTTCAAGGACGTTTTCGCAATAACTTCCCCAGAGAACATATTTTGGCATAGTAATTATTTTCTTAAATTATCAGATACACAGTTGTTCATTTAATCATTAAATGTCGCAGTTCAAAAGTGCTATAAGCTTCACTACACAAAGATACTAGCACTTTTTACTTCTAAAGACATTTTTGTTTGATTTTCAAATATTATATGTCGCAAATTCATTTTTTCAAGAATTATCTGTAACTTAGTTCTCCTTGATGCAGCCACTCCCATAGATCAGGAAGGAGGATTTTGCGTAACCGATGAATTATCTAGCGCGATCGCGCAAAATCGATACTTAACTAACGAAAGTTTGCATAAACATTATTAAATTCCCCTAGTTGTGAGAAGATGCTAATGAACATAGGTATGTAGAATTTAGTAAGTAACTGCTATTCGCAGCTAGAGTGGAAGACAAGGCGCGATCGCGTTCCTTGATTCAGGTCAGCCTCTTATTCCTCTGTGGTTAGCTCAAATACATACAAGGCTTGGGTTTGAGTAGAAGCCACAACTTAACAATTAATTGCAAAATGGGTTAATGAATCTTGAATTCCTGCATCCCCGCAATATGGGAACGCTTTTTGTCATGGTAAAGCAGATATCGCTTAATCCAATCGATATAAAATGACTATAGTGATATATATATGGAAAGAATCTGTCTAATTTATAGTTAGGCGAAAAAGTTCTCACTGAACCGTCACAAACTCTAAAAATGCAAAGGACACCGGGAATGAATAATACAAGATTATATCACAGCAAAGATCACTTTCAACCAAACACAGGCGATCCCATACGAGCAGTGATCGTAGAGACTAAAGATGCAACTGTTGTGGCTTGGTATTTAAGCCCAGGACAGAGAATCGCACCGCATGTTCACCCATCTGGGCAAGACACATGGACTATTTTATCTGGAACTGGTGATTATATTACTGATGCCAGTGGTAGCACATTAACAATTTCTACGGGGGATGTCTTAGTAGCTAGGGCGGGGGATGTACACGCAGTTATAAATACTGGCAAGAATCCGCTTTCATTTATTTCGGTGGTATCACCTCTCGATGCTGGTTTTGATCCGCTATGATGTCATGTTTTGGTATTGCTATAATGCGACCTACTCCCAACCAAGCCATAGACAGACTCCTTCAAGAGACGCACCATAGAATTGATGCGTTGAGAAACACACTTAATTATTGAATATACAGTACAGATGTACCACAAAAAATGGAGAATAGGGGAATCGAACCCCTGACCTCTGCGGTGCGATCGCAGCACTCTACCGACTGAGCTAATTCCCCGTCTAATCAGCTTCTATCTTATCAAATTGTCGAGAAAACTTCCTGTACTCGTTCAAGTTCTAACTCCCAGAGATAATCTACACTCCAGTTGGCTTGACGCTGCAAGATATGAACTGGATAAGTATTGGCGACACCAACTACCTGCATGCGGGCTTTTTTGGCTGCGGTGATTCCCGATGGAGTATCTTCTATCGCTAAACATTCCCCAGGTCGTAAGTTCAGGGTCGGATAAGTTTGATTAAGTTGTTCAACGGCGAGTAAATAACCTTTGGGGTCGGGTTTACTTTCGCTTAGGTCATCCCCTGAGATAATGATATCGAAGTATTGAGTTAGTTCAGCTTTTTCTAGTAGTTCTTCAATCTCCGAACGGATTGTGCCACTGACGATTCCAGTAACAAGTTCAAGACTACGAATATGTTTAAGAATTGTCTTTAAACCTGGATAGAGAGGTAATGTTTCCCAAGTTTCTATCTGCTGGCGATAAGCGGAGGCTTTTTTCTTAATCAGGATATCTAAATAGTTATCTGTGACAATGCGACCACGACTAGATAAAATTTCTCTTAGACAAGCGCGATCGCTGCGTCCCAAGCATATTTGTCTATATTCGTCAAGGGATGGGCGTAAATTTTCTCCTAGCAGTATTTCTTTGATCAGTTCTTGGTGAATTGACTCATCTTTAACAATGACACCATTAAAATCAAATAAAACTGCTTTGAGGGACATTATTTACGAAAATGCTGGCGCAAAACCTTCTGTTTCCCCAAAGGGATCATTGTTAATATTAGCAGTATTTACCTGATTTTGGTCTTCAACAGGTAAAGGTTTCATTCCCTGAGTTACTTGCTGTACCCACCAAACATCATCAGTCGAAACTTCTTCAAAGCCAGCATCTTGTAGCCAATTCTCCAGATTTCCTTTTGCATAAGCTTGAATATAGGGTTCTTCAAAAACATTAGTTAGCCATTCAGTTTGACGTAGAACCTTTTGGCTTCCATCTATAATCGCAACTTGTCCCCCAGGAATCAAGATCCGAAATGCTTCGGTGAGGATAGCTTTGGAAATATGAGGTGGGGTTTCATGAAATAGTAAAGAAGCTGTAACCACATCAAAAGAAGCAGGAGAAAAGTTAGTCGCTTCTGCTTGACCATGACGTAACTTAAGCTTAATTCCTGCTTGTTTGGCTTTGTAATCCGCCATAAAAAGCATATAGGGGGATAAATCTAGTCCAACTACTTCTGCTTCGGGAAAGGCTTGTTTGAGTAGCAAGGTGGTTGAACCTGTTCCACACCCTAAGTCAAGAATACGCCGAGGTTGACCTTGAATTCTTTTGACAAGTTCTTCCCGTATCCAGGTCTCGTTGGGAGGGAGGACATATTGAGTAATGGGATCATATGTTACCGCAGCCCCAGGATTGAGATATCCACCTTCAACACCATGAAAGTTTTGTGATTGGTAGTATTGGGGATAAGTTAAACCAGGCTGACGAAAACGGTCTGCTTCTACTTCCCAATCAATGCTTTCGTGAAATTGTCTGAGTTTGTCCTCATCTATAAAATTTCTGATGATGGGCTGTAAGAACTTTTCCCAAAGGGTTTTTTCTTTAGTTTTCATCGCTATTTTAAAAGTATATTTTTATTTAGCCAATATTAGGGATATGTTCAATTTGAGCGTAACCACTAAAAATCAGCATTTCTCCTTGGGTTTCTAAACGATTTAGGCGTAAAGTCACACCATCTAAATTAAAGCGGTCTAAATCAACCATGTTATTGAGAACATCCGCTAGAACTGCGGTCAGTTTTTGGGATAATTCTTGGGATTCTTGGGGAACTGCATCTGCTTCAAACTGGTAGTCTTTGAATAAAATTCGTCTGCGTCTTTCGATAGCGAGTGTACAGGTTAAGCTGACAGGAACTAAATTTTCTTCTCCTAAATCTGCTTCAGCAAATAATTTGATGCGATTTTTAGGTAAAAGTTGGAGATTAATTGCGGTAAAGGAAACTGGATTACCGTTGGACAGTTCGAGGAGTTCCCCTTGTTCGAGGTTTTCTAGACGCTTCCTAACTAATGGGGCCTGAAATGCTTTGTTTATATCGTCTTCTTTGAGGTTAACTTGTGCAATCGCTTGGGTGGGTTGTTTGAGAGAAATTTTTCCCTGGAGTACCGAACCGAAGTCTAGGGACACTGCATCAGTTTCAAAGGACATTTCTGCGGTGCGGAAGTGGTTACGGATTACTAAGCCCCTTCCATTCATTTTGAAGCTATCAATACTGCCTTGAAGTAGTTTACTAGATGGATGACAGCGAACGGCAACGTCCACTGAGTCACTACTACTAAACAAGTGGCGCAGGGTGTTGCTAGTCACTGTGTTGAGGAGATTTTCCCCCCAGTCCGCACTTTGGTTGTTACCGATACCAAGAAAGCCACCAATCATAAGGTTCTAAAATTTATCAACCGTTCTAGTCCATTTGTAACAAAATATTAAGCATTAAGCAATCGGACTATCGGAATATCATGTTTAGCTGGTCTTATTAATGACGAGTTTTGCAGGGCTTCACATCGAGTTCTAGATGTTTTTACCACTTTAGCACGGCAGATTCAATTCCCTCTTCCCGACGGATTTTACTATCTTTCTCAAACCAGGCGAGAATTTGTTGATGGGTAAGGTCTTCAATGGGTACTTCTTGATCTTTAGCAATTATTTTCAACAGTCTTTGGGAGGAAATTGTCAGGCGTGTGAGAAATTTTTCGGGAGTAGAAAGAAGTCCTGCATCTACGGCTGCGGATTCTTCGGGGGTGAGAAATTGGACTCCTGTGGTGGGTTGGTTCATTTTGGCAGTTTTTTTTGTGAATTTATGATTAGAATTTATTATCGGTTATCTCTGTTTTCGCTTTCAACTTACGGTTAAGATTTCATGAGGCGAATTATTTCTAGGGGTAGACCATCTGCATCGGCGATAAAGGCGGTTTCGTAGACGCTATTTCCAATCATCTGCTGGGTTGGTGCGAGTAAAATCTTCAGGGGCTGAATTTGCTCAGGATTAGCTTGGGAAGCCTCTTTAAATCGTGTTTGCAGGTTTTCTAGCCATTGAGGGAGATTATTGCTTAACTCGGTAATATCAAATGATAGATGGTAATAACCAGTGTAATGTTCATCACTAAAAGCATCGGGGGCGGGTTTGGGCTGGGGAATTTGGATTAACTCGATGCGTCCTCCTAGCCCTTCTAACCAACAGGCGAGGGTGTAACCTGTGGTGAAGCGTTCGTTGACGGTAAATCCTAGTTTTTCGTAAAACGCGATCGCGCGATGAATATCCGCCGTCCGAATTGAAGTATGATGCAACATATCAGGGTAATCAGCCGTAATTATTAAGGCTACTCAAATAAGCGAAAATAGGGATAACGTTTCGGAACTCCTGGCTCTTTTTCAAGCTCGAAGTTAATCACCTCCCAGTAGGGGGCGTTATCAGGTTCAGAACTAAACTTAATGGGTAAACCATACAAACGCATCTGGGAACTACCTCCCTGTCCTTGCCAGGGTGCGCTCCGCTCTAAATAAGGTCGCATCAAGTCCTGATAACGATAGGCAATAGTAATAAATGTTGCCCGATAGCCCTGAGTATAAAGCTGATCGAGGGCTTCATGAATCTCAAAGCGAATGCCATCAGGGTGAGTATGCTGACGATACCATTGTTCATCCCACCTGCGCCAATGTCGCCCCGATTGCAAGTGGACTAACTCCTCAGTGTGAGGATCTGCTTCAAATGCACCATGACGGGGACATAGGTACGTATCAGTAAGAGTAAGTGCAGAAATAGTTTGGCGACAATGAGGACAAGGAATCTCTGCCCCAAAGATGGGATACTGTAAACCAAGATTGATCATGAGAGAAGATAACGCCAGCGTGTTATTCTGGCTTTATTATATAAGCATATTAATATGCTATAAAACTTCTTGCTAACTTTGTTTCTGCCATTCAGATGAATCCTCTAGAAAACATTTCTTTATCTCGCCCCGATCTCTTTGAAACCGCTTTTGTTGCTAGTAATGCTACGGTTATTGGTGAAGTTTTGTGCAAAAAAGGGTCTAGTTTTTGGTATAACGCTGTCGTCAGAGGAGATGTCGAGAGAATTGAAATTGGGGCTTGTACTAATATCCAGGATGGAGCAATTTTACATGGAGATCCAGGTGAACCCACTATCCTAGAAGATTATGTGACAGTGGGACATCGGGCGGTGATCCATTCTGCTTATATTGAACGGGGTTGTTTAATTGGGATTGGGGCGATAATTCTTAATGGTGTGCGGATTGGGGCAGGGAGTATTATTGGGGCAGGTTCGGTTGTTACTAAGGATATTCCAGCGCGATCTCTATGTGTGGGAATTCCTGCTAAAAAAATACGGGATATTTCTGACCCAGAAGCGGAAGAACTGATTGAACACGCTCGTCAGTATGAGAAACTAGCTTTAGCTCATAGGGGTCAAGAGATTGATATAATTAAAACACGATAATCGTTTAAAATACACTTTGAATTTAACGGGGAAATAAGAATATGGATCTTAGAATTGTTATTGTATTACTACCATTAGGAATTGCTGCTGGTTGGGCTTTGTTTAATATTGGCGCGATCGCGCTTCGACAAGCTCAAACTCTATTCAATAAACAGGAAAGCTAACTGAAACGAGGGGTAAGGGAGAGGGGGCGCAGGGGAGAGGGGGTGATTAACTAAAGTTAATGAATTTTCTCAATTCTCAATTCTCCATTCTCAACCCTTAACCCTTAACGGACATTTTGGAGACTATCTGTTTTATCTCTAAAGAGATTTGTAAAGATATCGATTACCTTGCGATCGCGAACCTTGATATTAACATTCACTGACATTCCCGACTGAAGGTTAATTTGTTTACCGCGAATATCGAGAGATTGCTTATCGAGTTTAATCTCCACAGGGTAACGATAATAATTAAAGAGTTCATCAGGAGGTAAAGCATCAGAACCAATGCGTATCACTTTGCCTTTAACATCTCCAAACTCACTATAAGGAAAAGAATCAACCCGCACATCAACTTCCATTCCCCTTTCAACGAAACCAATATCGCGGTTAGTAATAAAAACTTGCGCAATCAAGCCTTCCCCTGGAACAAGTTTTAGCACCGTTTCGCTACTATTGACCACAGAATTATTACTCACCTGGATATCAAAGACCGTTCCAGTAATAGGGGCGCGTAACTCCTGGTAATCTAAAGTTAACTCAGCTTGAGCAAGTTGACTATTAATTTCATTGAGACGCTGTTCATTTTGGCGAATTACCCGACTAAGCTGACTGTCTATTTCCGCAATTCGCTGTTCGTTAGCTTCAATTTTCGTCAATAAATCTTCCTGAGAAGACGAAACCGTATTCTGTAATTGTTTCCCTGCTTGCTGAATGGAAAACTCTATTCGTTTTTGTTCTTCTACTAAACGATTGACATTAGTTCGTGCTGTATTCACTTCCTGCTGTTGTTGAAGATATTGAATCCGAGGAATAGCACCTTCTTCATTCAATAACTCAAGACCGCCAAGGATATTAGTATTAACAGCGAGAATATCTCTTGTATTTGCTAGTTGTAAGCGGACTTGGCTAAGTTGCTGATTTAATTGTTGAACTTCTAATTGACGTTCCGCAGTGCTAGATTCAATAGTGGAAATACTAGCTCGTAAACGTTCTTGTTGTTCGACCGATAAACTGGGATCACTACCCCGTTGTGCAATGATACCCCGATAGAGTTGGTTTTCTTCTTGTAAACCAGCGCGATTAGTGGTTAAGGTTCTTAGTTCAGCAGGTATATTGAGATCCGCATTTGTCGAAGCAGAATCTGAACCATTGAGTTGAGAGCGATAAAACTCATTTTCTTGCTCTAAGGATTCTTGGTTGGCTCTGAGGGAGGCTAATTCTGCGGTTGGTGAGGTTTGGTCAAATTTCATCAGCACGTCTCCCTGCTGCACCATATCCCCTTCTTCGACTTCTAAGCTTTCTACTAATCCCCCCACAGGAACTTGTACTTCTTTTACTGCGCCTTGGGGTTCAAGTTTACCTTGAGCGGGGATTGCTTCGTCAATATCGGCAAAAAATGCCCAAACGACTGCGAAGAGAGTAACTCCAGCAATTGTCCAAATAATTGCTCGTGACCAAAAGGGCGATTGACGCAAGACTACCGCCTTGTCAAATTCAGGAATTACCTGGTTTTGGGGCGCAGGAGGAACTTTGCCATTTTGCTCAGAGGATGGGGTTGCAACTATTAAATTTGAGGTAGATCTACCGTTGGAAGGATTGTCAGGAGTGCCGTTACCGTTAGGATAGTTCATAGTTCTAAGGAGATGAACAAATAGTTCTGAGAAGGTTTACTTTGATGTCGAGGTTATTGATCTAAATTTCTGCGTCTTGTTGTTTGTACAAGCAGTAGTAATTTCCTTGCATTGCCATCAATTCGTCATGAGTGCCTTGCTCAACTAGTGAACCATCCGCCATAACGAGAATACGGTCAGAGTTCTTGATGGTATTAAGACGATGGGTAATAAAGAAAACTGTGCGTCCGTAAAATTCTTCTTTGAGATTTTCGCTAAGTTGCCTTTCTGTCTCGTAGTCTAAAGCACTGGTGGCTTCATCAAGAATAAGGAGATTGGGTTTTTGCAAGACTGTTCGCGCGATCGCGATTCTTTGTCTTTGTCCTCCTGAAAGAGATGATCCCCTTTCCCCAACCCGACTGTTGTAACCATTGGGTAAACCCATTATAAAGTCATGGGCGCAAGCTGCTTTGGCTGCTGCAATGATTTCCTCTGAGGAAGCATCAGGATTAGTGAGGGCAATATTATCTTGCACT
>JBBQDV010000104.1:0-10416 GCA_038320005.1 Cyanophyceae cyanobacterium
TTTTTTTCTCCAAACGCTTATTCTCTATTTTACTCTTTTTAATCCTTTTTTAAGATTTCCTCCTCGCAATTGGTGACAAATTCTGCTAAGACAAGCTTATTTTTTTCTCCATACGGTGATTTGACTAGGATCATATACTTCTGTAATCTGAATCAGGCTCTCTCCAAAGAGGTACATTATCAAATAAAGACGAGAACGGTTGAGGGTAATGAGGCTGCTGTTTTCCTAAATTCTTTCCTTTGGTTGTATATCAGGGCGTGATTTCTTTTTTAGTCTAGTATTAGGTGTCAATAATTAAAAGTCATGCCAACCTCGACAAACGAAGTCAGCCAAACCTTAGAGGAGTTACCCGCCTCTTTCCAACCAGATCAGCCAGGAATTCGGGAACTTCTAACAGAACTGCAACGAGTAACAACAGCAGAAGGACATTTGCCAGATCGCGATCGCGATCAAGTCCTTAGCCAAATTAAAAACCTCGCCCATATCTGGAAAGAAAAAGAGACATCCACCAAAAAGAAAGAAGCAGTTATCGCCGTAGAAATATTACAAAGAATAGTTGCAGAAGTACCAGAAGCAGAAGACTTTAACGAAACAGCAACTAACCTAATCCCCCAGATTGCAGGTATCTTTGGAGTTATAGAATAAGGAAGAAAATAATCGCTAAAATCCTAACTTAGTTAATACAGATTGAGTTGAAACCACATGTTTATCCAAACCCAACTTAAGAGGTTCTATCCCCAAAGCTAAACCAATCAGCTGGGGTAGATGAAGCACAGGTAACTTGAGAGATTGTCCGATTACCTTCTCAACTTCAGGCTGGCGAGAATCAAGGTTGAGGTGACACAGAGGACAGGGAGTAACTAAACAGTCTGCACCTGCTGTAATTGCGTCCTGAAGGTGATTTCCAGCCATTTGGAAAGACTGTTCTTGCGCATAGCTAGAAAGAGGCCATCCGCAACATTGGGTGCGTCCAGGGTAATATACTGGAGTTGCGCCCAAGGTACGGAAAACATTTTCCATCGACTCTGGCTGAAAAGGATCGTCAAAAGGAATGCTTTTTTGCGCTCGTAACAGATAACAACCGTAGAAACTAGCGCATTTTAAGCCCGTAAGGCGATTTTTGACCTTTTTAGCTAATTCTTCTAAGCCATAATCTCCGACAATTGCCCAAAGTAAATGTTTAACTGAACTTGAACCTTGATAAGGAGAACAATGTTCTTTGGCGAGGAGTCCATTAACTTGTGCAAAATAAGCAGGATCATTTACTTGGGCTTCTTTTAAGCGATCATCGACATGACCAATCACGCCTTGACAGGTACTACAATGGGTCAATAAAGGAAGCTTAAGCTGTTCAGCTAGGGCAATATTACGAGCATTAACTGTATCTTCGAGGAGTTGCGAATCTTCCTTATAAGTACCAGAGCCACAACAAGCAGCTTTTTTCAGTTCAATAAGTTTAATACCTAAAGCCTGAGTAATAGCAGCGGTTGATTGATAAAGTTCCGAGCAAGCCCCCTGAGCCACGCAGCCAGGGAAATACGCATATTGAAGTGTTTTCGCGCTCATAAATGATAAAACCTTGACCTGATTACTAATACTACAATAATAGTAATGGTATCAAAACCCTTTGCTTGCTCTATACCTAGATAGACAAAAGCTTTCCACGACTCATGATAAAATATTTGTTTCTAGTATTTTTTCTAGAAATTTTCTCGCTAGGTTTGCAAAATTAGTAAGGAACAAAAACAACAAAAATGAATCAAGAAATTCTCGAAAAAGTAAAAGATATTGTTGCTGAACAATTAGATGTAGATAAAGACCAAGTTAAGCCAGAAGCGAGCTTTGCCAATGATTTAGGAGCAGATTCTTTAGATACTGTTGAACTAGTTATGGCTCTAGAAGAAGAATTTGAAATTGAAATTCCTGACGAAGCAGCAGAGAAAATCCAAACCGTTGGTGAAGCTGTAAATCATATCATGAAAGAGAAAGAAGCAGCTTCAGCTTAGATTTAGATTTTTAACGTGATAGCAAACCTCTACTTAGAGGTTTAGGCTTAACACAATATCCTTTAGTATCTGCATTGCCTTGTAGAAGCCATATTTAGTCTGGCATGATGACAAATCAAGAAAAGAAAAGAGTTGTTGTAACGGGTCTTGGTGCGATTACCCCCATCGGTAAGACCCTAAATGAGTATTGGGAAGGTTTGCTGAGTGGGCGTAATGGTATTGGGGATATTACTTTGTTTGATCCTGCTCACCACGCTTGTCGCATTGCTGGCGAGGTGAAAGACTTCGATCCTCAACAGTATATGGAACGCAAAGAAGCGAGACGGATGGATCGCTTTGCCCAGTTTGCGGTTGCAGCAAGTAAGGATGCTCTAGCTGATGCCAAGTTTGAGATTAATGATCTCAATGCGGAACAGGTGGGAGTAATTATTGGGACGGGGATTGGTGGCTTGAAGGTTCTCGAAGACCAACAAGAAATCTATTTAACCCGTGGTCCTGATCGCTGTAGTCCGTTTATGATTCCGATGATGATTGCTAATATGGCAGCGGGATTGACGGCGATTCATACGGGGGCGAAAGGTCCGAATAATTGCACGGTGACAGCCTGTGCTTCTGGTTCTAATGCGATTGGCGATGCTTTCCGTTTGATCCAGGGAGGCTATGCCCAAGCGATGATCTGTGGCGGTACAGAAGCAGCGGTTACACCGTTATCCTTAGCTGGTTTCGCTGCTTGTCGTGCTTTATCGAGTCGCAATGATGACCCTGCTCATGCTTGTCGTCCTTTTGACCGCGATCGCGATGGTTTTGTGATGGGAGAAGGTGCAGGGGTTCTAATCCTAGAAGAATTAGAACACGCTCTCGCTAGGGGCGCAAAGATTTATGGGGAAATGACTGGCTACGCCATGACCTGTGATGCTTACCACATGACCTCTCCTGTCCCTGGTGGTAAAGGCGCGACCAGAGCGATTCAGTTGGCGATGAAGGATGCAGGGATTGAGCCTAATCAAGTCGATTATATCAATGCTCATGGAACTAGCACCGCAGCTAATGATGTTACCGAAACCTTAGCGATTAAGACAGCGTTAGGAGAACGAGCGCGGGAAATAGCAATCAGTTCAACTAAATCTATGACTGGTCACTTACTTGGTGGTTCAGGCGGAATTGAAGCGGTTGCAACTGCTATGGCTATTGCTCATGGGAAAATTCCCCCAACCATTAATCTTGATAATCCTGACCCAGAATGTGATTTAGATTACGTTCCTCATGTTGCTCGCGATCGCGCCATTAAGGTAGCTTTATCGAATTCCTTCGGATTTGGGGGTCATAATGTGACTCTCGTGTTTGAGAAATATCAAAGTTAAGCTGAAAATATCCCCCAAAGGCTAGAAACTGATAGCCTTAGTTATAAATGCAATCAAATTTGCATCATTTCAATTAAGTTGTTTACTCTCTATAGATATATATGACCGCTACTACTCAGTCTCTCGAAGAACTTTGTATCAATTCGATTCGCTTTCTTGCTATTGACGCAGTTGAGAAAGCTAATTCTGGACATCCTGGTTTACCTATGGGTGCTGCGCCCATGTCCTTTGTGCTGTGGGAAAAATTCCTCCGCTTTAACCCCAAAAATCCAGCTTGGTTTAATCGCGATCGTTTTCTCCTTTCCGCAGGACACGGTTCTATGCTTCAATACGCCCTCCTTCACCTCACTGGCTACGATGATGTCAGCATTGAGGATATTAAACTATTTCGTCAGTGGGAATCTAAAACCCCTGGACACCCTGAAAACTTCATGACTGAAGGGGTAGAAGTAACTACCGGACCTTTAGGACAAGGAATTGCCAATGCGGTAGGTCTGGCGATGGCAGAAGCTCATTTAGCTGCTAAGTTTAATAAACCTGACTTAGAAATTGTTGACCATTACACCTACGCGATTTTAGGTGATGGCTGCAACATGGAAGGGGTTTCTGGCGAAGCTTGTTCTTTGGCTGGACATTTGGGATTAGGTAAACTAATCGCCCTCTATGACGACAACCATATTTCTATTGATGGTTCAACAGATCTTGCTTTCACAGAAGATGTGGGTAAGCGTTTTGAAGCTTACGGTTGGCACGTTCAGCATGTTGAAGATGGTAACACCGATTTAGACGCGATCGCGCAAGCCATCGAAGCAGCGAAAAAAGTCACCGACAAACCATCCTTAATTAAAGTAACCACCACCATCGGTTATGGTTCACCCAATAAAGCCAACAGTCATGGCGTTCACGGTGCTGCATTA
Organism: Cyanophyceae cyanobacterium; assembly: GCA_038320005.1. GTDB lineage: Bacteria > Cyanobacteriota > Cyanobacteriia > Cyanobacteriales > SIO1D9 > JBBQDV01. The sequence continues at coordinate 4,285 of JBBQDV010000104.1, forward strand.
GGTGAAGATGAAGTCCAAGCTACCCGCGACCACCTCGGCTGGGAATACCCTGCCTTTGAAGTCCCTGAAGATGCGCTCAAACGCTTTCGCAAAGCCGTTGACCGCGGTGCAGAGTACGAGAAAGAGTGGAACAAACTCATGACTCGCTACAAAGCGGAATATGGCGACGAAGCAGAAACCTTAGAACGGATGATTGCGGGTAAACTCCCCGAAGGTTGGGATAAAGTTCTTCCTACCTACACTCCAGAAGAGAAAAAAGACGCTACCCGTAACCACTCTGGTAAAGTTTTAAATGCTTTATCTGGAGTTCTTCCTGAGTTAATTGGTGGGTCTGCTGACCTCGCACCCTCCAACAAAACCCTGATCAAATCTGAAGGTGACTTCCAAAAAGGAGCTTACGGAAATCGTAACATCCGCTTTGGGGTACGTGAGCATGGTATGGGCGCAATTTGTAACGGGATGGCGTTGCATGATTCTGGTTTAATTCCCTATGGTGCAACCTTCCTCGTCTTTACCGACTATATGCGTGGTGCGATTCGCCTCTCCGCTCTTTCTGAAGCACGGGTAATTTGGGTTATGACCCACGACTCTGTTGCTTTAGGAGAAGATGGTCCGACTCACCAACCCATTGAACATATTCCCTCCCTACGCATGATTCCTAACCTAGCAGTCTTCCGTCCCGCAGATGGAAATGAGACTTCTGGAGCTTATAAATCAGCAATTGAGCGCAAAGACGGACCCACTCTGTTGGCTCTATCTCGTCAAAATCTACGTAACTTAGAAGGAAGTTCCATTGAGAATACCCTCAAGGGTGCTTACGTCCTTTCTGATAGCGAAGGTACACCGGAAATCATCCTCATTGGTACAGGTTCAGAAGTCGAGCTTTGTGTCGATGCAGCAGCACAGTTGCGTGGTGAAGGCAAGAAAGTTCGTGTCATTTCTATGCCTAGTTGGGAAGTGTTTGAAGAGCAAGACGCAGCTTATAAAGAATCTGTTCTTCCCCAAGGTGTTAAGAAGCGTTTAGCGGTTGAAGCAGGTGCAAGCTTCGGCTGGCGTCGCTATGTTGGTGATCAAGGATCTACCATTAGTATTGATCGCTTTGGCGCGTCTGCTCCTGGTGAAGTTGCTTTAGAGAACTTTGGCTATACGGTCGAAAATGTAGTTGCTAAAGCTAAAGCACTATAGAGATAAAGATTAACTTTCGTTAAGTTATCAGGGTGAGCAGTTGCTCACCTTTTTTCATGTTACAAGCCTTAACAATTCAAGAAAGATCATTATAACCTGCTTTTTAAGGCTATTTGAGGCATTTTTGGCTCTTTGAAGATTTAAAAGAATATCATGAATTCCCAAAAAAGTAAATTATTTTAACACTACTTAAACTATTTCTTGTTAAACTTTTTACAGAGTCAAAGCTCTTAACAATTTGTAATGGATCTTGCCCCGATACCGTTGTATAAAGATAACCGAGAGGGATAAAAAATTGATGGAAGTCAGGTTAAGCAAAACTTCGACTATTTATCTTGGTTCTCATAAAATCTGACACTTCTCTCAGATTTTGTTTAGATTTCTCCAGCTGCAACTAAGTTTTGTAATCAGAGATATCTAAAAAAAGATCCAAATAGATCTTGACCAAAGTGAATTCCAACAAATATTATTTCTTTCAAGCTTTGATTTCAATAAAACCCTTAACCAAAGCAAATAACAAAACAGGAGACGTTTATGTTTGACGCATTTTCTAAAGTTGTTGCCCAAGCAGATTCTCGCGGTGAGTTTCTCAGCAACGATCAACTCGATGCCTTGACCCAAATGGTTCAAGACGGTAACAAGCGCATGGATACTGTTAACCGCATCACCAGCAATGGTTCACAAATCGTTACTGATGCTGCTCGTGCTTTATTCGCAGAACAACCCCAGTTGATTCAACCAGGCGGAAACGCTTACACCAACCGTCGCATGGCTGCTTGCCTCCGCGACATGGAAATCATCCTCCGCTATGTTACCTACGCCATGATGGCTGGTGACGCTAGTGTTCTTGATGATCGTTGCCTCAATGGTCTTCGCGAAACCTACCAAGCTCTAGGAGTTCCTGGTGCTTCAACTGCTAATGGCATTCAAAAAATGAAAGAAATTGCAGTTAAAGTTGCTAATGACACTAGCGGTATCACCAAAGGTGATTGCAGCCAGTTAATGTCTGAGTTAGCAAGCTACTTCGACCGCGCAGCTTCTGCTGTTGCATAGGCTTAACGCCCTCTGGAGGAAGCTAAACTAGCAACCTCAAGAATTTTTCAACGCATCAAGTTAATATCCTTTTTCACTGACTATTAAGTAAGAGAGAAAACCAAGTTATGAAGACTCCAATCACTGAAGCTATCGCTGCTGCTGATACCCAAGGACGTTTCCTCGGTAACACTGAACTACAAGCAGTTAATGGTCGTTTCGACCGCGCTCAAGCAAGCATGGAAGCTGCTCGCGCTTTAACTCAAAAGTCAAAAGACCTCATCAACAGCGCAACTAAAGCAGTTTACGACAAATTCCCTTACACTACCCAAATGCAAGGAAATCAGTACGCTGCTGACCAACGTGGTAAAGACAAATGTTCTCGCGATGTAGGTCACTACCTCCGCATGATCACTTACTGCTTAATCGCAGGTGGAACTGGTCCTATGGATGAGTACCTCGTTGCTGGTTTAGATGAAATCAACCGCGCTTACGAGTTATCTCCTTCCTGGTACGTTGAAGCTCTTAAGCACATGAAAGCAAGCCACGGTTTGTCTGGTCAAGCTGCTAATGAAGCTAATACCTACATTGACTATGCAATTAACGCTCTAAGCTAGTCCCTCTAGGTTTAAGTGTCCGGAAGAGTCAGTGAATGTTGGCGAAACAAGCTAACAGTTGCTCATTTTTCCGGGCATTGTTTTTAGGATGCAAATCAACAAGTTTTACTAGAAAGGTTAAAAATGAGTACTTTAGCAACATCAACCTTAAAAAATGCTGGACAACTGGGTTTAGATGCCATAGATGGCACAAAGATTGAACTCAGACCCGATTGGACAGAAGATGATCTTCAAGTTACATTTCGCGCTGCTTATCGCCAGATTTTAGGTAACGAATACCTAATGAATTCTGAGCGGTTAATTTCTGCTGAGTCTTTGCTACGTCAGGGAAATATCACGGTTAAAGAGTTTTGTCGCAGTATTGCCAAATCCGACCTTTATAAAGCTAAATTTTACTTCCCCAACTCCAATCAACGTTTTGTGGAATTAAACTTCAAACATTTCCTCGGTCGCCCTCCCTTTGATGAAGCAGAACTTGCCGAACATACCAGTCGCTTAGAAGAAGCAGGATACGATGCGGATATTGATACTTACTTCAATAGCATCGAATACGAAAGCAAATTCGGCGATAACATTGTCCCCTACTATTGGGGATTTTCTGTAGAACAGGGTTCTCGCACTACTAATTTTACACGGATGTTCCGTCTCTATCGCGGTTATGCAAATAACGATCGCGGTCAAATTGGTAGCAAAGATGCTCGTTTAACAGGAGAACTAGGACGTAACCAAGCTTCTTCCATTAATATGCCTAGTGGCGAAACCTTTAAGTCAAAAATGGCGACCCCAGATCAAGCTTTTGGTGGTTTAGGTAATAAAGAAGCACGGGTTTACCGCGTTGAAGTCAGTGGACTAATCAACCCTGGTATTCCGATTAATACGGTACGCAGAAGCAAGCAGGCTTATCTTGTTTCTTATGACCAACTTTCTGGTCGTCTTCAACAGTTAGTTCGCAAAGGCGTTAAAATTGTTAGCGTCAGACCTGCATAGGACAGAAGAGATCATCTGAATTTCTTAGGGGAGGACTGTGGTTCTCCTCTATCGGGAAAAGGCAGGTGATCTTTTGAGTATCATGGCAAGATATTAATTTACAACTAACAGAATTATAAAGATGTTTGGACAAAATTCATTAGGATCAGGAACTCTCGCAGATTCTAGTAGCCGGATGTTCCGAGTAGAAGTCGAAGGTATGAGCCAAAAGGGTAATACCAATCAAGTTAGCTATTCGATGCGCAATAGTGGTAGAACTTTTCTTTCTGTTCCCTATAATCGCATGAACGCGCAGTTACAGCGTATCAATCGTATGGGTGCTAAAGTGATCAGTATTAAGCCTTTAACTTCTGAAGGAAATGGCGACGCTAAGATGGAAGCAACTGCTGCCCATCAAACGGTTAATGCTTGGGACAAACCTAAGTCAAAGGAAACAAAAAAGCACAAGAAATCTGAAGAATAGTTTATGGAAGAGCAAACATCAGGAGCAGCACAATTAACTGTCGAGCAGGCAATTTATAATCTAGGACAAAGGTCAGACCTCGGTTTGCGCTATTATGCTGCCTGGTGGCTGGGTAAGTTTCGGATTCAAGATGCTGCTGCTGTTGAGGCTCTTTTATCCGCTTTAGAGGACAAAGCAGACCGTTCTCCTGATGGGGGCTATCCTTTACGGAGAAATGCAGCGCGGGCTTTGGGTAAGCTCCGCCAAACACGAGCAGTTCCAGCTTTAATAATCAGTTTGGACTGCTCAGATTTTTATGTCCGCCAAGCTTCCGCTCAAGCTTTAGAAAGTTTAGGTGATCAAAGAGCAATTGCGCCTTTACGCAAATTTCTAGAAGGGGGGGTAGAAGCAGCAACACAGGTAGAAGGAAAACCTCATTTAACTCAGCCTTATGAGGCGATAATTGAGGCGTTAGGTACGCTTGGAGCAAGGGAAACAATTCCCCTAGTTGAACCCTTTTTAGAGCATCCTGTTGATAAGCTTCGTTACGCTACAGCCCGTGCGATGTATCAGTTGACAAATGACACAACTTATGCAGAAAATTTAGTTCAGGGACTTTTAGAGAGAAGTGTTGCGTTGAAACGTTCAGTTTTAATGGATTTAGGCGCAATTGGTTATGTTCCAGCAGCAAACGCGATCGCGCAAACTTTAGTAGAAAATAGTATGAAACTTATTTCCCTGAAAGGATTGCTAGAATATGATTTAGCAAACTCTTCCTCCCTCTCTGGTGAGAGTATTCGCCTCATGGAAATTATGGATTCTCTTTTATAAATGACCAATATTGCCCAACTAATCCAAGCCGTTGAAGCCTCCTATTCTCCCACCACTTTAATCACCGCAGTTCGTGAATTATCCGCAGCAAATGATCAAGCGGTGATTCCTACCCTCATTAAAGTTTTTGGTTATAACAACCCAGGGGCTGCGGTAGTAGCAGTAGAAGGACTCGTCAATCTCGGCGATATTGCTGTTCCTTTCCTACTAGCAGAAATAGATGGTTACGATTATGGTGCAAGAGCCTGGTCGCATCGAGCCTTAGCAAAAATTGGCGACCCCCAAGCCTTAGATACCCTCATGTCCGCAGCAACAGAAGATTTTGCCCTTAGTGTCCGTCGCGCTGCTGCTCAAGGTTTAGGTAGTTTGAAATGGGAAAAACTCCCCCCCTCAGAAATCCTCCCTGCACAAAGACGAGTATTAACAACCCTGCAACAAGCCTCGACACAAGATCCTGAATGGGTGGTGCGTTATGCAGCCATTGTCGGTTTACAATCTTTGGCTGTAGCAGTTCAGAACGCAAATTCGGAAATTTATCCAGAAATTATTACCCAGTTGCAAAAAATTAACCGTCAAGATTGCGAAGTGGTCATTCAAGCCCGTAGTCAATTTGCCTTGCAAAATTTAGAAAATTAGCTAGTTCGGTGGGAATCCCCACTCCATAATCTTTGACTTTAAGTAGGAGCGTCACCATGATCCCGCTTTAGTGATTTCCGAAAAAGCAGTAGTTTGTATCAAAAATCACAAAACCAGTTTTAGAAGTCCCTTATCTTTAGGTTTGAGAGGAAGCGTATCGTTTTCGCTCAACTTAATTGTAATTATAGGGATCTTTTAATCCAGGAGGCGTAGTTTATGCTTAGAGAAATGTGGTCATTCCAGGGTCGCTATAAGATCCTACACATGACTTGGTTCGCTTTTTTCCTCTCTTTTGTGGTTTGGTTCAACTTTGCCCCTTTCTCCACAGAAATTCGAGATACATTAGGACTCGATGAAGGACAGATCAGAACAATCGGGATCTGTAATGTTGCTTTAACTGTT
>JBBQDV010000105.1:0-10408 GCA_038320005.1 Cyanophyceae cyanobacterium
CCCTAGAATTTGCGCGGAAAAGGGAACACTGAGAATATCCCCAGGTTGTACCTGTAAATGGGTTGGTAAACAATAAGTAAAAAGTCCCTGTACCCCTGGACAATCGACTAATACTTCTACCCACCCTGGAGGAGATGACCCTGTCTGATAGACATTTGGGGGTTCAGCTAAAGTTAGACTAGCAGGATTAGACATGACGCGCAGTGATTAATTAACTGTTGTTTCGGAAGATCGGTACACTATTTCATTGCCCATATAAATAAGAGGAAAAAGTTATTCTCTCTCTCCGACAAACCCTGAATTAGCTCATTTTAACCTGCTTCTGTTTGGGAGTCATTTTCTTTCATTACCAGCGTGCTTGTAACCGTTTCCGTTTCGCTGCGAGTTAAAATAGTAAAAGTCCTGTAACTAGTTAGCGCGATTGTCAATAAACCTGGATTCTACCCCAGGTAAAGATATACCTAGATAAGTAACACAGCAAACTTTCTCACTATATCACTATAGGTAGAGAGTGAAATTAAGGATAATGTGAGATGCTAGTTAGGTAGGTCTAAGTATAAAGGAAGATTCAGAAAATTCGCGAATCTGTTAACAGCCTTAAGCCTGGCGTAAAAAATAGCAGTTAAAATTCAAGAGGACGTTAATGATTAAAGACTACTTTTTGTTTAATTTTATTAAAAAGTCTAAAAAGAATCGAGGGCAATCTCCTCGTGTTGCTCAAGCTGAGTAATCTCAATAATATTTCCTAAAGAAAGCATTTAAGAAAAATTTAGTTATAGCAATTCACCTGCTTAACGAAACCATATAAACCTTACAAAATCATCATCAGCCATGGAAATTGCACAAATAAGTGATCAGACCCCAGCAATTACTGAAGATTTAAACGTAGATAAAGAATTAGAGATTAATCTTGTCGAAGTTGAATTTTCCGAAGTAGATAACAAAGGTAAAGGGAGAGGTCGAGGAAACAGAAAAAGTAATGATGATACGGTTGGGGCTTTCTTTAAGGAAATGGCTCGTTATCCTCTCCTAAAGGCAGATGAAGAAATTGAGTTAGCAAACCAAGTTAAAAGCATTATCGAGATTGAGCAAAAGCGGGAAGAACTTACCGAAAAATTAGAGCGAGAGCCAACAAAGACGGAACTTGCAGCAGTTTTTGAAGTTACGGAGAAAAAACTAGATAATATTATCTATCGGGGTAAGGTTGCTAAACGTAAAATGATTCGCTCTAATTTGCGCTTAGTCGTCTCTATTGCTAAACGTTATCTCAATCGCGGTGTTCCTTTCCTAGATTTAATCCAAGAAGGTGCAATTGGGTTAAATCGAGCAGCAGAAAAATTCGATCCCAACAAAGGCTATAAGTTCTCGACCTATGCTTATTGGTGGATTCGTCAAGCCATTACCCGTACTATTGCTAATGATGCTCGGACAATTCGCCTACCGATTCATATTGTTGAAAAACTTAACAAACTCAAAAAAGCGCAACGTACCCTCAAGCAGAAGTTACAGCGTAATCCTAATGAAGATGAGATTGCAGAAGAGTTAGATGTCACCCCTGCGCAACTGCGCCAATTGCTTCAATTACGGCGACAATCCCTTTCTCTCAATCATCGTGTTGGTAAAGGAGAAGATACGGAATTAGTAGACCTCCTCGAAGATGATGAACTTCAGCTACCTGAAGACCAGATGAACGAAACCATGATGCGCCAAGAGATTTGGGACGTATTGAGTGACGTTTTAACGGAAAGGGAGAAAGATGTAATTTCCCTGCGTTACGGTTTAGCTAGTACCCAACCTTGTACTTTAGAAGAAGTGGGAAGCATTTTTAATCTCTCTCGTGAAAGAGTGCGTCAGATTCAAAGTAAGGCGATGCGGAAACTACGTCGTCCTCAAGTAGCGCGACGTTTGAAAGGTTGGCTCACTTAAGAAAAATATTCGAGAAGTTGACTTTTTTGGGGTGCGGTGAAAAAAATAAACCATCCCCCCCAAAATCTCTGGGGGATATTTTTTATAACCAAGGGCGAGTCACTTGTTCTAATTGGGCGATTTCTTCTTCCTCTAAACTCCAGCCTAATGCACCAGCGTTTTGGGTGGCTTGTTGGGCATTTTTTGCCCCAGGAATGGGAATAACGTTTCCTTGCGCAATTAGCCAGTTAAGGGAAACTTGAGCATGGGTCTTGTTATATTTATCACCAAACTGACGCAGGAGGTCAAGGACGGGGGTGATGTTTTCTAAACTATCTTTACTGAAGCGAGAATCGAAACTACGCGCTCCACTGGGCTTGTAATCACTGTTGGGGGTATATTTTCCAGTCAGTAAGCCTTGGGCGAGGGGGCTATAGGCGAGAAGGGTGATATCTAATTCTTTGGCGGTGCTGAGAATATTATTACTTTCGATTTTACGCCTTAATAATGAATATTCTACCTGATTTACGGCAAGGGGAATATCGCGATCGCGCAAAATTTCTTCCGCCTCTCTCATTTGTTCTGCGCTATAGTTACTAACCCCCACTGTTAGAATACGTCCTCGCTGTACTTCATCCGCTAAAGCATTTAATAATGTTTCCTGACTGAGGAAAAAAGCAAAAGGCCAATGCACCTGATAAAGTGTAATCTGCTCTATTTGTAAACGCTTTAAACTTTCGGTGAGTGCGTCACTAACAGATTGAGCGGTAAATCGCCAGGGTGCTGGGGCATATTTTGTCGCAATCTGAACAGGTTGAGAAGTTTTGTTCATAAACTGTCCTAGTAAGGACTCAGACTCGCCAAATCCGTATATCTCCGCCGTATCAAAAAAGTTAACCCCTGCTTCTAGAGTTGCGTGAAAGGCTTTCTCGACTTCATCTACCCCATAATCATTACCATAGTTCCAAAATAGCTTATCTCCCCAAGACCAAGTTCCGATTCCTAAAGAAGTTACTTCTATATCTGTTTTTCCTAATTTAATCGTTTGCATATTTAAATTTTTATTTCGTTTTTAAACTAATCTGCTCCTAATAGACTGACTAAAAGAGCCTTTTGAGCGTGCATTCGATTTTCCGCTTGTTCCCAGATGCGTGAGTGCTTCCCTTCCATCACTTCTGCGGTAATTTCTTCGTTCCGATGGGCTGGTAAACAATGCAAAACAATTGCTTCCGAATCCGCATGGTGCAATAACTTTTCGTTAAGCTGATAAGGCTTAAAAATAGGAAGACGCTCATCAGCAGAAGATTCTTGTCCCATACTCGCCCAAACATCAGTATAGAGAACTTGACTAGCGTTTACTGCTTCTATGGGGTCATTTGTAATTAAGATTTTTACTTTGTCTCCAGCAATTTCTTGCGCTTCTTTGACGATATCTTCGTGGGGTTCATACCCTGGAGGGGTGGCGATGTTGATATTCATCCCTGTTAATGCTGCACCTAAGAGGAGAGAATGAGCAATATTATTACCATCGCCTAGATAGGTGACGGTTATTCCTGCTAAAGAACCAAAACACTCTTGAATTGTTTGTAAGTCCGCTAAGGTTTGACAAGGATGGGCTAAGTCACTGAGGGCGTTAATAATCGGGATTTGGGCGTAATCTGCAAAGGTTTCTAAGTCTTGTTGCTTAAAGGTACGCACAGCTAAAGCATCGAGATAACCACTCAATACTCTGGCGGTATCACAGATGGGTTCACCTCGTCCTACTTGGGTCACACTGGGATTTAAATCAATCACTTGACCCCCAAGTTGATACATCGCCACAGAAAAGCTAACACGAGTACGAGTTGAGGCTTTATAAAAAAGTAGTCCTAGTACCTTTCTACATTGGGGGGTTATTTGACCTTTTTTTAGTTGAGTAGCTAAAGATAACAGTTCTGTAATTTCGCTGCTACTCAAGTCAGTGATTCTGAGGAATCCGCGTCCTTTAAGTTGTTCCATAGAAGCTTTTATTATTTCTGTTGTTGATATCGCTGTTTAAATTCTCGTTGTTGCTGTTTATGATCTACAATTGGGGCAGGATAACCAGCGCGATCGCGATCTGATTCTGGTATTTTACCCGTTACTAAATATTCTGTGTCAATAGAACTTAATTCGGGCAACCAAGTCCTGATATACTCCCCTTCTGGATCATATTTTTGGGCTTGACTAGCAGGATTAAATATGCGTAGGGGCTTAGGGTCTAGCCCACTAGAAGCACTCCATTGCCAACCACCATTATTGGATGATAAGTCTCCATCATAGAGTTTTTGCATGAAATAGGCTTCACCCCATTGCCAATTAATTATTAAGTCTTTAGTAAGGAAACTGGCGACAATCATCCGACAACGGTTGTGCATCCAACCAATTTCATTTAACTGGCGCATCGCTGCATCAACTATCGGATAACCTGTGCGCCCTTCACACCAAGCCTGAAATTGTTCTTGGTTATCATCCCAAGGAAAGTCTTTAAACGTATCCCGATAGGGATTCTCTGCTAACTCAGGAAAGAAATACATGGCGTGTTGATAAAATTCTCGCCAAGCTAATTCTTTTTGCCAAGTGGTAATATTATTACGACTTTCATCACTACGGGCAAGACTGTAAGCATTTTGAACAGATTCCCAAACAGTACGGATACCAATTGCGCCAAATTTCAGGGCTGCACTGAGTCGGGATGTGCCATCAATACCAGGAAAGTTGCGTTGTTCAGCATACTCCCATAATTCTTGCTCACAAAAGGCTTCTAGACGTTCTTGGGCTGGCTTTTCACCTGGGGCGAGGAGGAGTTCATTTTCCCAAGTAAAACCTAGTTCTTGGGCTGAGGGGAGGGGTATTGTCCCTGCTGTTTTGGCTGCTTTTGCTTCCTCTGGGGTTAAGCCTTGTACATCTGTCAATCTGGCGACAGGTTCAGCTTTATTCTGTTCTATCCATTGCTTCCAAAAAGGAGTATAGACCGTGTAGGGTGTACCTTTCGATTTGGTGAGGATTTCCCCTGGGGCGTGGAGGAGAGAGTCCCAAGTATTATGAACAGTAATACCTTTTGCTTCTAAAGTGGTTTTGAGATCGCGATCGCGCTTTTGGGAATAGGGTTCAACATCCCAATTCCAGAATACTGCCTTAGCTGATAAATGCTCTGCCAGCTTAGGAATCGCTGTAGTAGGCTGACCCTCCAAAATCAACAATTCACTCCCTGCTTGCTGATAAGCGGATTGTAGAGCTTCCAAACAGCCAATCAGGTAAGTTACTCGCGCTGGTGCAACATCGTTAGGGTTTAAAAGAGTGGGATCTAGGCAAAATACTCCTATTACCTTCTCACTATACTGACGAGCAGCAGCTAAACCGATATTATCAGAGATACGTAAATCGCGACGATGCCAAAATAGAACTAGGTCAGCCATTCCTTCTCAACAAACTAGTTACTCTTAAAAGGGTAGCTTAATTTTAATTCCTGATTTTTAATAAGAGGTCAAGATGTTACAGACACCTGCTAGTCCAGAAACCGAAACCCTATTTATCGAGTTACCCAAGACAATTACTCTCTACGTCACCCAAGAACAGTTTACTGCTTTAGCAGCAGCCAACCGAGACTTAAGATTGGAAAGAACCGCCCAAGGAGAATTGATTGTGAATCCACCGACAGGTTGGCGAACTGGAGAACGTAACCGTAGTATCATTGGACAACTTGATCGCTGGTATGAAAAACACGAAGATGGGGGTAAAGCCTTTGACTCCTCAACTGGCTTTCTTTTACCGAATGGTGCGATTCGGTCTCCCGATGCTGCTTGGGTAAGTAGAGAACGTTGGGAAGTTCTGACAGCAGGACAAAAGGAAACCTTTGCTAATGTTTGTCCCGATTTTGTAATTGAGTTACGTTCTAACTCTGATAGCCTCAAATCTTTGCAAGCTAAAATGGAAGAATATCTTGACAATGGTAATCTTTTAGGTTGGCTAATTGATCCGCTACAGCGACGGGTAGAAGTTTATCGACAGGGACAGGAAATTGAAGTTTTGGAGAATCCCACTGAGTTGTCTGGTGAGATTGTATTACCTGGTTTTGTCTTGAATTTGGGTCGGGTGTGGGATTGAAAAATTGAGTATTGCTGATATCATAGAAGCAAAAAAATCTGGGCTGATTTAACCCAGAATTAACAAATATTGGTTTTTGCTTTCGTTAGGAAGTTATTCCCATTCAATCGTTCCAGGGGGTTTGGAAGTAATATCATAGACAACGCGATTAACCCCTTTCACCTCATTGACAATACGGTTAGAAATAGTTTCGAGTAATTCATAAGAAGCCCGTGACCAATCTGCGGTCATACCATCTTCACTACTAACTAGGCGTAGAACAATTGGATAAGCATAGGTGCGTTTATCTCCCATTACACCGACACTGCGGACGGGAAGTAAGACAGCAAAAGCTTGCCAAAAATCACTATAGATATTCTGTTTTTTAATCTCATCTCTCACTACGAAATCTGCATCTCGTAAGATATTTAAGCGTTCTGCGGTGACTTCCCCAATAATGCGAATTGCTAGTCCAGGTCCAGGGAAAGGATGACGTTGGATAATTCCTTTTGGTAAGCCAACAGCATGGGCGACTTGACGAACCTCGTCTTTAAATAATTTCCGTAAAGGTTCAATCAGTTTGAAACGGAGGTCTTTTGGTAAACCACCGACATTATGATGACTTTTGATTTTGACGGCGACTCGTTCTCCTGTTTTGGGGTCAACATTAGTATCCGCAGACTCAATTACATCGGGGTAAAGTGTTCCTTGGGCGAGATAATCAAAAGGTCCTAGACGCTTTGATTCTTCCTCAAAGACTTGAATGAATTCATGTCCAATGCGTCGGCGTTTAATTTCGGGATCTGTAACTCCTTCAATTTGGGCAAGGAAGCGTTCGCGCGCCATGATATACTCAACATTGATATGAAATCGCTTATCAAAAATTTCCACTAAGCGTTCTGGTTCACCTTTGCGCATAAAGCCCTGGTCGATGAACATACAGGTGAGTTGATCCCCGATGGCGCGATGGAGTAAAAAGGCGAGAGTAGAGGAGTCTACACCACCAGAGAGGGCGAGGAGTACCCGTTTATCACCAACACGGGCGCGAATTTCCCGAATCGCTTCTTCAATGAAGAGTTCTGGTGTCCAAGTTGGTTCACAGTCGCAAATATGATAGACGAAATTGCGAATTAGGGCTTGTCCGCCAATGGAATGAATGACTTCGGGGTGAAACTGAACACCGTAAAACTTTTTCCCATGATGCGCGATCGCAGCACAAGGAGTATTATCAGTGTGGGCTAATATTTCAAACCCTTCTGGTAACTTAGTACAAGAGTCCCCATGACTCATCCACATGGTTGAACCATCTTCAACATTGGTCAGTAAGTCTGTGGGATCATCAATAGTAAGGGAGGCTTTCCCGTATTCTGCCGTTTTTGACCGTTCGACAATTCCCCCCAGTTGTTTAACAGTGAGTTGCATTCCATAGCAAACTCCGAAAATAGGGATTCCTAGCTGAAAAATTTCGGGATCACATTGGGGTGCGCCATCATCGTATACGGAGCTAGGACCACCAGAAAGGATGATTCCCTTGGGATTGATTTTACGTAGCTGTTCGGCGTTTGTCCGATAGGATAGCACCTCGGAATAAACCTGAGTTTCTCGGATTCTACGGGCGATTAATTCAGAATATTGCGACCCAAAATCTAAAATCGCAATCATTTCTCGATTTAGAGTTGATTTAAGAGACTCTGAAGGCAAAATCTCGGTGGGGCTTTTAGAGGCGTTTTGAGTTTGATTTGTCACTTTATCTCTGATAAAAATTGTAGGGTATAGATAAAGATAATTGCAATTTACGAGAATACTGACTCCTACTCAAAAGTGAGTTCTAGATATGAAAAAACTGCTTTTAAAGGCAGCGACATTGCTAGAATTAGCAGGAATAAATATTTCTTGAGGTAGATTTACAAAAATTTAATATTCCTAATATCTTAGCATAAACGGTTCATCAATTCTGTACCGTTAGCACTTTTAGTAATAATTTCGCGATCGCGATCAAACAAAACTGTGCCAATCCGTAATGATTTCGAGCTATGCTTACGAATATAGGCTTGAGAACGTTGGTCAATTCCTTGCGCGATCGCGTTATACACCTGTTCTACCCAATTCTCTCCGATTTCGCGATCGTACTGGCGCAGCAGTTGTAAAGCGGACTCTGTAGTCACACAACTAAGAATCTCTTGTAGTTTCGCTGTTGGTAAACCCACCTGGACACAATAGGCTGTAAATATTTCCAGTCTTCCATCCGCTAAGTGATGATGAGTATGAAAGATTCCCCCTGCGAGTTTAATTAGCTTCCCATGATAGCCAAAGAGAAGAACATTTTTTATGTCTTGTTCGCAAGCTGTAACTAGGAGTGAACCTAACCAATTTGCCGTTTTAACTAGCTGTTGGGGATTAATACCTGCTTTTCGTGCTAAATCTAAGCCATTCTCCCCAATACAAAAAGCTAAAGTTTCAAATTCTGCTTTTTGGGCTAACTCTGCTTGAAAACTTGCTAATTGTCCTGGCGCACTCAGAGGTTGAGAGATACCCGTTGTCCCCAACAGAGATAATCCTTCCACCACTCCAAAGGCTTCATTAGAAGTGCGTTGCGCGAGTTGACGACCTTCTGGCAAAATAATCGTTACCTGAATCTTCTCATCAACTTCTAGTAAGGCTTGTAAATTCGTGGTGATTAATTTTTGGGCATAATCGTAGATAGCGGATTTCCCTGCGGTCGCAATTTTACCAATTCCCTCTCCCCCTTCAATGGTAATTTGTGCTTCCCCATCCTCTACCCTTGTCACTATTGCCCAAATGGGGGTATTCTTTGTTAAGTCTAAATTATCCCCTGGATCACTACGAGTAATAGCTAAGGCTTTATTCTCACTAAGTTTAGACACTTGTTCGATGGGAATTGTGACCTGTTGTGGAGGTTCAATTAAATTAAAAGTAACTGTGTTAGCATGGGCTTTGTTTTGAAGATGTTGGAGGGACGCGATCGCGCTGGCACAAGCAAATACGGGTAAAGTGTAGCCAGAAGTAGGTTTAGGCATCATAAAATCATAAAAAAGATTCGTTGACATTTTCCATAGCTTACGGTAATCTCTAGTTTTATTACTTTTATTTCAGAATCAGGTTTTAAATTTTGCCACTCAAGACTTTGATTTAATTTTATAAATTGCTATGAATAATATAACTAAGACATTGTGAGCAACAGAAATCAAGAGACTTCTTCATCATCTAAAAATAAAATGTTTAAACCAGTTCAATATGGCAAGAAAATTGTTTTATCGCAGTTTAAAAGTCCAGCTTACCGACTCATTCTAAATATAGTCAACTACAACCGAGGCTTGCTGCTGCTCGCGTTTAACGGTAATCTTTTCGCTGCGGTTTTTGAAGGAAGTACCTTTGGCGTTATTTATTTAGCTTTACGGGTTTTAGAAAAAGGCTCATTAGCAGATGTAGCTCGCCTCAGTTGGCTAACTCCTTATTTGGGAAATTGGAGTCAACCGCGACTCTTTGTTAGCTTAATTCTCCTAGCAATTTTTATGCAGTTTCTGCGTAGTAGCCTGAGTTATATCGGTTTGGTAAGTGCTGGCTACCTCAAAGCGCGGATACGGGCGCAAATGACAGAAAGGATATTCCGGCAAATTATGTCCCTGAGCTTTCCCTGCGCCAGTGGTTATAAAGTCGGGGACTTAACCCAATATGTGCAAGACTCGCAAGAAGCGGTCAATATAGAAATAGATTACTGGAATCTATTATTTATTAAAGTATTTGTTGTTATTTCCTATATTTTTGTCTTGGTGGCGATTTCGCCTCTATTATCTGTAGTAGCTATCTTGCTTTCAGGGGCATTACTTGCAGCACAGCGTTTTCTAATACCCATTATTGAAAAAAATTCACGAGAAGTAGTTTTGGCTGTTGTTAACGTGGTAAAACAAGTTGTTGAAAGTATTCAGGGCTTAAGATTAATTCACAGCTTTGGTCAGCAACGGCAAAGTATTACGCAGGTTCATGGCTTAACTCAAAAGTTAGTACCTCTCATTGAAAAACAAGAGCGTTTAATAAAAATAATACAACCTCTCAACGAATTCCTTGCAGTTTTAACGGTTGGACTATTGCTAATTTTAGGCTTTGTTATCTTAAAAGATAAAAATGTGTTAGTAGTTCCAGCCTTGTTCACCTTTATACCTGCCTTATATCGTTTATCCAACCAGTTAGGAGGCTTTGCTGAAGTTGTTAACAAGCTTGCCGAAAATTCAGGGAAGATAAATCGTTTAAGTGAGATCTTACAAACTGAGGATAAGGAGTTAACACGGTTTGGTGGTAATAGTTTCAAAAACTTACAAGAAAATATTAGCTTTGAGAAAGTGACTCTAAGGTATTTTGCAGATCAAGCCCCAGCATTACG
>JBBQDV010000106.1:0-10242 GCA_038320005.1 Cyanophyceae cyanobacterium
GCTTGGGCAAATTCAGAACACTTGAGAGGTTCAACAGGGGGGGTCATGAGACGGGCTAAATCGTAGGTGACTTCTTGATGCGCGATCGCGCCCTCAACACCCTTCCTGACTAAGCTTGCAGCCTCATCCCAACCTAGATAAGCCAACATCATCGCCCCTGAGAGGATCAACGAACCTGGGTTAATGCGATCTAAACCTGCGTGTTTGGGTGCAGTACCGTGAGTTGCTTCAAAAATAGCGCAAGTATCGCCAATATTTGCCCCAGGACCCATACCTAAGCCCCCAACAATAGCAGCAGCAGCATCAGATAAATAATCCCCATTTAGGTTCATAGTTGCCAAAATAGAATATTCATCGGGTCGGGTTTGGATTTGTTGGAAAATACTATCCGCAATGCGGTCATTGACCATGATTTTTTCCTGCCATTTCCCGTTCCCATGAGTTTCCCAAATGCCATCAAGGACGCTCTTAACCTCAGCTATTGCTTCTTTTTTGCTTTCTGGAGTTAAAGAGTCAAAACCTGGTTCAACGAGGCGAGCATTAGCTTCTAGGCTAATCTGGGGATCATTTTCTTTATTACCAAGAATCCAAGATTCCCGTTCGGTGATACAGTCATTGCGAAACTCTGTTACTGCTAACTCATAACCCCAATCACGAAAAGCCCCTTCGGTATATTTCATAATGTTACCCTTATGTACAAGCGTCACCATTTGCTTGGCTTTCGGTAATCTTAGGGCGTGTTGCATAGCGCGACGAACAAGACGCTGTGAACCTGTTTTACTAATCGGTTTAATCCCAATTCCAGAATCGAGAGGAATCTGTTTTTTCCCATGTTCAGGGGTTGCAGGAATTAGTTCATTATTGAGGATATCAATAAGCTTTTTGCCGATTTCACTACCCATGCGCCACTCAATTCCTAAGTAGATATCCTCAGTATTTTCGCGATAGACAATGATATCTAGTTTCTCAGGAGTCTTGTGAGGGGAAGGTGTACCAGCATAATAGCGACAAGGACGCACACAGGTATAGAGGTCATTAATTTGACGCAGGGCGACATTGAGAGAACGAATCCCACCACCGACAGGAGTTGTTAGGGGTCCTTTGATAGCAACGCCATAATCTTGAATTGCTTTGAGGGTATCTTCTGGTAGATACTGATATGTGCCATATTGCTCACAGGCTTCATCACCTGCATAGATTTTAAACCAGTTTATCTGCCGTTTTGTGCCATAAGCAGCTTGTACCGCAGCATCAAGTACGGTTTGGGTTGCGGGCCATATATCTACCCCTGTACCGTCACCGCGAATGAAGGGAATGATGGGGTTATCTGGAACAATGGGTTGACCGTCTTTAAAGGTTATTTTAGAACCAACGGTGGGGGTGTTTAGTTTTTCGTACATGGTATTTTTTATAATAGACTCAACAGTTTACCGTATCACTTTTAGCGGTTTTTAATATTTTGCGCGATCGCGATACACTCTTTTAAACTGGCATTGGTTTTAATCGCTTCAGGGTTAATATGAGTGACAGTAGCACGATATCCTTGAGATTGTAGGGCATGGAGAACGCGATCGCGCTTAGGAATATCCATTTTTCCCCTCCGCCCAATTTCCCCTAAAGTATAGAAATAAGGTGGAAAATCTGCCTCACCAATCATAATTTCTAGTAACTTAACCCGTTGTTCCCATTCCCACTCCTTCGCAATAGCTAACATTTGCTGTAACCAATCAGGAGAATGTAACTGACCTAACCACATTGCCCCCGTTACCGTGAGAGGATTGTGATCATCGGGACAAACTGCCTTTCCTAGCTTGCGCCAACCTACGGTTTGATAATCTCCACAACTGTGACAATAGCCTAAAAAGCCATAATTAGCTTCTAATAAAAGCGGGCGACTTTGCAACCGCACCATGACTCGATAAGTCCGACCCGTAAAATAAGAAAATATTGGTTCAACCCCGAAACCCTTTGTTGCTGCTTGTTGTTGCAAACTCCCCAATAATAATCGCAAAGCCTGTTCCTGGGCAGATGGATGAGCGCGAGCATAAGCTCCATAAGCTCTGAGACTATTTTCAGGTAAATGCCCCGTAGCACTACGCCCATCGGTACTAGTTAAGTAAATTAAACCTCCTAATTTAGTTGCCCAAAGTGCTGTACTGAGATACGGGGCTGCTGTCCCAAAACAATCTACATCTACCAAATCGTAATAGTCACCAGCATTGTAGCATTGAAAAAAGATGCGGTTAGCATCCTCATGGGTTAAGTGTAAAGATGTGGGGGGAATTGCACCTTGCAAATTTTTATGTAAAATTGGAATAAGATCCGTATTACCTTCATTTACCCAGAGATAATCTGCCTTACTTTCAGCATAATAACGCAAAGAACGCACACCACAAGAGGACATTGCATCTATTATCCGTAAAAAACCGACGCGATCGCGATAAACCCTCGCTGCAAGTATGCCCAAATCACGCACCACTTGACTCGTAGGATTATAAAAAGCCTTCCCAACTTCAAAACTAGCCTTTCCTTCACTTTGCAAAATCTTACCTACCTGTACCCCCTAATCCTTATAATAAAACAAACCTTATCATGAAAAGCTCATGAGTCAGTGTCTTAAGCCCACTTGTCTCCACCTTAATCCTATTCATCATAATTTTTGCGAAAAATGTGGGACGAAACTACTCTTAGTGGAACGTTACCGCGCTAAAAGAGTATTAGGACAAGGCGGTTTTGGGCGTACCTTTCTGGCGATAGATGAATTGAAACCCTCTCATCCCCCCTGCGTTATCAAGCAACTACTTCCCCAAGCCCAAGGAACAAATAACGCAGAAAAAGCAGCAGAACTATTTGAACAAGAAGCAGAACAACTAGAAAAACTTGGTAAGCATCCCCAAGTCCCTGAACTATTTGCCTATTTCACCCAGGATGAATATCAGTATTTAGTCCAAGAATATATTGCAGGACGAACCTTAGCACAAGAACTGAAAAAACAAAATAAATTCAACGAACAGCAAATTTGTAAATTGCTAGGGAATATGTTTAATGTGTTGAAATTTGTCCATAGTAATAACGTAATTCATCGTGATATTAAACCAGAAAATATTATTTGTCGGCACAGTGATAAAAAGTTAGTTTTAGTGGATTTTGGTGCAGCTAAAGTTAATGTTGACCGCAATGTATCCATTACAGGAACAATAATTGGTTCAGCAGGATATACTGCGCCAGAACAAGGGAAAGGAAGAGCAACATTTGCGAGTGATTTATATAGTTTAGGAGTCACTTGTATTCATTTATTGACCAATGTTAAAACGACTGATCTATTTGATGACTACGAGGGTGAGTGGATCTGGCGCGATCATTTAAAAGATAATAAAGTCAGTGATAATTTGGCAAGAGTATTAGACAAATTAATTGAAAGGACAATAAAAAAACGTTATCAATCTCTAGAAGAAGTTTTAATTTCAATAAAATCTAAGCCTAGTCCTCCCAAGCTGACACCTCCAAAGCAAAAAATAACTTCTTCTCTTAACAAGACTCAACTTAAACAGGAATTGCTTTCTCTTTCTCCTAATGAACCAAAGGCTCAATTTCAGCAAGAAATATCTCCTCCTGCTAATGAACCGAAAACCCAATTTCAGCAAATAACTCAACCAAAAGAAGTCACATTTGAATTTGTCACGATTACCGTTAAAAAGAAATTGTTTGGAGGTACAAACCTAAACTATCAAGTTAGTCAAGGGAAAGCAAAATCTTTTACTATTAACTTAGGAAAAGGAGTTACTCTTGATCTCATTATAATTCCAGGGGGTAAGTTCCTTATGGGTTCGTTAGAAAATGAGGAGAAATCCCAAGAGATAGAAAATCCCCAACATTGGGTAACAGTTCCTTCCTTTACTATTGGTAAATATCCGATTACTCAAGCTCAATGGCAAGTAATAATGGGGAATAACCCTTCTCATTTTAAAGATAATAACCCGTCCGCTTCCAAAGGGAAAAAGCGACCTGTTGAAACAGTATCTTGGTACGATTGTGTTGAGTTTTGCGAAAAGATTTCTTACCTAACGGGGAAAGAATTTCGACTTCCTAGCGAAGCAGAATGGGAATATGCCTGTCGCGCAATGCCCTCACCGCGAAACCCACAAGATGAAGATATAGTATATACCCCATTCCATTGTGGTGAAACTATCACTACCGAATTAGCGAACTACAATGGTCAGTTTACTTATGGTGCTGCCCCAAAGGGAAAAAACCAGCAAGAAACAACAGAGGTAGGTAGTTTTCCTCCCAATGCTTTTGGCTTATACGATATGCACGGTAATATCTTAGAGTGGTGTGCAGATACTTGGCATGATAACTATAAGGGCGCACCAACGGATGGAAGTGCTTGGTTAGAAGGTGGTGATAAACATTCTTCGCCTCTGCGAGGAGGGGCGTGGAGTAGTAGTCCTGATATTTGCCGTTCTGCTTGTCGTAGCAAACTTTTGAGAGAGGCTTCAGAACTTAACTATTCGAGACATTTCAAGAGTGGGTTTCGGGTAGTATATACTCCATCCTCTCTAGACATAACCAATCCATAGCAAGCAATTTGTAATCATAATTTTTCAGGAGGCTTGGGAGTAGATAGCATCGATCTTGCTCAACTTGAGCAGGTCAAGGGTAAAATAAACGCGATCGCGAAGTTAATTCTACAGCTATTGCACTTTCATCATGATCGGTGGTCAGTAAACCTGAGAGAAACCGAAAATGATATAATCAAAAGTAACATTTGTTTACAAAACTTGGTTGAATGACTCGAAATGGGCAAAGTTCCCTAAAATGGGGAAATTGCTACTTTGATCATGCCTTGTCGTCAGAAATCGCAAATCAATATTTTTCATGACCTCTGATCAAAAACGAGCAATTATTACAGGCGCAAGTAGTGGTATCGGTAAAGCAACAGCCATTGCTTTTGCTAAAGCAGGTATAGATGTTATCCTTATCGGTCGCTCTCTTGATCAACTAAAAGAGACTGCATCCGCAGCTAAAGCAGTTGGTGTGGAAGCTAAATTTTATGTGGTTGATCTTGCTAAAGTTGAGCAAGTTAAGGATAAAATAAGCGCGATCGCGTCAGAAGTCGGTAGAGTTGATATCCTCGTGAATAACGCTGGTATGGGCTACACGAATACCCTAGAAGAGACTCCCTTAGAAGATTGGCAAGAAGTGATCAACCTCAACCTAACGAGTCCCTTTCAATGTATTCTTGGGGTATTACCCCAGATGCGAAATCAAAGCTCAGGCATAATTGTTAACATTGCTTCTATTGTTGCTGCTACGCCTTTTCCTGGTTGGGGAGCTTATAGCGTCAGTAAAGCTGGTTTAGTAGCTTTAGCCAAGACTCTCACAGCAGAAGAAAGAGATAATGGTATTCGTGTTGTTACCATTTCTCCTGGTGCGGTGAACACCCCCGTTTGGGATACTAAAACTGTCAATGCAGACTTGAATCGTTCCGCAATGTTATCACCAGAAACAGTTGCACAATCAATTCTTCATACGGTCTTACTTCCCCCAGAAGCTCTAATTGAAGAGTTGACGATTACTCCTAGTGCAGGGACGCTCTAAGGTCATTCGTGGAGCTTTCTCGACATTGACCTGATGTAACCCAATTTCCACCGAAAAGACCAAGTTCACGCGAACTCGATTAATGTCTATCAATTTAATAGATATTAATATCTTTTTGTCAAGTTGCAAATACCCAAGTATATTTAATAATTGAGATTATGACAACTGTTTCCAACGATGGCTTTAACCGCAATGACCTATCTGCTACGGAAATGAATAATTCCAAAAAAACAGTGACTCCAAGACCCGACCGCAATACTCACAACGGTAAACCAGCAAAGTTTAACCCCAATTCAGAAGCGAATAAAGAAGAAATGATGGATGCTGTCACCAGTATTCTTAAAGGGATAGGTGAAGACCCTGAACGAGAAGGACTCCTAAAAACTCCAAAACGAGTCGCCGAAGCGATGCAATTTTTGACCCAAGGTTATCATCAGTCTCTCGAAGAACTAGTGAATGGGGCAATTTTTGATGAGGGACATAATGAAATGGTGTTGGTACGGGATATCAATTTCTTTAGTCTTTGTGAGCATCATATGTTACCTTTTATGGGCAAAGCTCATGTCGCTTATATTCCCAATCAAAAAGTAGTGGGATTGAGTAAATTAGCCCGCATTGTGGAAATGTATTCTCGCCGTCTGCAAGTACAAGAACGTCTCAATCGTCAAGTTGCAGAAGCAGTACAAGAAATATTAGATCCAAGAGGGGTTGCGGTGGTCATGGAAGCGACTCATATGTGTATGACGATGCGAGGGGTACAAAAACCTGGCTCTTGGACTGTCACTAGTGCGATGGTTGGGGTTTTTCAGGAAGATCAAAAAACTAGGGAAGAGTTTCTTAACCTGATTCGCCATCAACCGAGCTTTTTCTAAGCAGTTTTAAGTTGCTGAATAGTTGCGCAACTTTTTGGAGGTCTTTATCTCCAGGCTTGCGCTCAACACCACTAGAGAGGTCAATACCATCGGGTTGCAGTTGTTGCAGTGCTTCTTGAATATTATCGGCTGTTAAGCCCCCAGCGAGAAACCAGGGTAGGGGAGAGGTGAATTCCCTTAGAGCATTCCAATTTAAGGTTTTTCCTGTCCCTCCTAGTTGTTGGGGGTGATAAGCATCAAGGAGGAGAGTATCAACTTGGCTGGTGTAGTTTTGTACTTGGGTTAAGGTTTCAGGGCTTTTAATGCGGAAGGCTTTGATTAATTCTACCTGGGGTAACAATTGGCGCAGGTCTTGGCAAAATTGGGGCGATTCGTCTCCGTGTAGTTGGATGCTATTCAGGTTCGCGCCCGTAACTACCGTGATGATTTCAGTAATATCTGCATTAGCAAAAACACCAATGCGGTCAATTTGTGCAGGAATATTCTTGACAATTTCTTTTATTTGTGGTACCGGGAGATAGCGAGGAGACTTCTGTACACAGATAAAACCAAGAGCAGTTGCTCCGAGTTTCGCGATCGCGTTTCCTTGTTCTGGGGTCGTAATTCCACATATTTTTATGCGCATTTTTTTCTTTCAATAAAGTTAATATTGTCACAAAAATTCATATAAGTGTTAACAATATCAAAGAAATACCTATTTTTTGCAAAGGTATTTTTATAATGACAAGGAATTATAACTTTTTAGTAACTTAGGAGTAAAAAAAATGATCACATCTCTACTTGCTATTGCTCAATCTACCGTCCCTCCAACCCCAAGCTGGACTCCCCTAGTAGGTTTAGTAATGATTTTGGCTAATATTTTGGCGATTGTAATCGGTCGTTTTGCTATTCAAAAACCAGGTGCGGGACCGAGTTTATCTATGCTACCCGATTCTGGTATCTGGAAGAATTTTGGTGTACCTGAACTTTTAGCAACTATGAGCTTAGGTCATGTCTTGGGCGCAGGAGTTATCTTAGGCTTGACTAATGCAGGAGCATTATAAATCATTAGGTTTTTGAGAAGGAAGGGGTTTTTGCCCCTTTTTTTGTCTATTTCTCTGGATTTAACCAATAATTTTTTCAATCAGGAAAGAGATATCCGTCGCTTTAGTCATCACCATCAAATGACCTGCTTGTTCCACCATAAAATCTGCTTCGACAAAATAGAAAGGAAAAACGCGATCGCTTTTACCGTGAATATGGTATAAATTTTCAGGAATCGTCTCATTATTCCAAATAATCACTTGATGCAACGCCCATTTCAGAAAGTGAGCATCAACATCCTGTAAAATCAGCTTCAGTAATCTCCGTTCCTCTGACCCTTTTAAACCAAACAGCCAATAAGCCAACCAATACTCTAGGCTTAGTAAACTTTTGAACGGAAAAATCCGGTAAATTTGAAAGTAACGAAAAAGACGGTAGTAAAACGGTATCTCTAAATGATGCTTGACACTAGAGAGCAGAATTATTTTTTTTACCTCAATTTGCTTGGCAATTTCTGTCGCAACCATCCCCCCGAAGGAGAGTCCAATAATAATCGGATTGTCTGACTTAATTTGCTCACTCAGGCGTTTAGCATAATCTTGAATAGGCTCACCTTTTTCTGGTTCTATCCAATTTATATGAACCGGATTATAGCCCTCAAATTCCAAGAGATGAAAAACCCGTTCATCAGCACCCAATCCACTAATAAAGTAGATATCTTGTTTCGCTTTTTCCCGCTTTTCAACCCCTTGAGATTCCATCTTTGACTAAAATAGAGAAAGTCGTACATAATCTAGTTTGGATTATGACACATCGGTTTTTGCTCTTTCCGAAGCTGTCTGGACTATCAATTGAAATTATAAAAAAATCATGAACGCCTTTCGGGATCTTTTAAAAAAAATTAGTGGTGGTCTCCATACCAGTAAAGACTTAAGCCGTGAAGAAACAGCAACCGCTACAAGAATGATATTGCAAGGAGAAGCAACTCCAGCCCAAATAGGCGCGTTTATGATTGCACATCGGATGAAACGCCCAACTCCAGAAGAATTAGCTGGAATGTGGGATGCTTACAACGAGCTAGGATCACGCTTCCAACCTTTAGATGGGGATGTAGTAGTTTTTGGTAATCCCTATGATGGACGGACTCGCGTTGCGCCTGTAACTCCAATTACCGCGTTAATTTTGGCTAGTGCAGGGGTTAATATTATTCTACAGGGTGGGGGACGAATGCCGACTAAATATGGTTTGCCTTTAGTGGAAATTTGGCAAGGTTTAGGGGTTGATTTTTCGCCCTTATCCATAACCCAAGCCCAAAGCGTATTAGTAGAAACAGGACTAGGATTCTTTTATCTCCCCCAACACTTTCCCCTCGCCCAAGCCCTAGTTCCCTATCGAGAACAATTAGGTAAACGTCCTCCTGTCGCCACCCTGGAACTGATGTGGTCGCCCTATGCAGGAAATGCTCATATTGTTGCAGGTTTTGTCCATCCCCCCACAGAGGAAAGGTTTGAGAAGACTTTTGAAGTGCTAAATGTGACTAATTACACAATGATTAAGGGACAAGAAGGTAGTTGTGACATCCCTTGTAGTCGCACTAATATTATTGGCATGAGTACCCCCCAAGGTTTAGAACGCTTACATCTTCATCCCCGTGATTGGGGTTTTGCGGATAAGGATGTTCCCTTAGTTCCTGAAACCATTATTCAACAGTTACAGGACTTGATTAACGGTAAAAAAAATGAGTTGATGTCCTCCGCTATTTATAATGGAGGCTTTTATCTCTGGCGTTTTGGCGTAGTTGCTGATTTGGCGCAAGGGTTTAGTAAGGCGGAAGAATTGCTGTTAAAAGGTGAAGTTGCTCAGAAATTAGCAGCAATTCAATATATTGTTCTGAAAATACAAGGCGGTTAGCTTTTAAATCAGGGAAGGAGTTAAAACTGTAAACCCACACCTCCCTGAACTGAAACCGCTGTTCCACCACCGTCACGGTAAGCATCGAAGGCAATAATGGCGTTACCAAAGTAAACTAAATCACTATTGGGAACCATGTAATCAATCCCAGGCTGAATTGCTAAACTGACTGTATCTCCCACTGGAGAAGGAGTTTCACCACTCCCAAAGGCTAAACCCGCACCCAGATAAACATCAGTTTGCCAGTTGAGAGGATAATCATAGGAGACGGTGGGAACAACCGCAGTTCCAGAACCTACTAATCCTTGAACTCGGAGGGAAAAAGGCAGTTTTAGCAATTTGTAGCGGGCTGCTACTACGCCTCCAAGTTGTCTTCCATCGCTGTTACTATCTGTGCTTAAACCAAGAGTACCCCCGACTCCCAGGTAACTTCCATAAGCAGCTTGGGCTAAAACAGGCTTGGCGTAGAAAGCTAAAGTGACTCCTAATATTAGAGATAAACTTTTCGTTAGATTTCTCATTCTCTTTTCCTCACACTATCTTTTTTGAGCAAAACTTTAGCTTAGTTTACAACTCATTGAGGCAAAATAAGAGTTTTTTGACTAAATCTTATTTTAAAATTGGAGCATATTTTCATGGTTACAGTTATTTACTCAGAAGAGTTTCTTCAGCACTTGACGGGACGATTACACCCCGAAAGTCCAAATCGCTTAAAGGCGGTGGTTGAGGCGTTAAAGAACGTGGTTTGGGGGGATGAAATTGACTGGCGCACTCCCACCCCAATTCAGGAACGGGATATTTTACCCCTACTTTCGCAGATTCACGATCGCGCTTA
>JBBQDV010000107.1:0-9999 GCA_038320005.1 Cyanophyceae cyanobacterium
ATGCTGATTTGACGGATTGCCATGTTGAAGCTTTAGAAATGTTCCATGTTAAAGCTTGTGTGGTTGTAGCAATTTTCAAAGGAGATCAACTCTGGGGCTTACTCTCCGCCTTTGACAATAAAAAACCGCGACATTGGGAAAACTATGAAGTAGAACTGTTGCGCCAAGTAGCTAACCAAATTGGGATTGCTATTCAACAAGCAGAATACTTAAAAGAACTGCAAACTCAATCAACTCAACTGGAAGCCTCAGCCCAACGGGAAAAACAGGCAAAAGAAGAAATTGAAATGCGGGCTGTACAACTATTACGGGCAGTGCGTCCTGCTTTGGATGGAGATTTGACGGTACGCGCTCCCGTTACGGAAGATGTGGTTGGGACGATTGCCGATGCTTATAACAATACTCTGGAATCTCTGCGGAAATTGGTTAGACAGGTACAGAAAGCTGCGGAACAAGTCGCCCTTACTTCTAATAATAGTGATGCTGCCATTGGTGGACTGACCACTTCAGCCCGAGAACAATCCCAGGATATTGCTCAAGCTTTAGATAAAATTGAGCAGATGGTTGCCTCAACTAACGCCGTGGTTGAAAATGCCCGATTAGTTGAAATTGCAGTCCAAAGAGCCAACCAAACCGTAGAAACTGGCGATACAGCAATGAACCGTACTGTAGATAGTATTCAAGTTATTCGTGATACTGTCGCCCAAACTGCGAAAAAGATTAAGAGTTTAAGCGATTCTTCCCAGAAGATTTCTAAGGCGGTTAATCTCATTGGTAACTTTGCCACCCAAACTAATGTTCTTGCCCTGAATGCAGCGATTGAGGCTACCCGTGCAGGGGAATATGGTAAAGGTTTTGCGGTAGTTGCGGAAGAAGTGCGCTCTCTTTCGCGTCAGTCAGCAGAAGCGACTAAGGAGATTGAAGAACTGGTTAAGGAGATTCAAGAAGGGACAGGGGAAGTTGCTGCAACCATGGAAAAAGGTATTCAGCAAGTAGTGGAAGGAACTAATTTGGTCAATGAAACCCGAGAAAGTCTCAATGAGATTGTGTCTTCGACGACAGAAATTAGTCAGTTGGTCGAAAGCATTACTCAGGCGACTCAAGTTCAAACCCAACAGTCGCAGTTAGTGACGAAGGTGATGACAGAAGTGGCGGAAGTGGCAAACCAAACTTCAGGGGAATCAACGCAAATGTCTGCATCCTTTAAGGAGTTGCTCGATATGGCACAAGAACTGCTAACAACAACAGGTAAGTTCAAAGTCGATTAAATCGTAATTTAAAGGTAAGGTGGGTGTTGCTGCCTTACTGATTTGAATTTTGAGCGCATGCCATTCGCGGATATAGATAATTTCTAACTGGTAACGAAAATGAGTAGTGATCCCACGATTTTGGAGCAAGGGTACAATTTCTTTCTGGCAGAAGCTCCAGAATTATTAGAGCGTATTGAACAAGATTTATATAACCTGACTGAAGACCGCAGCACGGCAAAGATTCATAACTTGATGCGTGCAGCTCATACGATTAAAGGTGGGGCAGCTAATGTTGAGTTAGATTTAATTAAAGATATTGCCCATTCTTTGGAAAGTGTGTTTCGAGTTTTTTATAAACCTGAAGTTGAAATTGATTCGGAACTTTATACTCTCCTTTTGGAGGGTTATGAGTGTTTGCGTACGCCTCTAAATGCGGAAATTTTTGGTAGCTATATTGACCCAGATGAGATTAAACAAAGGGCTGACCATATCTTTGCCAAACTTGAGGCTAAATTAGGGGATTTTCTCAATGAGGAGGCGTATATTCCTAATTCGGTGGAGTTAGGTTTTGATATTGCTGAATCTATTTTTAATATCGGTGTGGCGCAACGTTTAGATGAAATTGAGCAGTGTTTGCAGACTGGGGACAGCAGAGAAATTGCTCAGAAGTTGCGCGAACAGGGGGAGGTTTTTATTGGCTTAGGGGAATCTTTGGGTTTGCCTGGATTTTGCGCGATCGCGCAAACTACTCTCTCTGCTTTAGAAAATGCTCCTGACCAGGTTATCAAAATTGCTGAAGTTGCTTTAGCTAATCTCCGCGCAGGAAGGGAAGCGGTTTTAGCTGGAGATCGCGAACAAGGAGGAGAAGTTTCTTCTCATCTACAAAGCCTTGCTAATCCTTCTATATCTGACTTTCAAGGTTCTCTAAGCTTAGTAAATCCTCCTGCTGACACAGCACCTTTTAAGGAGGAATTAGTCGCCTTAGAACTCTTCCTTGATCAAAAGAAACTGCCTCAAAATGTAGTTCAAACCTATCTGGAAACGATTCACTTTATTCTCGGTTGGTTTCACCTTCACCAGAATATTCCGCAAAATAGTCTCTCTTTCTCAACTCTGATTCCTCAAACTCTAGATTTGCGAGATCAACTAAATTACTTGCAAACCTGGTTGAAAGAGGTTTTCAGCGATCTCAAACAAAAGCGCGATCGTCAAAACTTGATCTTTTTTCGTCAGGTTAATATCCTTGCTAGTATCCTCGCCGTTGCTAAGTTTCAGTACATCAATTCGGAAACTGAACAGCAGGTTGTAGTTATTAATGCTTTAGATCGCCAATTTCAAAAACTTATCAAAGTTGCACGCAAATATCCTGCTTCTTCCTCAGAGAAACAATGGTTGACTGAATCAAATTTAGAGAAATATTTTATTGAACCAGAAACCATTGTTGAAGAAGAAATAGAAGCGGAAGGTAACTTACTCGATACAATTTGGGGAAGTGCAACTGCTGAAACTGAAACAGAAAATATCTTTGTAAGCCAGGACGAAGAAGATTTAACAGCAGAGGATTATAGTTTAGTGAAATCTGAAGCCACCGCTGTAGAAAATACCCAACCTCAACCATTAGCCCAAGAGTCTGCGGAAGTTCTCGAAACTCATCCTGCTGCGACCACGCCAAAGGCTAAAACCCGTCAGTATATTCGCGTTGATTTAGAAGGTTTAGAAAGACTCAACCATCTTTCTGGAGAGTTGCTAATTAACCACAATCGCCAGTCTTTGCAGGAAGTACAACTTAAGCAAGCAGTGCAAAAACTTTTTAGCAATCTTCAACGCCATCATAAAACTCTCAATCAACTACAAGAGTGGTCAGAAGTTCAAGGGAAAAATTTGGGTTTACCGAGTTTTGAAGGTACTGTAGAACTCTCTAAATTTGATTCTTTAGAAATGGATCAATATTCCGAGTTACATCTACAACTCCATACCGCTTTAGATGACTTGTTTCAACTCCAAGAAGCAGCAGAATCTCTAGATGTGGTTGTACATCAGAATAACCAAAGTTTAGAAAAACAGCAAAGGCTTCTGGCGAATGTTCGCGATGACCTTTTAGATGCGCGGATGATGCCCCTTGGTAATATTATCAACCGCTTTAGTCAGATGGTCGAGCGGATGGCATTAGCTTATGGCAAAAAAGTTGAGTTTAAGTTACACGGCACAGATGTTTTAATTGATAAAGCGATCGCGGAAAAACTGTATGAACCCCTACTTCACTTAGTTCGCAATGCTTTTGATCATGGCATTGAACTCCCAGAAGCCCGCCGTCAGCAGGGAAAACCTGAAAAAGGTTTAATTGCTATTAATGCCTATTATCAAGGCTCTCAGGCTATTATTGAAGTACGGGATGATGGTAAAGGTTTAAACCTGGAAAAAATCATCAGTCGAGCGAATGAGATGGACTTGTTACCTACTCAACAAAAAGCTTTAACCAGCAGTGAGGAAGACTCGCAAGATGTCTTAGATGTTTTGTTCCAACCAGGCTTTTCTACTGCTCAAGAGGTAAGTGAAATTTCTGGTCGCGGTATTGGCTTAAATATTGTCCGTTCTCAGTTACAAGCTCTTAAAGGTTCTGTGACTGTGCAATCTTCCCCGCAACGGGGTACTACTTTTGTCCTCCAAATTCCCTTTTCTATGACTACCGCAAAACTTCTTGTTGTCCAAGCAGGGGAAGCGGTGTATGCCTTGCTTCTCGATACGATTGAACGGGTACTGCTGCCCCAACCTGACCAGTTTAAACAGTTAGAGGGCAAAAAAGTCCTCCACTGGAATTTCGGCAAGGAAAAAGCCGTGATTAGTGTACGTCAACTACAGTCTTTAGTAGAGTATTATTCCCCTTTGAACTCAAACTTAAGGAAAAATTCCTCGTTACCCAAAATACCTGGACAGGATATGTCTCAAGATGACCTTGGACAAAACCCTGTTTGTTTGATTAAAAGTGATGGGGAGTGGCGAGGATTAGAAGTAGACGCGGTATTAGGTGATCAAGAGATGGTAATTCGTCCCCTTGGAAACGCGATCGCGCCACCAAAATATGTCTGTGGCTGTAGTATCTTAGGAGACGGTAATTTAATTTTAGTTATAGATGGAGCAGTCTTTTTTCAAGGGGAAGATGCCCAACGAGCAACAGAACTAGTCTTACCATCAAAACCAACTCCCGAAAAATTAGCGGGAAAGACCCAGGCTTCTTTACCCCCATCTAGACATCAGCTTAAATCCAGTTCTCCTTTAAAGCAAATCATGGTGGTTGATGATGCAGTAAGTTTACGTCAAACCCTCAGCCTCACCCTAGAAAAAGCTGGATATCAAGTTATTCAAGCCCAGGATGGTCTAGAAGCCCTCGAAAAGCTAAAGCGTAACAAAGATATCGGCGCAGTAATTTGTGATATCGAAATGCCCCGTATGAATGGGTTTGAGTTTTTAAGTCAGATCCACCAAGATCCAGCTTTAGCTCATATTCCTGTGGCGATGTTAACCTCCCGTAGTGCGGGTAAACACCGTCAACTCGCTGAAGAGTTAGGCGCAGATGCTTATTTCACGAAACCTTTCATCGAAAAAGAATTGTTGCAAACAATGTCCAATTTTATGCGTCAAGAAGCTCTGGAACAGACTGGGGGAGTGTGAGTTTAGATTTCAGCAGTTGAGAGTTGAGATTGATGGGGTGATGGCGGTAATTTATATTGCGATCGCGCAAATACCATTTAGATTGGAAGTTCCTCAACTCTGTACCTGAATCCTTACAAATTAAGTTATAATTTCTCCAGTTGCCATAAATTGCTAGAGTGGTTGCTATAGAGTAGATATGCTTTCAGACACTGGTGCTTTTCTCCCTCATGGATCTTGTTTTCTTTGGCAAACTAATTTAGTTAGGCTTCATGTATTTTCTAATAGTTTAATCGCTATTTCTTATTTTTCTATTCCTATTCTTCTCTTCATTTTTGTCCGTAAACGTAAAGATTTACCCTTCAACTGGATTTTCTTACTTTTTGCAGCCTTTATTATTTCTTGTGGGATAAATCATGCTCTAGAAATTTGGACACTCTGGCATCCTGACTACTGGTTTTCTGGCTTTGCTAAATTAATTACAGCTTTAGTTTCTGCATATACAGCATTTCAGCTTATTTACTTATTACCCCAAGCCTTAGCTTTGCCTAGCCCAGAAGAATTAAAGATAGCTAATCAAGCCTTAGAAATAGAAGTAAAAGAACGGGAAATAGCTCAAAAAGAACTTCAAGAATATAAAGAAAACTTAGAGAAAATAGTTGAACAGCGAACTGCTGAGTTAGCAACAGCGAACTTGCAAATGGAAGCAGAGATACAGGAGAAAGAAGCATCAAAAGCTCGTTTGGCTGAGACGTTACTCGAAGTTGAAGAAATTAATCAAGATTTAGATGCCTTTGCTTATGTAGCATCTCATGACTTAAAAGCACCATTACGAGGAATTAACTCTTTAGCAAGTTGGTTATTAGAAGATTATTATCAGGTTTTAGATTCGAGAGGACAAGAATTTCTTGATTTGCTCATGAGTCGGGTGCAGAAAATGCACACTCTGATTGATGGTGTCTTACAATACTCGCGCCTGGGGAGATTAGAGGAAGAAAAGCAAGAAGTTGATTGTAATATCTTGTTAGCGGAAGTTACTGAGCTATTAGCTCCCCCTGAAAATATTGAAATTAAAATTACGAGCCAGTTACCCTATTTATCTACTCAAAAAATTCGTCTACAACAAGTGTTCCAAAACTTATTAAGTAATGCGATTCGTTTTACTAATAAACCTAATGGCAAAATTGAAATTGGCTGTCGTGAAAAAAAGGAAGCTTGGCTATTTTGGATAAAAGATAATGGTGAGGGAATCCGCTTAGAATTTCAGCAGAAAATCTTTCAGATGTTTCAAAGTATTTCCTCTCAAGAAAATGAAAGTACAGGTATTGGTTTAGCAGTAGTGAAAAAGATTGTTGAGGGTCAAGGCGGTAAGATTTGGCTAGAATCAGAAGAGGGAAAAGGTAGTACGTTTTATTGGATGCTACCCAAAGTTGAGAGTAAGATAACTTTCTCTTCTCCTATCGGAGGGGCTACGCAGACGGTTTAGGTTAATAATTATACGGGAATTCCTTTAGACCAAGCCTTCAAACTCCAACTCCTCAATCCTTTGTAAGCCTTCAGGATCGCCAAGGCGTAAGATAGCAGCTTTGGCATCTTCGCGCACACCCATGTCTTCATCTTCCACCAGGGCTTCAATCAGCGCATCTATGGCGGTGGCATAAACCACATTTGAGGGTAATTCTCGGCAAAGCTGTCCTAGTGACCAAGCGCAGTTACTCCGCACCGCAGCAACGGGATCACGGCGGACTGCGTTGATGAGGGGGGGGATAGCAGCAACGACATCATCATAGTCTAAGCTGGCAATTTGAGCTAAGGAACTCGCTGCCCAGAGACGCACCGCAGAAATATCGGTTTTTAAGGCATGGGTTAAAGGTTTCAGAGAACGACGATCGCGACAATTTCCTAACGCCCAGACAATGCCTTTACGGACGTATCCATTCCAATCTTTATTTAATTGAGTTATGAGGGGTTCAACGGCATCTGAACGAGGATTGCGCCCCAAACCGTAGGCTGCACTAACTCGCACTAGAGGACAAATATCTGTGAGTAAATTAATCAGGTGGGGAATTGCCCGTTGATCTTTAATTTCACAAAAAGCCCGTGCAGATAACATCCGCTGGGAGGTTTCCCTTGAAGTAAGCAGGCGAAGCATTGCCTCTGGATCTACAGGGGGAGAGGTTTCTACCTCCACTGGTTCAATGAGATCAAGAGGGCTTTCTACCTCGTCGTCAAGTAAGATTATGTCATCGTCATTATACATAGCAAAATTATTATACTACTTTCACCGCGATCGCGTCTATTTGGTCTTATTTTCCTCAGTTTCCGCTAAAGGCTTCACCATTAAATAAGATTTAGTTTGAAACCCTAAACGAGAATAAAGGTTAATTGCAGGTTGATTTTCACAAAAAACCTGTAAGCCAATTTTATAATCCCCTCTGCGTTTTGCCCAGTCTTGGACAGATACCATTAAGGCTGAACCAATACCCTGGCGACGGTATGCTGGTTTCACATACAGCAAGAATATATGAGTATAGCGACTACCATCTCTTTGATCAACCGCATTCCCAAACCACAAACAGGCGACAGGATTTGCTGCTTTTGCTTCTGTCTCCACCCACCACAAAGGCGTATCCTGAGAAAAATAGCCTGTAACAGTATTACCTAAATGGGAAAAATCCCCTTCACCAAAAAACTCTTGGTAGGTTTTCACCATTAAGCGCGTTAGTAAAGGAAGATCTCGCTTTGAACCTTCTCGAAGTCGATATCCTGGTAGTAACTCCCTCACAACTTAGCGAATTAACCACCAATTTTTGGCGTAATTCCTCCCGAAGTTGGTAGAGTTGGGGCGTTTACTTGCGGTACTTTTGCTGGTGTTCCTGTTTTTGGCGCAATAGCAGATTCAGTCTCTTCAATCGGTGCAGGGGCTGCCATATCAGAAGGCAAAAAGATCCTTGCACTGACTGCAATTAGAGCAATAAAGAAAGTTACAATTACAAAAAAGGGAATAACGTAAGAGCGAATAAATGTCATCGTTGCCGTCTAAAATGAAATGTAACGCTATGGTAACATTTCTTACGACCGCCGAATATTAAAGCAACACCACTCTTTGCGTTTCCAAAGTGCTGCGACAATCCAGTCATGTTCTTCCAAAATATCCGCAATCAAGGGGACTTGCTCTAAAAGAATACCACTCAAAACCCCCCAAGTTGTTTCATGAGAGATCGCACTCATTTGTGGAATTAGATCCACAATTAGATCAGCCAAGATATTACAAAAAATACCATCAACAGGGGTAGAAAGGGTTTCACTTAAATAAGAAATACTTCCTTGGGCGACGATGAGTTGCTGTTCATCAAGATCATTTAAAATACGGTTATCATGAGTTGCCCGTATTGCTAAAGGGTCTGTATCCACTGCATAGACCTTTTTTGCCCCCAGTTTCAATGCCCCGATAGACAAAATCCCCGAACCACAGCCAATATCAGCCAAGGTTGAACCTTTCGTCTTCTCATCCAAAAAGCGCATCTCTATTGCTTCTAGACAGAGTTGGGTGGTAAGATGAACTCCAGTTCCAAAAGCCAAACCTGGATCAATGCGGATTAATGTCCGTTCTAATTCTAAAGGTGGGGTGTACCAAGCAGGATAAATCAAAAAGCCATCACCAATTTCTTGAGGTTGCCAATGTTTTTTCCAAGTACTTCCCCAATCTTCCTCAGCGATTAAATGCCAACGCACTTTTGGGGTGGAAAAATTAGAAATTAAAGCATCTTGACGTAACCAAAGAGATAGGGCGGATAAATCTAAGGACTGAGTTTCCGCTTCTGGTAGATAAGTGCGAATCAAAGCAGTTGATTGCTTATTTTCCGTCACCATCCCCTGACAACCAAAGGATTCTAATCGCCAAAAGATTGTATCTTCAGCCCCTATCTCCGCTAAAATTTCAATTTCCCACCAGTGATTTGTCATAAAAAATAAATGTGCTGCTGATCTCAAATCGCTTAACTAAGGGCGCAAATTATACGCCCTAGCCTAGAACTATAGTGATAAAGCTACGGTATAAGCATCTCGAATGCCTGCGACTTTAATGATTTCTGCCAAAATTCCCTCTGGTAAAGGATCATCAAGGCTTAAGACCATCACAGCCTCCCCTCGGACAATTTTGCGTCCTACCTGCATGCTGGCAATATTGACATTAAAGCTCCCCAATAATGAACCAATTTTACCAATGATTCCAGGCATATCTCGGTGGAGAGTGAAAAGCATATAGTTAGTTGGGGGAACATTGACAGGAAAGCCGTCAACGTTAGTAATGCGGATTTCGCCATCACTGAGTAACGCCCCATTGACGGAATGTTCCCCAAGAGAACCACGCACATCTAGACGGATAGACCCAGAATAATCGCGAATCGACTCGTCACGGGTTTCTATGACCCGAATGCCCCGTTCTTTTGCCTCAATAGAAGCATTGACGTAATTAACTCGCTCTCGCAAAGCTTGGGATAGTAGCCCTTTTAAAGCTGCGACCACTAGAGGTTGTGCCTGATTTGAAGCCAGTTCTCCTTGTAAGCCGACATTTAATTGTTCAATCCGTCCCCCAGCAATTTGCCCAACTAAGTTACCCAAAGTTTCTGCAAGCTGCATATAAGGGCGTAGCTTTTCGATGACGTTGGGGGTAAGCCCTGGGATATTCACCGCAGAACGGGCAGGAAGACCTAAGAGGACATCGCGAATCTGTTCGGCAACATCTACCGCCACATTTACCTGCGCTTCTGCTGTAGAAGCTCCTAAATGAGGGGTAAGCACAATATTATTACCGACATCTCGCAATAAGGATTCTCCCAGTGGTTCAGATTCAAAGACATCTAACGCAGCCCCACCAATTTTGCCTTCTCTGATCGCAATCGCGATCGCGTCTTCATCAATTACCCCTCCCCGTGAACAATTAATAATACGAACAGTAGGCTTCATTTTCGCCATGGTTTCCGCGT
Organism: Cyanophyceae cyanobacterium; assembly: GCA_038320005.1. Classification (GTDB taxonomy): domain Bacteria; phylum Cyanobacteriota; class Cyanobacteriia; order Cyanobacteriales; family SIO1D9; genus JBBQDV01. The sequence continues at coordinate 9,887 of JBBQDV010000107.1, forward strand.
TAATTAGATGGACTGTTTCTGGGGTTTTGGGGATATGGAGAGTGATATAGTCCGATTCTGCAAAGAGAATATCTAACTCGACTAAACGACATCCTAACTGTTCTGCGCGGTCT
>JBBQDV010000108.1:0-9709 GCA_038320005.1 Cyanophyceae cyanobacterium
GCAACGTAAAGCGGATAGAAAAAAGAAAAGGTCAAAGAATTACCACAAAGCCCAAACTAAAGTAGCAAGATTACATCACAAAATAGCCAACTCTCGCCATAACTTCCACTTCCAAACCGCTAATCAATTGTGCCAACAAGCGCAGATGATTTTTCTTGAGGATATTGACTTCCGTAAAACAGCAAAAGCCATGTTGGGTAGACATATGCTTGATGGCGGATTCGGAGCTTTCAGGGATATCCTCAAGTGGGTGGGGTGGAAGAATGATGTTTATGTTGCAGAAGTAGATCATAAGTTCACCTCTCAGATTTGTCCTAACTGTCAAACTCATACAGGAAAGAAAGATTTGTCCGTACGAGTACATTCCTGTTCTGAGTGTGGGTTTGAAGCGACAAGGGATAAAGCTGCTGCGATGATTATTGATCAACGAGGGTTAAATAGTATTGAAGTACGGCGGGACTCGTCGGAAAGGAAACTGTCTGCTGAATGCTTACTGTCGGGGGTCTTTGACCTAGATAAGTGCAACGCAGAAAATCTTGATTGCGAAGTCAAGAAGCCCACCCTGTAATCTTTGATTCAGGGTGGGAGTATGTCACGGACTATGGCATCTTATTATAAGAGCAAACCTTATTGCCCTTAATTGGAGATTTTTAACCATGTTCCCATTGCGGATCAGATTATTACTTTGTTTGGGAATGATTTTCTCTCCCTTAATCCCCCAAGCTGTACAAGCATTACCAGGACAATCGAGAGAAGTGGTTTCTGCTTGGATGGAAGCTAACCCAACCCTGAAACCTGCTGTACCAGGAAGACTTGTCGTTGAGCGCAGTAACACCCCAGCCCAACGCTTCAGATTTCAAGCAACGATTGTTCCCCCTGGGCGTATCACTGAACCACCCGACCCAGGGGTTATTCGCACTGAGTTATTTTCTTTATATGACCAAATCAATGGGGTTACGCGCGAAAGACTCGGGGAAACGTTACGGTTAATCTATGGGACAGAGATTTATCAAGATTTCCTCCAAGGGGAAGTAGTTTACTCTTACCCAACTGCTGCGATGCTTGAACTGTCTCGACGGCAAAATCTACCTCTAGTTGCTGCTCAACAGGGACAGCTACGTTTAGGGAATCGCTTTGCTTATTGGGTTGAAGTGACCGAAACTGACAGAGGTATTGCCTACAATGGTCGTATGACAATCTTACTAAGGGAAGATTTAGAGAAGGTCTTAACTGAGTTACAAAATAGATAAAGATTTACGGTGGCTTCCCTCATGTTTGGGCGAATAACCTTCGCCCCGAGGATTACCTATTTAACCGCGCCAAATTATAGAAGAGCCAACTGGAGCAGTTTTTTGCCTGGGGATCTCGCGATCGCGCAATAAATTATCAATCGCTTCTTCCAGGTAAGGGGTATTAACTGCCTCCGCAGCTTCAGGATTATCGTCAATTGCACCCTGGTAGCGTACTGTTGCCTCTTTATCAATTAAAAAGGCTTCAGGGGTAGTCTTAGCTTTAAACGCATGGGCGACATCCTGGCTGGAGTCCCAGAGATAGGGGAAGTTCAATTCATACTTCTGAGCAAAAGCTTTCATATTCTCTAGGCTATCTTCTGGCTGTTTACTGGCATCGTTAGAGTTAATTGCAATTAGGGTAAAGCCATCTTTAGCAAACTGACTCTGAATATTTTTAAGACGATCTATATATTTGTTGACCGCAGGACAATGATTACAGATGAAAATAACAGCGACAGCTTTTTGTTGATCTAAGTAGCGAGATAGGTGATGAACTTCAGCGTCAACGCCAGGGATTTCAAAATCGGGAGCGTAGGTTATTTCGGTTGAGTCTTTCATTTCTGTTCCTTTTTTATGATTCTTTGTTGTTTACTTCAGTAGTTTTTTTGGATGATCGGGGCTATTTCAACCAACCCTGACTAATAGCTTGATAGGCTATTAATTTATAGACTAATTTAGCTGCACTAAATTGAGAAACAACTGAATCAACTACGGGGGCAAGTTCGGTAACATCACAACCGATTACATTATAAGTTTCAAAGACCCGTCGTAAAAATTTTAATAGCGTAAACCAAGATAATCCACCAGGTTCAGGTGTGCCTACCCCAGGCATTAGGGATGGGTCAATACCGTCTACATCTATAGTAATAAAAACATTGCTGGTTTTGATCTGCGCGATCGCGTTTTCAATCCAGTCCGACTTTTCCGCAATATCTCGCGCCCAAATTACTGGAATCTGGTGAGCTTGAATTAAGTCCGCCTCCTCTTTGCAAATGCTGCGAATCCCCACAGGTAAAGAAGGTAAACCCATCTCGAATATCCGGTGCATCACACAAGCATGATTATGAATCGACCCCTCATAACTAAAGCGCAAATCCCCATGAGCATCAATTTGCACCACTGTAAAAGTCTCAGTAAACTTTTGTTGATAAGCCTTGACAACTCCAGCAGTAATGCTATGTTCACCCCCTAAAGCAATTACAAACTTATCATCTGCAATTAACTGAGATACCCTCTCCTCAATTATCGTTAACATTTCTTCAGAAGAACAAGTAGCAGGAAGACGAGTATCAGCAATAGGAGCGAGAGTACAAATTCCCACTTCCCGACAAACCTCGCGCTCTAATTCATCATCATAATATTCCAACTGCTCCGAAGCGGTTAGAATCGCGGATGCGCCATGACAACAGCCTTTGCGATAAGTAGTTGTCATTTCAAACGGAATAGGTAGAACCACCACTTGCGCAGATTCGTATGATACTCGGACTTCAGGCTCTAGAAATTGTGCCAAAGGTTTTAATTCAACCATACCATTAAAATTGTATTGACATTCCACAATCTGTTTCTTGCCATGACAAGGGAAATATCACCCAACTTTAGCACCCCAGGGGATATCAAGGAGTTAAATTCGGATTGCTAAGTAAGAAACAGTTAAAATCTTGACTATATCAACAAATATTAGATCTTAGTTTAAATATGACTGTTACTGTTTTTATTGAAAATCTCCAAAAAAGCTATGGAAGTGTCGTAGCAGTAAAAAATATCTCCTTAGAAGTCCAACAAGGTGAAATATTCGGTTTACTAGGTCCGAATGGGGCAGGTAAAACTACCACGATTCGCTGTTTGTGTACCCTTGCCAAGCCCGATAGTGGCAAAATAGAAGTCTGTGGTATCTCCGCCCTAGATCAACCCAAGAAAGTCCGCCAGAGACTCGGATATGTCGCTCAAGAGGTAGCATTAGATAAGATTTTGACGGGAAGAGAACTGCTACAGCTACAATCTGCTTTATATCATCTCCCCAGAAAAGCAGGAAAAGAAAGAATTGAACAACTGATTCAACTTTTGGGTTTAGAAGAATATGCTGACCAAAAAACAGGGACTTATTCTGGTGGGTTACGACGACGGCTAGATCTAGCAGCAGGACTTCTGCATCAACCCGATGTATTAGTATTGGATGAACCAACCGTGGGCTTAGATATCGAAAGTCGTTCTTTAGTATGGGAATTCTTACGGAAGCTGAAGGAAGCAGGAACAACAGTATTGATTACCAGCCATTACTTAGAAGAAGTCGATATCTTAGCAGATCGCCTCGCAATTATAGATCGTGGTGAAGTTATTGCTCAAGGAACGCCCTCGCAACTAAAAGATCGCTTAGGAGGCGATCGCGTTACCCTCCGCATTCGGGAATTTGCAGAATTAGCAGAAGCCCATAAAGCCAAGGAAATATTAACTTCTCTCGGATTTGTCAACGAAGTAATTGTTAATGAATCCCAAGGTAATTCTCTTAACTTAGTCGTCCAACAAGAAGAGAATATCTTAAGTAAAATTGAGCATTCCCTCTCCCAAGCTGGCTTACCGACTTTCAGTTTATCCCAATCTCGTCCTAGCCTCGATGACGTTTATCTTGCAGCTACAGGACGAACCCTAATGGACGCAGAACTCGCAGCAGTGGGAACAAGGAATCTTAAGAAGGAGAAAAAGCAAATGATGACAGAATAATAAGAATTCAAGGTTGACGAACCATAAAAATCCTAATCTTAATCTTCTTGGCTAGGATTAGAAATTTCGGATTCAGCATTGTCCGTACGTTGTTCTGATTGATCTAATCCCTCTTTAACCCCATCACGAACTTTATCTATAGCAGGGAATTGTTCGGCTTGTTTTTCTAGAGTGGGTTTTTCTTGGATTTCGGGTTCTGCTTTATTTTGGCAAGCATTGAGAGGAAATAGAATCAGGGTTAGAAGAATGAAAAGAGTAAATCGTTGCATTTTGACAGGTTCATGGGTGAGAAAGGGTTTCATCTGTTTTAACCTTAGCTAAAACAGTCACCCTCAAAGATAGTTTAACCCATAGAAATACTAGAGAATATCGCGATCGCTATGCTAAAGCGTTCTCGCAGCGTTTCGAAAAGAAGGTTATCGCGTTTGTTTTCTGTTCTCTTGACCCATCTCTCACTCTGAAATAATTAATATTTCTTGTTGACTTGACATCTCTTACGCTCTACGCCAAACTAAAAGTAGGTTGACATCTCTTACATTGATAAAGAAGGAGCTATGTCTGTCACTATTGACCCACAATTAGACCAGTTATTACAAAACTTGAGTCCAAAGGAGCAGGAACTACTCACTCAGGGGCTAAAAAAGGTGTTTAACTCCCAAAACTCTACACACTCTTCAGAAGAAGACAACTTGGCTGAAACTATACGCACCTGGACTGAAGCTGAAAAAATCAAGTTAGAGATAGAATCTTTATTTCGTTATTTTCAACGACGTAGGGAGTTACTGAAAAATAGCCTTACGGCTTCCCAGGTAGCGAAACTCTTAGGAACAACTCGTCAAACCCCCCATGATCGCTTAAAGAAATCCACTTTATTGGGAGTACGAGATAATGGAGTTTACCACTTTCCCCTATGGCAATTTGATCCAGAAGGTTCTGATGGTGTTGTGGAAGGCTTACCAGCAGTGCTAAAAACGCTACAAGTTTCTGATTTCGCTAAACTGAATTGGTTAGTCAGCCCTAACCCTTATTTAGATAATTTGACTCCTCTTGAAGCTTTAAAACAGGGACAAAAAAAGCGAGTGATAACTGAAGCAACATCTGTGGGAGTATTTTAGGCGATTCATTCTATTCAATCCCATCTCAATGATTTGAAGAATCAGGAGAAATGAAAAATGCCTAAAGATGTAAATGAAATTTTTAATACCTTACCTGTAGAACGGCGTGAAAAGATCGAGTCACGGGCGGATGAATTACGGGCTGAATATCTAACTTTGCAGAATCTCCGCAAAGCGAGGGGACTAACTTAAGAGGAACTAGCTAAAAGGTTAGAGATGCGTCAGCATGGGATATCGCGCTTAGAAAATAGACCAAACTTGTCCATATCTACTCTCAGAACTTATATCGAAGCGATGGGGGGAGAACTTCAACTGGTAGCTAAATTTCCAGATCAAAAGTCAATAGTTTTAACGAACTCATCTGAAATTATAAGTAAGGAATAGAAAAAGTAAATATTTAGTGATCACTCTGATTCTAAGTCTTTAAGAGCTTCTTCAAAATTTAAACGACGTAATGGCTTTATATTTTATAATACTTGGTTATAACCCGTCATGATTTCCTAAATTATTTAATGCAAGCCAACAAAATCACAATCCAAGAAATTCTTACTCATGATCGTCAGTATATAATTCCTCTATTTCAAAGATCATATAGCTGGACAAAAACTGAATGGCAAACATTTTGGGATGATATTAAAGATTTACTAAATATTGAGGATAACTCCGACCCTAAAACTCATTTTCTTGGTGTTGTTATGACAACAGATTTAGAAACTTCACTAGGGAAAGTCCCCAAGTCCCTAGTAATAGATGGTCAGCAAAGGCTAACAACAATATTGATCTTGCTGTCTATTATGAGAAATCGCGCTAAGGAAATAGAATGTGAAGAATTGGCAGCAGAACTAGAACATAAATTCCTGACTAATCAATTCAAAAAAGGAGAAGAAAAATATAAGCTTATTCCCACTCAAGTAGATCGGGATGATTTCATGAAACTCATCGATTTTAATGAAATTGAAGTATCAAGTTCTATTGGTCAATGTTTTAATTTCTTTTCGAGGAAAATCAAGGCAAATCAACAGTTTCTGGAAAAACTTAAGTTAACAATTTTTGCTCGTTTATCTCTAATTGCTGTCACTCTCGATAAAGATGATGACCCATATCTTATTTTTGAGAGTTTGAATGCAAAAGGTCGCGAATTAACACAAGCTGATTTAATTCGCAATTATCTATTCATGAAAATTGATAAGGATCAGCAAGAAGTCATCTACAACCAAAAATGGAAACCAATGGAGGAAAGTTTGAATATTCATTTAACAGAGTTCCTTCGGCACTATTTATCAAGGAAAGGCGCACAGGTCAGAAAAAGCGATATATATATAAGTTTTAAATCTTTAGTTACTAATGATAATGCACTAACTTATTTAAATGATCTCCATAAATTTTCTCAGTATTATTATCGATTTCTAGAGCCAACTCATGAGGATAGAATAGAAATAAAAAAACATCTTAATAGAATAAAAAGCTCAGATGTTTCCGTGATATATCCATTTATTTTGAGTTGCTATGATGATTATCGTGCGAATGTGCTTAGTTTGGAAGAATTTCTCGAAGTTTTTGATATTTTAGAAAATTTTGTTATCCGTCGTTTCATTTGCAAAATTCCAACACAAGGACTAAATAGAATTTTTATTACGTTATACTCACAAGCTATCAAAGGAACTAGCTTAAAAAAAAGTCGCTTCGTAGATAATATCAAGTCAATTCTCCAAACCCAAAATTATCCGACTGATGAACAGGTTAAAGACGAATTAGCTGTTTTGCAACTTTATAGTAAGAGATCAAGTGGCAAATCAAAGGCAAAACTCATTTTATCAATATTGGAAGAATCTTTTGAACACAAAGAGATTGTTTCTCTCCAGGGGTTGACAATTGAGCATATTATGCCTCAGACGTTAAGTGAAGAATGGAAAAAATTACTAGGTAATGAATGGGATAAAATACATAGTCTTTATCTACACACTCTTGGTAATTTAACTCTTACAGCTTACAATTCAGAACTTCGTAATGATCCATTTCACAAGAAGAAAAAAGAATTTATGAATAGCCATCTTGAATTGAATAAATACTTCAGTAATCTTCAATCTTGGCGAGGAGAAGATATAGAAACAAGGACAAAAGTTTTATCAGTAAAATTACTAGATGTATATCCTTACTTCGGTGATAAGAATAACTTATCCAAAGATTCTTATAATGGTGTTACAGGTCGTAAACCAAAGTCTGTAATAATATTTGAAGAGACTTATGCCGTTAAGACTTGGCGCGATGTGCTAGAAATAACCCTTAATGAAATTTACTTAAAAGAAAAAAGAAAATTTGAAGAAATTGAAGAAGAATTATCTCATTTCATTAGCAGCGATCAAACAAAGTTTAGATCATCTAAAAAGCTAAAAAATGGCAAATACATCGATTTAAATCTCTCCGCTAAAAATATTTATAATTTGTGTTCGAGAGCTACAGCAATTGCTGAGTGTAGTGAGGAATGGCATATTGAATTTTTGGATAGAGAAAATTAACTCTCTGTTGTTTTTTTAGTGCGAGGTCTTCCACCTTTTTTACCATTTTCACGGGCAGCTTCAACTTTAGCATTAGACTTTGATTGTCCTCCTAACTTGCTAATTTCCTTTCTCACCATATTCATCCAAGCTTTTGTCCCAAAAACACCTTGCAGTAAGGCAGGAATGTTAATATGAACATCAAGTTCTTCCCAGAATACTCCGTCCTGTAAAGGGGTGACTTCAATTTGCTTAACTTGTTGAGGATTGGCATCACTTAATCCTTGCAACAATTTTCTTGGAACAGCAAAAGATGTTGAGTTTGTAAGAGTGATATTTAATTTATCTTCCACTTCGTCAAAAGTTGCAAATAATACATGAGGGTCTACAAGTTGAGAAGTTTCATAGTTAGAGCGAGCCTTTGCTAACTGCTGCTGTAGTTTTTCATCAATTACTTTAGCCATGATACTTTTTCCAAATAATAACTCAAGTTCTTGAGTCAGATAAAAATAGAGACGTAGCTAACTACGCCTCCACTCTCTTGAATATATTGAAAGTTAACCCTTAATCAATCTTTGGTGCAACAGTTGTAGTAGCAGAAAGAAGCGTCTCCTTTCCTTTCGCCACCGTAGCAGACTCAACCAAAGAAGGGACTGAAGCCCGTAACTTGGCGGTTAATTGCACTGTGGTTGCATCATAAATTTGGGTGAGGATTTTTGGATATAAACCAATCCCAATGATGGGAACTAACAAACAGGCGATGATAAAGATTTCTCGCGGTTCAGCATCTACTAACTTTTCGTGAGCTACTAACTCTTTGTTTTCTTTACCATAGAAAAGTTCACGGAGATTCGATAAGAGGTAAATAGGGGTGAGAATAACACCTACCGCTGCGAGGAAAACCATAATTACCTTGAAGGTGGAATTATAGGCATCACTGGTGGCAAAACCGACAAAAATCATTAACTCCGCTACGAAGCCACTCATCCCAGGTAAGGCGAGGGAAGCCATAGAACAGGTTGTCCACATGGCGAAGATCTTCTTCATACTCTGCCCGATACCACCCATTTCATCTAACATCAGGGTGTGAGTACGGTCATAGGTTGCCCCGACAAGGAAGAAGAGACTTGCGCCAATTAGTCCGTGAGATACCATCTGTAAAACTGCGCCACTCATACCTAAGTCGGTGAAGGAGGCGATCCCAATTAAGACAAAGCCCATGTGGGAAATAGAGGAATAGGCAATCTTCCGCTTTAGGTTGCGTTGGGCGAAAGCAGTTAGGGCAGCATAGAGAATATTGACAACCCCAAGGATGATTAAGACAGGGGCAAAAAAGGCGTGAGCGTCTGGTAGCATCCCTGCATTCATACGAATGAGGGCATAACCCCCCATTTTTAACAAAATACCCGCAAGGAGCATATGGACGGGGGCTGTGGCTTCGCCGTGGGCATCGGGTAGCCAGGTATGGAGGGGGAATACGGGGAGTTTGACTGCGTAGGCGATGAAGAAAGCAGCATACATCCATAGTTGGAAGTTAAATGCCATATCTTTGTTCGCGATCGCGGTCATGTCGAAAGTGACTACACCCCCATAAAATGCCATGCTTAAGGCTGCAACCAGTATAAAAAGTGAACCCCCTGCGGTGTAGAGAATAAACTTAGTGGCTGCATATAAGCGTTTCTTACCACCCCAAATCGATAGCAGCAGATAAACCGGAATTAACTCTAATTCCCAGACAAGGAAAAATAGTAAGAGATCCTGTACGGCGAAGACGGCAACTTGCGCGCCATACATCGACAATAACAAGAAGAAAAATAATCTTGGTTTTAGGGTGACAGGCCAAGCTGCTAAAGCTGCAAGAGTTGTAATAAAGCCAGTGAGAATAATTAGAGGCATAGATAAGCCATCCGCCCCCACTGACCAATTAAAACCTATTTGGGGTATCCAACTATAGCTTTCTACTAACTGTAAATTAGGATTAGCAAAGTCATAATCGCGGTAAAACGCCGTCACAATGAGGACAAAATCAATTAGTCCAATGACGAGGGCATAAGACCGTACTTTTTTCGCCAATTCTGGTTGTTCTGCT
>JBBQDV010000109.1:0-9707 GCA_038320005.1 Cyanophyceae cyanobacterium
GGTCTAATATTATAGTTGCGATAGTGCCAGTAATCCCTGAGAATCTGATCATGGTCAAAGCAAAGATTACTCGGAACTTCCCAAGGATTGAATATTTTCAAACTTTTCGCATCACTGGTTGCTTTAGGTGTTCCCGTTGCAGTAGCGAGAAAGACAATACTTAGGGTATGCTTACGGGGATCTCGTTTCGGATCAGAGTAAACATGGAATTGTTCAACTAACTCAACCCCTAGACTGACTTCCTCTTGGGCTTCCCGTTTAGCTGCATTCTCCACCGACTCGCCATAGTCAATAAATCCCCCAGGAATAGCCCAACCATAAGGTTCATTTTGTCGTTCAATCAATATAATCGGGCGATGGGGACGATCAACCAGTTCAATAATAATATCAACCGTGGGGGCAGGATTTCGATATGCCACAAGTTATCTTTCCTTTGCTAAGGTTATGCCTTTATTCTCTCAAACTTGAGTCAGGGGAACACTGAATTTGACCATTTAAAAGAGTGGGTATTGGAGGTATATCTGAAGGCTGATTACTCTGACAAATAGCCGTAATAGTTTCTCTTTCTGTCCCATCTTCCGCAGCTAATACTACGCCAGTATAACTTTGAATCCCAGACTCTTTCGGTTCAGCCATAATCGCGATACCTTCTTCATCTCCCAATGGTTCTAACTTGTAGCGATACTGTTGGGTTTCCATTATTCCTGCAATACCTAACTCCTCTAAACTACTTGCAAATGAGCCAGTTTGGAGAAAATAACGTTGTTGGGCTTGGGCTAAAACGCTGATATATTGGATAGCGACAGGGGCTGAAGTTGCTGGTTCTGGTAAAGTCACAACTTCTCTATCTGGGGAAATAGTAACATCACGAGTAACTAATTCAAATAGGGTAGCGGTAGAACCAAGGGTTTCTAAACGAGGATTATCAGGACTTACCCCATCAAGCTGTAATAGTAGTTGTCCTTGGGGAGTAATTTTGAAAAGTGTTGGGGCTGTTTGTTGAGAATTGACTTGTAAATCAAGATGAGTGAAATTATCTTGTCCATCCGCAATTTCGTACCACATTTTAATTGCAATTGGTTTCTTTTCTTGGTCATTAGCAAGGATATAAAGTTGACCTGTAGAGGTGAAAACTAAGATAACAGGTTCTTGAGTCGTTGGGTCTTCACCACGCCATCTTCCGAAAAGTCTTTCTGGCAAAGAATTTGAACTTTCTGCGTGAGATTGAGGGAGTTGGGCGTAAGCAGGTTGAGAGATTTGCAGGCTTCCCCAACTACTAACCAATAAACTGCTAAAAAGAATCGCTTTACCTATTTTTCGCAGAACCATTCCTGTTTTTCCACTCCTTAGTTTCACTAAGTTAACATATTGGATCAAAAGTAACATGATTGAGCGGAATTAAATGCGCGATCGCGAAATTTAAGCCCAAGGGAGATCAATATCGACAACTTATCCCTACCATTGGATAGACGCTGCTTTCAAAAAGAAATCGCTAACCTAAGTAAGAGAAGTAATTCAGGCTATACATGAACTAAATTCGTTATTTATCCTCAAATTATAATCAGCGAATAACAGTGTTATTACTTAGCCTGAAACTTAAAAGAATTAATAAAAATTTAAAACAAAAAGGTGTAAAGATGAGCTTTAATCCCCTTACCGAAAAAGGCATTGCTATCGATAAGCAACTGCGGAACTGGTCAGAACTAAACATTCAACCTTATAATTCCCAAGATGTTGATCCTTATACTCGTACTCGCGTCATTACACTTAATGGACTGGAAATAGAATCTATCTTCTTCTCCCACCAATTTGCTCGTCATACCGACAACCATGATATCCGTAACTATCTCGCAATGACCCGTCGCATCGAACAGCAACAACAAAAAGCAGTAAATTGGCTAACTCCTGGGAACGAATCTAACTTAGAAGTTACTATTGGCTACGAACAAGTTGCAGTTGACCTCACCGCTTATCTCGCCCGCACTGAACCCGACCCCTACCTCAAACAAGCCTTTGAATTTGGCTTACTCGAAGACTTTGATCACCTTTACCGTTACGCCAACCTTTTAGACCTCCTCGACGGTAAGAAAGCAGCAAGAATTACTGGTGATTACACTGAAATCATGCCAGGTCGCGCCACCGCTGTGGAACACCGCCACCCCTATGACGAGGTTCGCAAACCTACCGATAGCAAAACAGCTAATCCTTTGTCCTTGTTGCACACTATGACCCTTGTAGCTGCGGAACAACAGACGATGAACTTCTATATGAACTCAGGGAATCGTCCCATGAATCCCTTAGCGCGAGGATTATATCTGGAAATTGCTCAGATTGAAGAACAACACGTCACCCATTACGAATCTCTCCTAGACCCGAATCAGTCTTGGTTTGAGATGGAGGTTATGCACCAATATAACGAGTGCTATATGTACTATTCCTTTATGCAAGAGGAAACAGACCCTCGCATCAAACAATTATGGGAACTTCACCTCAACATGGAAATTGAACATCTACATCTTGCTTGTGACCTGATGCGGAAACACGAAAACAAAGACCCAGAATCTATATTACCCAAAGAATTACCAGAACCAGTTCGTTTCCAAGAGAACAAAGCCTATATCCGTGAGCTTCTAGAGTCTCAAATTAATCTTACTGGAGACGGAACTAATTTTGTCCCTGTTAGCGATTTACCTTCTGATGCTCGTTACTTCCAGTATCAAGATATTGTCAATAAAGGTGGTGTACCTAGCGAACAAGTTATAGAGGAACATAAAAAGCAAGTTGGTTCTGACTACCGCGTGGAAACGGAAGGGAGACATCCATTAGCTGTTTAAGTAGATTTCCTTAATCTTTAAATCTAAGCTACGTTGTACAACAAAAATAACCGCGGGGATTTTCTTACTCAAATCTCTGCGGTTATCTATTGGGTATGAATAGGCAAAAATTGCCTCAACTCTACAAGTAAATGGCAAGATGATAAAGGAAAAGACTATTGAGCAAAAAATAACTACTTTCGCGGTGGAAACTCGAATTTTGGATTTCTTGCTAAAAGTGCGTCAAGCTTAAAGTTGAAGGAACAACAAAATATATTTTTATGACACCTACAAAAAAAGATTGGAGAAATTGGTATAAACGCCTTCTCAAAACCAGTATCTTGGGAATTCTACTCGCAACCCTTTCCCTCGGTCTGAGTTCTGCTTGGTGGGACTTGGGTGATGGTCAACCGAAACGCACTAGTAGCTTACCAACAGGAAACCCAATTAGTGATCCTAATTCTCTGTTGATGTACGCCCTTCCCATCGAAAATGAAACAGCCCGTCAACTACAGCAAAGCATAGAAGATATCGCCCTTCAACTGCGAAGTAAACGCTGGAGTCCAATTAGCAGTGACCTCAAAACAGCTAAACGTATTCTTGATTCTCGTCAGGATAAACTCTTAGCAACTGTTCCTGATGAACGAAAAGCCCAAGCAGGAACTTTGGTCGCTGAAATTGAAGCAGAAATTAATGATTTACAGGAAGCTACAGAAAATAAAGATAAAGAGAATATTTGGTTAGAAAGACGGTCTGCTTTAAGAAAAATAGGGGAACTAGAAGAATTGATGGTGACAGACTTTCCCTTTGAAGTCCCAGAGGAATATTCCCACCTCCCTCAACTGAAAGGGAGAGCCACAATTAACATGGAAACTAGCAAGGGGAATGTTACCGTTGTCGTGGATGGTTATAGCGCACCTGTGAATGCGGGAAACTTTGTGGATTTAGTGCAAAGAGGCTTTTATGATGGTCTAGAATTTATTCGCGCTGAAAATGCTTATGTCCTCCAAGCTGGCGACCCTCCTGGGGAAAAAGTGGGTTTTACTGATTCCAATACAGGGGAATATCGCGCTATTCCGATGGAAATTTTGGTCGAAGGGGAAGAAGAACCTATTTATGGTATTACCCTGGAAGATGCAGGGCTATACCAAGAACAGCCTGTCCTTCCCTTTTCTGCTTACGGTACTTTAGCCTTAGCCCGTCCTGGAAATGATCCAAATGGTGGGTCTTCGCAATTCTTTTTCCTTCTTCTTGATAATGAACTTACTCCTCCTGGCTTTAATGTTTTAGATGGTCGCTATTCTGTTTTCGGCTATGCGGTGGAAGGGGAGAAGACATTAGACAAGATTGAGGAAGGAGACAAAATTATTTCCGCAACGGTTGTGAAGGGAGAGGAGAATTTAGAACAACCTGAATAAATTGTCGGTATTGTCAATGATTGTAGGGACACAGCAATGCTGTGTCCTTACCCATATCTAAATATATGCAAATTAAAGATATCGGTGAACAAGGTTTACTGAAACGACTGCAAAAATTTTGTCCTCCTGAAATTGTTGGGGATGATGGCGCAGTTATTAGCATTAATCCTCAGAAGCAGTTAGTCGTAACCACAGATATGCTAGTGGATGAGGTTCATTTTAGTAATCTTACTACCTCTCCAGAAGATGTGGGTTGGCGTGCAGCAGCAGCGAATCTCTCTGATTTGGCAGCTATGGGCGCAACTCCTGTGGGTTTAACGGTCTGTTTGGGACTGCGAGGAGATGTCGAACTAGATTGGGTAGAAAGGTTATATCAGGGGCTTTCCCTGTGCTTAGAAACCTATCACACGCCTTTAATTGGTGGGGATGTCTGCGGTTCTGGGGTGGTGACAGTAAGTATTACGGCGTTAGGGGAAGTTTCCCCCCATCAGGTTATTAGACGCACTACCGCTCAACCTGGGGATGTAATTATGGTGACGGGGGTGCATGGGGCATCGCGAGCAGGGCTAGAACTACTCCTAAACCCCCAGGAAGGGCAAGCTCTTACGGAAAATGAGAGGGATTACCTGATTAAGGCTCACCAAAGACCTAAGCCTCGTTTGGACGTAGTGGAAAAACTGCGAGAATTTGCTGGAGAAACTAGAGTTTCAGGGATGGATAGTAGTGATGGGTTGGCGGATGCTGTGGTGCAAATCTGTCGCGAAAGTGGGGTGGGCGCAACGATTGAAGCGCAACAGATTCCCATAGCTGAGAGTTGGAGGGAAAAAATATCTTCTCAACAAGCTTTAGAATGGGCGTTATATGGTGGTGAAGATTTTGAACTGGTTTTGTGTTTAAAGGCAGATATTGCTGATACTCTTGTGCAACAGATTGGTCATGATGCTGCTGTTATTGGTCAAATTACGGCAACTCCAGAAATAGAACTGGTTGATCAGGGTAAGATCAAGGAAATCAGCCAAACAAAAGCCTTTGGTCACTTTTCATGATCATCCACAATTCTCGATTAACTAAAATAAGAAGTAGTTTTTGAGTGTAGCCCCCTAAGCCATAATGTCTTCTCCAAAATTAGAAACTCCCCCAGAACAAAACCAGGATACTTTCCTCAATGAAAGCCCTGATGAAGTTGAGATGAACCTTTTCGACCATTTAGAAGAGTTGCGGATGCGGATCTTCTATTCTCTCATTGTGGTTGTTATGGGCGCGATCGCGTGTTTTATTTTTGTCCGTCCTTTAGTAAGAGCTTTAGAAGTTCCAGCCCAGGGGGTAAAATTCTTACAGCTTGCTCCAGGCGAATTTTTCTTTGTTTCCATCAAAGTTGCAGGATATACTGGCTTAGTTATCTCTAGTCCCTTTATCCTCTATCAGATTATTCAATTTGTCGTTCCAGGCTTAACTCGTCGTGAACGGAGAATGCTTGCGCCTATAGTGTTTGGTTCTAGTATTCTCTTTTTTGTTGGACTAGCTTTTTCTTATTTTGCCCTTGTTCCAGCTGCGCTTAACTTTTTCATTAACTACGGTGCGGATGTAGTTGAACAACAATGGTCAATTGAACGTTATTTTGAATTTGTGCTGTCCTTACTCTTTTTGACTGGACTAGCTTTCCAGATTCCGATTATTCAGTTTATCTTAGGAGTCTTAGGAATTGTTTCATCGGGACAAATGCTTGCGAGTTGGCGTTATGTTATTCTCGGTGCAGTAATTCTTGGTGCGATTTTAACCCCTTCCACAGACCCTCTCACCCAATCTCTCTTAGCTGGAGCAGTGCTAATGCTATATTTTGGAGGAATTGGTGCAGTCCGACTAATCGGGAAATAGGTAAGAGCTTGTGATAAGAAACACACATATATTTGATAAATTACAGCATAAAAAGGCGCAAATTGTTGCATTCTAGTAAGTAAGAGTGAGAAAAACTAACTTGATTGCTCACGGTAAAACCTAATACCCAAAAAAGCTACTATCAAAATGTTTAATGCCACGGAAATTTTAATTGACGCTTTTGTTGAAGAACTCAGAGAAGGCTATCGCCGTACTTACGGAGGTTATAACAAAGCCTATGAAGAAATAATTGCTTGGGCTGGTAGTATGGCAATGGAAAATATTGCCAACAGCGATGCTTTGTATCATAACGTGGAACACTCGATCTTAGTTACCTTAGTAGGACAAGAGATTCTACGCGGAAAGCATATTCGTGAAGGGGGAGTTTCTTGCGAAGATTGGCTACATTTTATTATCTCCGTTGCTTGTCACGATATCGGTTACGTTAAAGGAGTTTGTCGCCAAGATCAAGAACTAGAAAGGCTTTATGCTACTGGTAAAGATGGTGAAATGGTTCACGTCCCTGCGGGTTCTACGGATGCTGCTTTGACCCCTTATCATGTAGATCGAGGTAAATTATTTATTGATGAACGTTTCGGAGGTCATAAACTGATTGATGCTGAGTTTATCAAGTGTAATATTGAACTGACTCGTTTTCCTGTTCCCAATCAAGACGACCACAAAGCAACGGATAATTATCCTGGCTTAATTCGTTCTTCTGACCTTATTGGTCAATTAAGTGATCCTCGTTATCTCAAAAAAATTAGCTCTTTATATTACGAATTTGAAGAGACTGGGGTTAATAAAGCTTTGGGTTACAAGAATCCTGGGGATTTACGTCGTAACTATTCTAAGTTTTATTGGAATGGAGTCTTCCCTTATATTCAGGATGCGCTACGTTATCTCTCACTGACTCAGCAAGGAAAGCAAATTATTGCTAACCTTTACTCTAATGTCTTTGTCGTTGAACATGAGAGGACAGAAGAAGAAAAACGAGAGTTGTTACAAAAGGTCTTGTAGTCAGGACGATCTTTTAACGGGATTACTAAAATATGAACTGGTGGCGAAAACTTAAGAGAAATAATTTAGCGCGTTTTGGGGCAATAGTTTTAATTATTTTCTATTTATCGGCAATTTTCGCTGATTTTGTCGCACCTTATGATCCTTATGCTTCT
Source organism: Cyanophyceae cyanobacterium (assembly GCA_038320005.1). Lineage (GTDB taxonomy): Bacteria > Cyanobacteriota > Cyanobacteriia > Cyanobacteriales > SIO1D9 > JBBQDV01. The sequence goes on from JBBQDV010000109.1 coordinate 7,282, forward strand.
CAGCTAGAGGGTTCGCTTTTACCACCTACGGAAATTTATTGGCGTACAGAAGAGGGACGCTGGATTGGTCCTCATGTTTATCCGACAACTTTAGGTGCTACAGATTTAGAAACAGGCGATCGCGCTCTCAGAATTGATATAAGTGAACCATCACCAATTGTTCTATTTCCCCCAGGTGATTCCTATCTTCTTTTTAACCTCAAGTTACCCCTTCCTCCCACTTTTGACGAAGTAGAAATATTACCAGGGATTGAATGGAATCGTCATCTATTTGGAACAATGGGAGAAGGAAGACTTAATCTTCTCGGTACGGATGAACAAGGGCGAGATCAGTTCAGTCGCCTCGTCTATGGGGGGAGAATTAGTCTCTTTATTGGTTTAGTCGGAATTATGATTTCTTTCCCCTTGGGCTTGCTTATCGGGGGGATATCGGGCTTCTTTGGCGGTGCAGTTGATGGGGTGACAATGCGCTTTGTTGAAGTGCTGATGACAATTCCTAGTATTTATCTCTTAGTGGCTTTAGCTGCGGTCTTACCCCCAAGTCTCACTAGCGCACAGCGATTCCTGTTAATTATTTTAATTACTTCTTTCATTAGTTGGGCAGGACTAGCGAGAGTCATTCGTGGACAAGTACTTTCCATTAAGGAACGGGAGTTTGTCACCGCAGCAAGGGCGATTGGCGCAAGTCCTGGGCGGATTATTGTCCGTCATGTCTTACCCCAGACTGCGACCTATGTGGTTATTTCCGCAACTTTAGCTGTTCCTAGTTTTATTATCGCGGAATCTGTCCTCAGTCTCATTGGTTTAGGGATTCAACAACCTGATCCGAGTTGGGGAAATCTGTTATCCTTGGCAACAAATGCTTCGATTTTAGTGCTTCAACCCTGGTTAATTTGGCCTCCAGCCTTACTGATTGTCTTAACAGTGTTAGCCTTTAATGTATTGGGGGATGGTTTGCGAGATGCCCTTGATCCGCGTAATTTGGATCGCTCTTGATGTTTTGGTTCAATGGTGAAATAGTCGCAAAAGACACCCTAGAACTAGCTATTGATGAGCCTGGGTTACTTTACGGTGCAACTATTTTTACTACTTTGCGAGTTTATGAGAAATCTTTAGATCATCCTTTAACACAATGGGATGCTCATTGTCAACGCCTTGCTACTAATTGTAATGATTTAGGCTGGCAATTTCCGAACTGGAAGAATGTGCGTAGGGGAGCATTATTTTTAGCTTCAGACTCTCCAATACTCCGCCTGACAATCTTTCCAGATGGGCGAGAATGGCTGATTGGGCGCAGTTTACCCCCAAACTTGGCGAAACAGCAGCAAGAGGGGATAAAGGCTTGGGTTGCTCCTGTAGATATCTATCAGCGCACACTACCACAGCAAAAGACAGGAAATTATCTCACTTGTTGGTTAGCAAAGAAACAAGCACAAGAACATGCTGCCCAAGAAGCGATTTTAACCGATGCAGAAGGAAACTGGTTAGAAACAACGACTGGAAATCTTTGGGGATGGAAGGATGGAAAATGGTGGACTCCACCTTTGGGAAACATTTTACCTGGGATAGCGCGATCGCGATTACTAAAAAACTTAGCCCAAGTTAACGAAACCCCCTGGACAAGCGAGCTAATTGAAACATTTGATCTAATCGCCTATACCAATAGCGTTTTTGAAATCATCCCCATTCACACCGTCATCACCTCAAACAAGCAACTCGTCTACAAGCCCCAACACTATGCCCTCAGTGAATTACACAAGAAATATCTCACCTAGCACAATCAAAATCACCAATAAAGATAGGCGGATATCATTACCAAGTAAACTGGTCAATATTTCCTGAGAGACGTTAACATAAGTTAATATGAGCTAAATAAAATAAAGTTCTAACTCAGTTAGGAGACTTCTGTGAATAAAAATAAAAAATGGCGTAACGCTGGACTATATGCATTATTAGCAATTGTTGTTATCGCTTTAGCAACAGCATTTTTAGATCAACAACCCCAAAGTCGTGAGACTTGGAAGTATAGCGAATTTATCCAAAGAGTAGAAGCAGGAGATGTGGCGATTGTTAAGCTTAGTGCAGACCGTACTCAAGCTGTCGCCACCCCTCAAGATGGTAGCCAAGTCATGGTCAACCTCCTCAACGACCCTCAACTGGTTGATATTCTACGTCAAAATAACGTGGATATTGACGTTCTACGTCAAAGCGATGACAACTTCTGGTTTAGAGCCTTAAGTAGCCTCTTCTTCCCCGTATTATTATTAGTTGGTTTATTCTTCCTTCTGCGTCGCGCTCAAAGTGGTCCTGGTTCTCAAGCCATGAACTTTGGTAAATCGAAAGCGAAAGTACAAATGGAACCTCAAACCCAAGTCACCTTCGGGGATGTTGCTGGAATTGAGCAAGCTAAACTCGAACTCAACGAA
>JBBQDV010000110.1:0-9652 GCA_038320005.1 Cyanophyceae cyanobacterium
ATCTGGACTGAATAAGTCTTGGTCTGATGCTGCGTTTGGTAACTTTTTCAAGACACTGAAATACATAGCCGAAAAAGCTGGATCAGTAGTCATTTCAAAAAACCCTGCTTACACCTCAATGATTCTCAGTTATCGGGATGAGGTGATTTTCACCGATTGCAGTATCAGAGACTATTGGGATGAGCAGGAATCTTTGATGGTTGACCGTGACATTAATGCTGCGATTAATTTGAAAAGACTGGGGTTGGACATTTTCCCCAGTATAAAACGCCGTAGTGGGAAGCTTTTCATAGTCGGAACTATGGATAAGAGTACCACGAAAGAAATCCTTCATACCCTTCATCGGGCTGTTGGAAGCCTACTCCATACCCGTACCCGTTAGGGTTCGTGTAGGAGTATGTCACGTTAAAGTTGGGGAAAACCAACCGCGGAGAAAATAGTAGATTGAAGCTAAATACTCTTTAATGATTTCGGTAGTAAGAAACAAAGCTTGAGCAGAAGGGACAAGATCTTTAATTCCTAATCTTCTCTGTGGCTCTGCACCAGACTGAAAAGTATAAAAATCTGTGGGTCGAATAATAGTTTTAAATCCTAAATTATTAAAAGTCAGCCCAGCACGACGGGCGTTGATAGCAGAAGTAACCAGGTAGATAGGCTGATCAAGTAATCTTCGCTGTGCTAAGATTTCTCGCACTTCCACTGCACTAGTTCTTAAATCAACCCCTTGGGTTTCAAGGACAATTTGGTTATCTCTCACTCCTAAGCGTCGCAGCAGGACAGCAATATCTCTAGCTTCAATGCGATTTTCCTCATCTCCAGTTAAATCTGTCCTGGGACCAGCACTAACTATCAGTAAAGGGGCGTTACCTAACCTGATTTGTTGATTGAGTAATTCAGCAGCATAAAAAATACGGTCAGCTTTATCTGTGATCTGGATTTGGGTGCGATAGGGCAAATTTGGCTCTGTTGTCCCTATTCCTAATAAGACAATTGCTCCAGGTAGCTGGGGGTCGTTGCGATTTAGTTCTCGTTGTTGTAGTTGAGTAGAAACAACTTCCCTTTCTGTTACCTGAGCAAGTTGATAGCTGATAAAAGGCAGACTAGAAATGAGTAGAATTACAAATGCTAGTCCGACAAAAACTGTCCCTGAAGGTTTAATGCCGAGTTTATTACTCAACGACAGGCTAATTAAAAGTAGCAATAAAGATATGCCGAGAGGGGTTAAGGGTACTAAGAAAAAGCTCCCAGTCCCAGAAACTAACTCGTAGTTGGGATTGAGAAAAGCTAAGATGGACAGGGCTAATAAAACTAATCCTCCAAATGCAGCAAGAAGAGACCGAGGGAGGAGTCTAAGTAGTACCGCATAGATCAAGATGGCAATGATCAGCCAAAGTAGAATACGAGTCAGTAATACGAACATAGATCAGGGGGTAAAAAGTAAGAAGGATTATCCTCACAATCGCAGCAGCAATCATGAATGAACAATAGCACTAACTAACCGTAAATCAACTCAAAAATTTGCAAGAATAAAGATGCTTAATAGAAGTGGAGATCTAGAATGTTTTTGTCCCAACGATATCCTGCTATTGTATTTCTAAGTGTAATAGTTGGCTTTTCCCTCCTTGGTTGTGTTGATACGATGGCATATCAATGTAATGAGGTGATTAGTATTGCCAATGATACTGTTACCCAAGCCAAGGAGCTAACGGAAGCGGGGAAAACGACAGATCCCCAGGCGATGTTACAAGCAGCGGATGCAATGGAAGCCTCTGCGGTACAAATGGAAGCGGTTGAGGTTGAAGATGAGCAAATTCAGGCTTATCAAACGGGCTTTATCGAGATGTATCAAAAAACTGCTGCATCTACTCGTAGTTTTGTGACAGCTTATGAAAACAGCGATCGCGATTCGGCGGAAAATTCTTTTAGTCATTTACAAGAGGCTACTGGTGCTGAGGAGGAGTTGGTTCAGGGTATAAATCAATATTGTCGGCAAAGTTAGTATAGATGCTCAGGAAAACCGCTTTGGTGCATGAATGGTTCACTATCCTCTCTTCATCAACAAGAGTTTTGCAACATTCTGAAAGGTGATATTTTCTGGAGTTTAAGACAAAATCAAAGTAATCTGCTAGAGTATGAAATTAGCTATTCATTTGTTGTGGCAATTGGATATATTTTTAGCGAGATAATTAAAAATGACGCAACCAAAACGAGCTTTACTGACGGGAATTACAGGTCAAGATGGTTCTTATCTGAGTGAGTTACTATTAGAAAAGGGTTACGAAGTTCACGGTATTATTAGACGCACTTCTACTTTTAATACAGATAGAATTGACCATCTATATATTGACCCTCATAAGGAAGATGCTCGTTTTTTCCTCCACTACGGCGATTTAACTGACGGGACAACCCTGCGTCGTCTGCTGGAACAAGTTCAACCCCACGAAATCTACAACTTAGGGGCGCAATCCCATGTTCGGGTTAGTTTTGATGCGCCAGAATATACCGTTGATACTGTAGCGATGGGAACGCTGCGTTTATTAGAAGCGATTCGAGATTACCAACAGCGTACGAGTAATCAAGTCCGCTACTACCAAGCTGGATCTTCAGAAATGTTTGGTAAGGTTCAGGATATTCCTCAAAAGGAGACAACGCAATTTTATCCGCGCAGTCCCTATGCTTGTGCGAAAGTGTATGCCCACTGGCAAACCATAAATTACCGTGAATCTTATGATTTATTTGCTTGTAATGGCATTTTATTTAACCATGAGTCTCCTCGTCGTGGCGAAACCTTTGTCACTCGCAAAATTACCCGCGCGATCGCGCGAATTGTCGCAGGAAAACAAGATACTCTTTATTTAGGTAACTTAGAATCTAAGCGGGATTGGGGCTATGCAAAAGACTATGTAAAAGCGATGTGGCTGATGCTACAACAAGATGAACCAGATGATTACGTTGTCGCTACGGGAGAAACTCACTCTGTCCAAGAATTTCTCAGCCTCGCCTTTGAATCAGTTGACTTGAATTGGAAAGATTACGTAAAATTTGATCCTCGCTACCTTCGTCCCACAGAAGTAGATCTATTGATTGGAGATCCGACAAAAGTTAATCAAAAACTGAACTGGAAACCGACAATTTCTTTCCAAGAACTAGTTGAACTGATGGTAGGCGCAGATCTTTGCGCTTTAGGAATTCTGCCTAAAAATGGCGAGAAAATAGAAGATATTGCTTACGTCCGTCAGCAGTTAGCTCATTTTGCTGATTAACTAAACTTCCTGACTCCAGATTAACCAGATAAATTGCGCTACTAGCCATCCTAGTAGTGCGTAAACCGCGATCGCGAAAAGGGTATTAATTTCTAGACCTTCTAACGGTTCAGGGAAAAGATTCTGGAAAGGGGCGACAAAAGGAGTAGAAAGGCTATAGATAAAATTAGCAATTTGATTCTCTGGATTAGCCCTAAATAGACGCAATAAAAAGCGTAGCAAGAGTAATATTTCTAGCGCGCCCACAAGATAATAATTTATATTAATAACTCGTCTTAATATAGAATTTTGTCTTATAGCAGCTAAACGACTATCTTCTGATTTAAGTAGTTGCGTTTCATCCCGTTGGTGAGGGTCTTGATTCATAATTTAGTCTATCTTTACCAAGATTATTTTATTACCTTTTTTATCTTATCGGAACTTTTTTTATTTGCGCTAGGTTGTGCAGTTGCTGACGAATTATCATTAGTTAGGCAAATCTGAGCTAATTTCTTGACCATAGAGGTATAAATTGGTGACTTTTTGTGCTAATGACAGAAGAAACTACTCTGCATTTTAAGAGAAAAGTTGTAAATAAATTTGTAATTTAGAACTACCAACGTGATTCGCCACAGTTTTGTAGTCTATCTACGATTTGAATTTCTTCAGTGAGGATATTACCGTCTGGATATATATATCCTTCGTTGAATTCAAGAAGAATTCTCGTACCAGAATCGTAGCCTGTGATTCTATCTATAAAGCGAGGAGGAGCTGTGTCATATCCCCCTTCAGGATCGGTCTCACAGCAGTTTGGATGTTTAGCTAAAAACTCATCAAAATGTGCATATCTGTTTTTTCGCTTCAAAACTTGATATTCTCCATCGATCAGGACAGTCTTACTAATAGAAGGTCTATTCCAAATATTAAAAAGAGATTCCATTTGTTCCCTATCACTGAGATATCTGAATTCCTTGAAACAAAAGCCAGAATAATTTAATGTAAAGACTAGCAAAAGAATTACAGTTAATGGCAGAACAATAATAGCCAGTTCGTACAAGGTTTTTCTCATGTCTTACACCTATTTGACTTTATATTACTGGCACTAATACTATAAGGGATGGTTGCAGGTTCATCTTCTACAGGTCTTATATGCTCGTTATAGTCGCTGATTGATGGATTTTCCGTTCCGAAGACAAGAAGCTTGGTGATTTTGGTAGGGTCTTACATATATTACACTCCTAAAGCTATAATTAATTAAGTTATACTTTAACTTGCCTTTGTAACACTTAAGTTAACTCTAGTTTAATTTAACTTAACTTTTAGCTATGCCAAGTAGCAAATACTATAACTTCAAGCTTATTGGTCAACATTTTAATTATTCGCGAAAGCTTCCTGCTTGGCGAGTTATGGTAGTTATGTTAGTAATGGTTTCAATTATTCCTCGCGCGATCGCCAACCCTTTAGATGGACATTGCCTCTCCCAAGTCGGACAAAGACCAGAAACTAAGTCTAATTCGCCAACAGACGAGCCTCCAGAGGTTGCTTTTGAAGTTGAAGGCGAGTTATTTCGGGTGGTTGCCCAAAGCGACCGACTACAAATGGTGCAGGGTGAAGACACAACGCCCCTTGCTAAAGTAGACGCACCCCACAGCCTTTCGGAAATATTGCCGATTTGTTTCTAAATGACGAGGGTTGGCTTTGGATTGACCGTGAAACCCTTGACTATACGGCTTCCCTCTCTCTTGATCGCCAAGTTCCGACTCTCAGTACGCCCGTGCCGATCCCCGAACTTTATTCCAAACCCTGCTCCTTTCTGATGATATGGTTAGATATCTGTTGGCTGCCAGTAGAAGGAAAATATAGTCCGACGTTAGGTCGTGCTTTCGTTAGTGGTCATCGTCCCACCTTTTGGGGACGAGCTAGTTTGGTATCCTACGAAATGATGGCAGATGAGATGGAGATATTACCTGAACAACTACAGGGGGCAGGTTTTATGGCAGAGCTTCCTCGCTTAAGTGGGGCATTGTTTAAAGGCACTTCCGGCGAGGCACTTTTTTATGATGGTGTCACGGTTGTCGATCTCTTCTCAAACTATCCAACTCCATTCGCAAAAAATAGTTGGGAAAAATGGGGAGTAAGTAGTACGCAGAATCCAGAACGAACTTTTTTAAGACAAATAATTAGTTTCTCGGAAACTCCTGTTGTCGCCGAACTAAAAGATAGACCTCAGTTAATACCGATTTCTGTGCCGAAAGAACTTGCCAAAACCTGGTTGAGTCTTTTTACACTTTCTGATGACCCACGTTTGTGGGGAGTAACGCGCCACAGCCTACTTGCAGAAGTTGAAGGGGACTTGCGAACTGTCGTTACTGTACTAGAACCCTATGTAATTGAAGAATTCCCAGGCACTCCACGGATATCAGGAAGTGCTATTCCTTTTGTCTTACGGAACAAAGACACTGATGCAGCTACTGATTATTTTCTCAGACACGCTTCACCCTCAGCCCAATGTAAAATTACTCTGAACCCTGATGAGCCGATATCCCTCGATAAGGAGTAAGTGCTGGCAGAAGATTCCTACTTGGCGAGTATGGAACGTATTATATTTTTGACAATTAATTTTTGTTTTGACCATATCCCCCTCCCCCAGGAGTTTCAATCACAAAAACATCACCCTTATTCATCTCCACAATTGCAGTATTTCCTAACTTCTCAATGCTTCCATCCTGGCGTTCGACATAATTCTTACCCGTTTTCCCTGCTTCCCCTCCTTCTAAGCCAAAAGGTGAAATACGACGACGACTAGAAAGAATCGCTGCGGTCATTGGTTCAAGGAAACGGATGCGACGAATTACCCCATTTCCCCCTCTATGCCTCCCCTTACCCCCACTTTCGGGACGGATAGCAAATTGTTCTAAAATTACAGGGAAACGCCATTCTAAAACCTCTGGGTCGGTGATGCGCGAGTTTGTCATGTGGGTATGTACTGCATCTGTGCCATCGAAATTAGCCCCAGCCCCCGAACCGCCACAAATGGTTTCATAATACTGATATTGATCATTCCCAAAGGTGAAGTTATTCATCGTTCCTTGAGAAGCAGCCATCACCCCTAACGCGCCATAGAGACAATCGGTAATATTTTGGGAGGTTTCCACATTACCAGCAACCACCGCAGCAGGGGGATTGGGATTAAGCAGACTACCTTGAGGGAGGATGATTTCTAAGGGTTTGAGACAGCCTTCATTGAGAGGAATATCATCATTAACTAAAGTACGGAAGACGTATAAAACCGCAGCTTTACAGATAGCTTTTGGGGCGTTAAAATTGTTAGCCATTTGTGCAGATGTACCTGTAAAATCTATTTTGGCACTCCTCTTTTTACTATTAATAGTAATTGCAACTTGAATTTTATCGCCACTGTCTAATTCACAGCTAAAACTCCCACTAGATAAAGCATCAATCGCTTTACGGACAGAAAGTTCCGCATTATCTTGGACAAACTGCATATAAGTTTGTACTGTTTTTAAACTGAACTGCGCCACCATTTTATTTAGTTCTTGAACTCCCTTCGTGTTCGCTGCAATTTGCGCTTGTAAGTCAGCAATATTTTGTTTTGGATTACGGACAGGGTATTCTCCAGATAAGAGGATTGCTAATAGTTCTTTTTCGCGAAAGTGTCCTTCTTCGACAAGCTTAAAATTATCTAATAATACACCTTCTTCATTAAATGTTTTACTATTGGGAGGCATAGAACCAGGAGTTATCCCCCCAATATCTGCATGATGTCCTCTGGATGCAACATAGAATTGTAGAGTATTTTCTTCACCTTGATTAATAAAAACAGGAGTAATAACCGTAACATCGGGTAAATGCGTTCCACCGTTATAAGGATTATTCAAAATATAAACATCCCCTGCTTTTAAATTATCCCCTTCTGCTGTTATTAAACTGCGAACACTTTCCCCCATTGACCCTAAGTGAACAGGAATATGAGGCGCGTTTGCAACCAGTTGTCCTTTCGCATCAAAAACCGCACAAGAAAAATCAAGACGTTCTTTAATATTAACGGAATAACTTGTATTTTGTAGTGTTGTTCCCATTTGTTCTGCAATGGAACAAAAGAGGTTATTAAATATTTCTAGCCTGACGGGATCTGGAGATTGGAGATTATCTAAAGAAGCTTGGAGATTGTTATTCGCTGATGCTACTTGTTGCTGTTTTAAAACTAAATTATTGTGTTCCGTAATCACCGCTTCCCAACCAATTTCTATTACATTCGTTCCCGTTGCTTCAATAATTAAAGCTGGACTAGAAATAGTATCCCCTGGTTGTAATTCTTCCCGTTTAAAAACAGGAGTATCATGCCATTTGTCTGCGGTATAAACCCGAACTTTAGTTATCGCTTGCGGTGGATTATTATTATTCCGTTTGATAATTTCTTCTTGAGGTGTTTTTGTCAGCGAAATAAGTTCTACAGCAATAGATTCGACAATCAAAGCTTTACTAGCAATTGTAAAACCATAGCGTTGTTGATGTTGTTCCTCAAACTCTAATTTAGCTGCTTCTATTCCACCAAAGTTAACAATTAAAGGAGAATCAGTCCCTTCATATTTCAAATGCAGTTTACGCTTAACTTCCGTGTTTTTTAAATCAGCAGTGTTTTGTTTTGCTAATTCTTCCTTCCCTTCCCAGATAATCTGATCAAATTCCGCTTCTAATAGAGATACTAATTCAGCATCTAACCTTGCTTCGATAGATTTTTGTCGCAGAACCCGAATATCCGCCAAGCCAATCCCATAAGCAGAAAGAACTCCAGCATAGGGATGAATAAGGATTTGCTGAATCCCTAACGCCTTCGCAATTAAACAAGCGTGTTGTCCCCCAGCACCCCCGAAGCAACAGAGGGTATATTTAGAAACATCATAGCCTCGCTGAAGAGAGATCTTTTTGATCGCATTTGCCATTTTATCAATCGCGATCGCGATAAATCCAGATGCAACCTCTTCTGCTGTCCGTCCATCCCCAATCCCTGTCACCAACTCCTGAAACTTATCCCCGACAACCTCCCTATCTAAAGGAGAATCAGCATTTATCCCAAAAACCTGCGGAAAAAAATCTGGTTGTAATTTTCCCAACATAACATTGCAATCCGTAACCGTTAAACCGCCCCCCTTCCCATAACAAGCAGGACCTGGATTAGCCCCAGCAGATTCAGGACCAACGCGATATCTCGCCCCATCATACTGAACAATCGACCCACCCCCCGCAGCAACAGTATGAATAGACATCATCGGTGTTCGCAATCTCACCCCAGCAATTTCTGTCTCGTAGCTGCGTTCATATTCACCGTTATAATGGGCGACATCTGTGGAAGTTCCTCCCATATCAAAACTGATAATCTTCTCAAATCCAGCCATTTTACTGGTTTTCACCGCGCCCACAATCCCCCCCGCAGGTCCAGAGAGAATACTATCTTTCCCTTGGAATATATTTGCGTCAGCGAGTCCCCCATTCGATTGCATAAACATGAGATTAACGCGCTGACTCCCTTGCGATAACTGGCTACTGACTTGATCTACATACCGCCGTAGAATCGGGGAAAGGTAAGCATCAACAACAGTAGTATCCCCCCGACTGACCATTTTAATTAGGGGGCTAACTTGATGGGAAACCGAAACTTGGCTAAAACCGACTTCTGTCGCTATTTCCGCAATCTCTGATTCATGATCATGATAGCGATAGCCATGAATCAAAACAATCGCGCAACTGCGGATTCCTGCATCATAGGCAGATTGGAGCGCAATTTTGACCTTTTCTGTCGGAACAGGCTTTAACTCCTCACCTTGGGCGTTGTAGCGTTCATCAACCTCAATCACCTGTTCATATAACATTTCTGGGAGAATAATTTCCCTCGCAAAAATTTCAGGGCGATTTTGGTAGCCAATGCGGAGAAGATCCCGAAAGCCTTGGGTCGTCACAAAAACAGTTCTATCTCCCTTGCGTTCCAACAGCGCATTAGTGGCTACAGTTGTTCCCATTTTGATAGAAGTGATCAACTCGGAAGGGATAGGTTGATCTTGAGCAATCTTGAGGATATCACGGATTCCTTGCACAGGCGCATCACGATACTGTTCAGGGTTTTCCGACAGCAGTTTATGAATGATAATCTCACCGTTAGGACGTTTCGCCACAATATCGGTAAATGTCCCACCTCGATCAACCCAAAATTGCCAACCCTGATTTGATGCGGTCATAGTATTATTGTTCAATACGATACAAGTCTATTTTGACCATTTTTGTGAGCATTAATCAATAAGTTGTGAGGTTAATATAAGTGTGGATGCAAATGGGGGTTAGAATCTAGAAAACGCGCAGGCGAAGCCCGTCGAAGACATCGCGATTAGTCAGTT
>JBBQDV010000111.1:0-9644 GCA_038320005.1 Cyanophyceae cyanobacterium
ATCCGCTGTTGTATCACTGACACTATAAGTCCAAACGGGCTGAGAGGCTTCCGCAATTAAACACTTTCCATAGGAATCATCTAAATTAATTATTGCCCGTCCTTTCAGATATTCAGGGGAAAATAGTTGCGCCTTCGCTTGGAAATAGTCTTCCATATCTTTATGGAAATCGAGATGATCTTGGGTTAGGTTAGTAAATACTGCAACTTCAAAAGGACATTCTTGTACCCGATGTTGAGATAAGGCGTGGGAACTGACTTCCATTACCCCATATTTACTTCCCGCTACTACTGCTTCGGCTAACTGCTGCTGTAAATCTAAAGCAAAGGGGGTTGTATGTAATGCTACTTTTTCGTATCCTTGCCAACGGGTGTATAGTGTTCCAAATAAAGCTGTAGCCAGATTCGCTTCTCTGAGGAAATACTCAATCAAATGCGTAGTGGTGGTTTTCCCATTAGTTCCAGTTACGCCAACTAGCTTTAACTTCTCGCCAGGACGGTGATAAAAAGTTGCAGCAATTTGAGCGCAGACTACAATTATATCTTCAACTTCAATCAGGGAACTATCGGCTTTTGGGGGATGCTTTTGAAATGCTTGAGGAGAAATAATCGCAGCAATTGCACCTTTCGCGATCGCGCTTGACCAAAATTCCCCACCATCAACCCTTGTCCCAGGTAAACCAATAAACAAATCTCCTTCTTGACAAGTTTGAGAATTTGTGCATAAGCCTTTGATCTCAGCTTCTAAAACGCCAGCATCAAGACTAGGTGTAATATTAGGAACATTTTGTAGTAACTCGCGCAGTTTCATAAGCATCACTCCTGGGTTGCTAACAAAATATTAGCTCGAATTTAGCTTTCCTGTTCAATCCCCAAGATTTCACCCACCTCTAAACGCATCCCATTCGCAAAATCCCATCCCGACTGACTCCGCTTTCCCGATAGTTGTACTGACCACAATAAAAGTAAACCCTCTCCCGTTCGCACAATTGCGCCTAAATTTTTACTTATTGCGACAATTTCCCCAGGTTTTCCTGTTAAAGCTGATAAATCATCCCATTGTGATTCTAAAACTTGTACCTCAGTGGGAAGTTCTGACCAAAACTGATTCCCGATAGGAAGAGTAGCTTGAACTTTGAGAGACTTATTGCGAAAGGTCGTAAGACAATTAGGATAAAAACCTCGCACTTGATTATGAATCGCGATCGCGCTTTTTGTCCAATCTAACTGATAATCTGACTTATTAATTAAAGGTGCATAGGTCGCCTCCTTCTCATCTTGAGGGACAGGAGTAATAGCCTGCTGCTGTAACTTCAAAAGAGTTTCCACCAACAAATCCGCCCCCGCAACAGCTAAATCTCGCGCCAAATCATCAGCATTTTCCGTCAGCAGAATCGGTTTATGTACCTTCTCCAACATATCCCCCGTATCCATCCCCACATCCATCTGCATCGTGGTTATACCCGTCTCAGCTTCACCATTGTAGAGACACCATTGAATCGGTGCAGCCCCCCGATATTTTGGTAACAAAGAACCATGAACATTAATACAACCCAAAGGCGGAATCTGGAGAATCTCCTGAGAGAGAATTTGCCCATAAGCCACCACCACAAAAACATCTGCCTTCGCCTCTTGTAGCCTCTCAATTGTATCTAAATCCTTCTTTATGCGTTTAGGTTGCCAAACTGGTATATCCCGTGCTTGTACAGCCTTCTTCACCCCAGAAGGAATTAACTGTTTCCCTCGCCCTCTGCGTTTATCTGGTTGAGTAACAACCCCGACCACCTCAAACTGTTCCCGTTCTAGTAAACGTTCTAAAGTCGGGACAGCGAATAATGGCGTACCGAAGAAAATAACTCGCATTGGTGATATTTAAAATATAGAGATATTTTCATTCTAAAGAGTTAATCCACCGCAATTTCAATACGACGATTAAGAAAACCCTCATCGACATCAACACCATTAGATTTACCATAACCCACAGTAACCCAACGATATTCCCCCTCTAAAGCCTCAGATAGATAGTTTTCAATCACCTTAGCGCGACGAAACGAGAGTTCTTGATTGAGTTGGGTATCCTCTCCCACATCCGTATAAGCTGCAATATGAATAGTTTTTCCCTCATACGGTTGTAAATCCGTAACCACATATTCATCTAATATTTCTTTGGCTTCCAAGCTTAAGGTACTCTCAATATCGGTGAAAAGGAAGTCGCTTGGTAAGGTGACTTTCATCTTCTCCGTTGTATCTGTTGCTGTTCTTTGTTTTTGCAACCTTTCCCAGACATTAGCAGCCAAAGGCTTCTCCGTAACAATTTCAGGGTTCTGGATTGCCCAAGCTACTCCTACCCCAAAAGCAACAGCCCCCCCCACACCTAAGAGAAATATACGCCAAATTAAAGTAGCAATTCCAGACACAATACCCTTTCGGCGTAGGGAAGACCTTGCACCATCACGCCCAGAGTCTGCTAGGTTTTTAGAAGATTCACTCACCGCTATTTACCCATTTTAAGATCCGCACACAATCAAAACTTAACATCAAACGAGCAAAACGAGCAAAACTTGTAAAAAAAGTTAGTAAAGTCGTTACTCCCTTTCAGTTACAGTGGTGTTATGTCTCAATTTAACAATTGTTGGCTATATCCAGAATTTACCTCCATCTCCAAGACTTGGAGTATTTTTGGCGATATTTCCTGAGAAACCACTTCCTATTTTGAAGTAAATGTTAAAAAGTCTCTTTAATTACAGACGTTTCTGGAAACAACAGTTATTGTTGACATTGTTATTTTTCCTGACGAGTCAGATAGCCTGGGCTGAAGTTCCTCAAGCGGATACCGTTAGTTCTTCCGTTCCTGAACCCAATCCTGTTATGCTTCATTCAGATGTTTCTTCTCCAGATGAATCTGTGACCTCTAACGATCCCCTTGGTAGTCCTCATCCCATTCCCTGGAATTGGATTATGGCGACTTATAATAAATTTGCTGAAGAGGGTCAAAAATCGCAGATTCGCTACTATCGCACCCCTTCCTTAATCTCCCCTGATGGTGACTATGCAGCTTACAGTCGCATTAAAATGCAGTCCGCTGAACAGTTCCATTCCAGTCGCGCTAGTAGTGTGATGTTTGTCGAGAATTTACAGACTAGGGAATTGCGAGTTATTAGCTCTGCATCTCCCTTAGCAGATAATCCCCTCAAGCCAAAGGAAGAAGCCAGTCAACCAGGAGTTATTGCTGTTTTAATTCCCGTATCTTGGTCAGCCAATGGTAATCGCGTTTTAGGACGACAATTTGAAGGATTATTTAGCAGCTCCCATGCTTCTGATTTTGCTGTTATTTGGGATCGCCAGCAAAATCAAGTCTCAACCGTTGCTCCGAATCAAGATATTTCTTTCACCAACGCCATATTACTCGGTTGGAGTCAAGTTAATCCTGACGCTGTTTTATTTCAAGCTGGAAATTTAGGGGATGAAAATTGGGACACCTGGTCAGTAAATTTTGATGGAAAAACCCTATTGAGTCAAGAAGATCGCCCCCAAATCTATGGTCAAACCCTTACACAGCTTTGGTCTGGCCCTCAAGCTCGCTGGTAAGGGCGATAAAATCAAATATTCAATAACTTTAGTCAAGAAAATTAATTACAGGAATTATGGCATATTACTGGTTTCGAGCCTTTCATATTATTGGTATCGTCGTTTGGTTTGCAGGCTTATTTTATTTGGTACGTTTGTTCGTATATCATGCCGAAGCAAATCAAGAACCTGAACCTGCTCAGAGTATCTTGAAAAACCAATATGGAATCATGGAGAAACGCCTCTACAGAATCATTACCACTCCAGGGATGTTGGTGACGGTAGTAATGGCTGCGGGTCTAGTTTGGACAGAACCAGAAGTATTACAATCTGGTTGGTTACATATTAAGTTAGCTTTTGTCGCAGTTTTGCTCGGCTATCATCATTACTGTGGACGACTGATGAAAAAGTTGATTAAAGGGGAATGTCAATGGACAGGACAACAGTTTCGTGCTTTGAATGAAGCCCCTACCATCTTACTCGTTGTTATCGTTTTACTCGCAACCTTTAAAGATAACTTACCCTTAGATATCACTACTTGGTTGGTTTTCGGTCTAGTCTTGGTCATGGTAGCCTCGATTCAGCTTTACGCGAAAAAGCGGAGACAGGATAAAGAAGCAGCAGCCCAAGAAACGCTTTCCGAGGGAGTCTGAAATTAGCAATTAGCTGTAGAGTATCAATACGGTATATCTCTACAGCACTTAAGTAAGCTTAAAACTCCTCACTGTAACTAGGAGCACTAGCTCCCTCATTATCACGTTTTGAACCGAGTAAATCAAGTCTATCTACCTTAACAACAGGCTTAGAACGTTCTGTTCCAGAATTACGATCAGTCCAAGTTTCAATGGTGAGTGCGCCTTGAATCCCAATCAAACTACCTTTACGAACGTAATTCGCAGCGACCTCTGCGGTTTTACCCCAAATTTTCAGATTAAACCAATCTGGTTTATCAGTCTTACTTGTGGGGCGATTGACAGCGAGAGTTAGCTCACATAAAACACTTCCAGACTCGAAATAACGTACTTCTGGATCAGTACCTGCGCGACCAACCAAGTTAACAACATTAAGATTCATGACTTATTCTATTGGGGTACTAATATACTGTATTACTAACGGAATTGAGTTATTTTCTCCTGATCAGCAGATCTGGGCAAGGATTAATATATTAATTAACTCATTTAACTAGACGTGGGACAGAAAACGTAATAAGATCCACATCGGTTATAGTTATATTCTGAGATAGGATATAGCAAGATTTTAGCATTGGGGGCATAGGATCGCGTGGGTTTTTTTAGTCGCTTTTCCCGCTCTCGGGATATGGGCATAGATTTAGGGACTGCTAATACATTAGTATATGTACCAGGCAAAGGTATTGTTTTACAAGAGCCTTCTGTAGTCGCCATAGATAAGAATGGAAATATTCCTTTAGCTGTTGGTGAAGAAGCAAAGAAAATGGTGGGACGAACTCCTGGTAACGTTATTGCAGTCCGTCCTCTCCGAGATGGAGTGATTGCAGACTTTGATATTGCCGAAATGATGCTGAAGCATTTTATTCGTCGTGTCCATGGTAGTACTTTGGTTTCTCCAAGAATCGTCATTGGGATTCCGAGTGGGGTGACAGGAGTAGAGCGTAGGGCAGTTATGGAAGCTGCATCCCAAGCTGGAGCAAGGGAGGTTCTTCTAATTGATGAACCTGTTGCTGCTGCTATTGGTGCGGGTTTACCCGTTGCTGAAGCAACTGGAAATATGATTATCGATATTGGCGGAGGAACGACAGAAGTTGCTGTACTGAGTTTACAAGGAACAGTCCTTAGTGAGTCTGTGCGAGTTGCTGGAGATAAGTTAACTGATTCAATTGTCCAGTACATGAAGAAGGTTCATAACCTGACAATTGGAGAACGCACCGCTGAAGACATCAAAATTGAAATTGGTTCAGCTTACCCAACTCAAGAAGATGAACCGATGATGGAAGTTAGAGGACTTCATTTACTTTCTGGCTTACCTCGTACTGTTACCATTAAGGGATCGGAAATTCGTGAAAGTATGTCTGAACCTCTATCGGTTATTATTGAAGCGGTGAAGCGGACTTTAGAAGTTATTCCTCCCGAATTAGCTGCGGATATCATTGACCGCGGTATCATGTTGGCAGGAGGCGGAGCTTTGCTAAGAGGGCTTGATACTCTAATTGCCCATGAAACTGGTATTGTCACTCATGTAGCAGCAGATCCCTTAAGTTGTGTGGTTTTGGGAACAGGTCGGGTGCTAGAAAATGACAAGGAATTTGCACGAGTCTTTAGCAGTCGTTCTGATCAGATGTAATAAGATAGGGAAAGACACAATTTCCCTCTGAAGTTAGAGGCAACAATTGTAGGACCAGATCAATCTAGATAGATTTTTATATTGCTGATTATATGTTTACAGTGCGTCGCTGGTGGGATAAATATGGCACTTATATTATTCTAAGTGGACTCGCTCTCGGAACTGGCTGGTTTGTTCGTCAAACTAATGGAGCTATTGTGAGTGAGGCTTACCAGTGGACAAGTCGTCCTCTACAGATTTTCTCAACAGGAGAGACAGAACTAACTGATGCTCGCATCCTAGAACTACAAGCTCGTCTTGCAGAAGTTGAAGCTCAAAAGCAGCAACTAGAAAATCTCCTAAATGTCGTTGAACAAGAAACAACAGAAGCGACTGTCGCACCAGTAATTGGGCGTAGTGCTGATAATTGGTGGCAACAAATTACGATTGGACGGGGAAGTAATGATGGTATTGCTATCGGAGATGTGGTTTCTGGTATTGGAGGCTTAGTGGGGCGTGTTGAAGAGGTAACTCCCAATACTAGTCGTATTCTTTTAATTAGCGATACTACCAGTCGAGTCGGTGCGATTGTCACCCGCTCTCGCCAAATGGGTTTTCTGCGAGGGGAGGGTCATGATCAGGTAGTGATGCAATTTTTTGAAAAAGTCCCTGATATTCGTGCTGGAGATACGGTTTCAACATCTCAATTGAGTCGCTTATTCCCTTCAGAAATACCAATTGGACAGGTCAAGTCTGTAAACTTAGAGAAAAGTCCTGCCCCTGAAGCGATTATTGAACTTACTGCGCCAGTGGGAAATTTAGAATGGGTTTATGTACATTCTTTTACTCCTAAGCAATAAATAAATTAGAAGTGATGAGAATTATTTATTTGTCTCCTTCTCTACGTCGTTTACTTAACTATTCGGTAAGCGCAGTTTCGGTATTTTTCTGTTTGCTTATTCTACCTGCTCGTCTGCCAGGAATAGAATTATTACGGATTAGTCCCCACTGGTTATTAATTTGGGTTGTGGCGTGGAGTGTAAAGCGTAAGGTATGGGAAAGCGCGATCGCTGGATTAGCTATCGGTTGGTTACAAGATGGGATGACTGGCTCTGAACCGTCTCATGCTCTAAGCTTAATGATAGTTGGAATACTCACAGCAGTGCTACAAAAACAAAAATATATTGAAGAAGACTTTGTTTCCATTGCTTTGATTGTTTTTGCAATGTCAATAGTTTCTGAAACTATTACAGCAATTCAGTATACTTTTCTTGAAAACAGCAGTATTGACAACATTTGGCTTGATCATCAGCGTATTGCTTTAACTTCAGCAATTCTTAATAGTTTGTGGGCTCCTGCTCTTTATTATCCATTAAATTATTGGTGGGAAAAAATAAGACGATTAGAACAAATAACTTAAGCTTTTGCCCAAGTCTAGTGTTCTCTCAATCTTGGAATGAGGGGTATAGGTGCTTGAGTTTAATCCTCGCATCCTCTGTTGTAAATTGCCAATCGATAGTTTTGCCAGAATGATTGCGACTTTCTTCCCAAATCCTAATTTCTTCTTTGAGATTTTCTTGAGTTGGGATGCGTCGGTCTAAGCATTGACGAGACAACACACTCAATTCTATTTCCGCCATATTTAACCAACTCCCATGCTTCGGAGTGTAGTTAAATTCTAGACGGTTCAAAATGCGACAAGCTTCTGAAGCCTTAAATGCCTTGTAGAGAGATGCTTTAACGTGGGTGTTGAGATTATCTTGCACCACTCGAACCTTGACCGCATCAGGAAAGGCGACATCAACCAACCATTTCATCTGTTCTGCATAATCTATCTGTGTGCGTCGGTCGGTCACTGCCACATGTTGCCAACCCTTGAGGGGGGCGGAAAACATAAACAGATTAGCTGTGCCATTGCGCTCATACTGATAGTCTTCTCTGGCTACTTGTCCGGGTTCCGCTTCTTGGGGCAGGTGGGTTTCTTTTGTGAGTTGCTTTGATGTTTCGTCAAAGCAGACCAGTGGATAATTCGGCTCTTCTGGTTGGCGGTAAAGCTCTAACACCTCTTCCATCTGACAGATAAAAGCTGCACTAATTTTCGCATCACACCAACCACCACTGGGTTGTGCTGTATCTGCTTTGAGTAGAATTCGCCCATGGGTCATGATGTATGCTGCGGTTTTCCCTGTTTGGCTGATGCGTTCCAAGTTCTGACGTTCTTCAGGAGTCAGGGTCACGATATATTTTTTGCGCGGCATGATATGATGGCTTTTTCTCTATTTGTACCCTCTTATAATCACTCATTTCACCGCTGATAGAACACTAGCCCATTGGCTTGAGAAGAAAAAAGTCCAGTTTGCTCTGCGTCAAAAACAGAATACTTATTTTCAAGAAAGATATCAACAACAGAAGCCATTAAAGCAGTTAGATCTTCAACCAGGGATGAAGGTTTTCTTGACTGGGGTGAAAATGACTAAACCCTTTAGACTTAGTCGCTTTAGTGCCGCTGGCTATTGGAAACGAAAATATCGAGGCAAACAAGAGAAAGAACCTTGGTATCTTCTCACCAACTTAGACAATTTAGAGGAAGCCTTAAAATTCTACAAAGCTCGTAGTGGTATTGAAGCAATGTTTAAAGACTGTAAAACAGGAGGTTACAACTTAGAGGATTCAAAAGCTTCGATTCAACGCTTAACTAATTTAGTTTTGTTAATCGCTATTGCTTATACTTGTGCCTCGTTACAAGGGCTAAAAATCAGGAAAATGGGTCAGCAAAAGTACATTAATCGTCTCAAAGAATTAAAGAGGCAACAGCAACGACACAGTAGTTTCTGGGTCGGGCTTTACGGACAGATCGGGATAGCATCGATGAAATCGGGTGCGGATTGGCTAGGAGAATTAATGAGAATTAGACGCAATAAGCTCCAATTTTATCTCCGAGGTCTCAGAGCTATAAACCTGATCCAGCAGGCTTTTTAGCCTTCTTGTCACCCCGTGAGGACACGGGTTCTTAAAGGTGAGCTTATTGTTTCTTCCTACGGTGATTGCCCGACGGATTGGTTATGGAACTCGGACTCGCGAGGGGAGTTTGGCTTACAGTTCTTTGTTAAGTGTGATTGAAACTTGTCGTCTGAGAAATCTCAATCCTTGGACTTTTATTGCTGAGGTAATCGCCAATGGTAGAAAAGGTCTTAATCCACCTCTAATTCCCACGGGTTAATTGCTTTCTGCTGGGGGGGGAGTGAACGGTTACAATCTGACAGTTGGGGTGGGGTGCGGAATGTAGGATCAAAAACTAAAGAACCCCCCGCTTAGAAAAAAGAGGAGGGTTCTAGTCAAGATAAACTTGGCATCGAGCTATTGTTCCAGGGGGTCGCCCCCCAAGTATCTTCACCGCTACCGCGTTTCACAGCCGAGTTCGGGATGGTTCGGAGTGGTTCCACAGTGCTAAAGACACCAAGAAGTGTTTAATACCTTCAAGACTGCATAGCAAAATTAATAATCGGTTTTTCAAAGTAGAGGTTGAGGTCAAGCCCTCGGTCTGTTAGTGCGCCTTGGCTACATACATTGCTGCACTTCCACCTAGCGTCTATAAACGGGTCGTCTTCCCGTGACCTTACTGGATAACTCCATGAGAGTACTCATCTTGAGGTGGGCTTCCCACTTAGATGCTTTCAGCGGTTATCCTCTCCGCACTTGGCTACCCTGCGTTTACCGTTGGCACGATAACAGGTACACCAGCGGTGCGTCCTTCCCGGTCCTCTCGTACTAAGGAAGGCT
>JBBQDV010000112.1:0-9628 GCA_038320005.1 Cyanophyceae cyanobacterium
ACAGAACTATCAACGAGAAATAAGACTAAATCGACAGAATCAATCGCAGCTTTCGCATTTTTGACAATCACTTTCCCTAGTTCATGGTGAGGTTTGTGAATCCCAGGAGTATCAATAAAAATAATTTGGGCTTCTGGGGTGGTGAGAATCCCCCGTAAGCGGTTGCGAGTCGTCTGCGAGATGGGGGAGGTAATCGCGATTTTTTGACCCACTAAATAGTTCATCAGCGTGGACTTCCCTACATTCGGTCTTCCCACAATCCCCACAAACCCCGACTTGAAACCTGGGGGCGCGGAGGGAATAATAGAACCTACTTCATCTAAAATAGGAATTGTCTCTGTTTCTAAAATCTCGTTATCGTTCTCAATCATATATCTGGTGGTATTGGGGCGAGAAATTCCGCTTCTGGAACTAATTTTGTCTGACTCCTTCCATAATACTCAATATGTATTCCCCTTGATTTACCCCCTCATTGGTTGAGATATCGAAAATCAAGCCTGCTTTTTCTGCACAAATATCTATTAGAGTGGGTAAGGCTGCTTTTTTATTAAAGTTGAGAATTTGGTATAAGGTTTCTTTCTCTTCCACAAAATTTCCCAAAGGTAAACGATTTTGAATCATTCCCCCAGTTGTAGCGAAGTATTTTTTGAGATTGCTTTTTTTGACTAAGTTAATATCAGTTTCAATCACCGCTTGCGGATTTTCAAGCAACATCCCTTTATAAGTGAGATAGCTTTTAATTCCTGCGACTCCCTTGGTCACAGATTCAGGATTAATCTGCATTCCCGAACCAAGTTCCAATGTCCAAGATTCTAGATCAAATTTTATTTGCTTTCCAAGTTTAGCTAACTGTTTCTCCAAAGCTAACCAAGGCTTGATCATCGCTTCATCGAAAGCCTCACCATCATACTCGTTCATCAAGATACCGTAATCTAAACCAAAGTATTTTGCACTTTCTTCGCGAGATTGGAAACAAAAAAGATAATTAATTCCTTGATTGCTGGAACTATGAAGATCAAGAATATAATTAGCATCAAGACAAAGAGATTGGAGAATAAATCTGTATCGTTCATAATAAGCAGCACTGGAATAATTATTAATCTCAACTAACTGTTTTTGAAAGCTGGTTGTAATTTTGTGAAGATATTGCTTATAAATCTCAGTGTCAGTTAAATGCAAGCAAGATTGAGCAAACTCTTCTAAATCTTCACACTCTTTTTCATAATCCCAGAAAATGCGATTCCAATCTTTACCATCGTAATGATTAAAACGTCCAGTAGAAAAGAAATGACCGCGTTCGTTGCTACTTGAAGGATTACAAAGGGGAACTAACCACACTTCCCCCCAGAGTTGGTTAATATCCAGGGCGGTAAAAAATTCAATTAGTTGATAAATAACCGCATTACCCACAATTTCAGCCCCATGAAGATTAGCCTGTAAATAGGCTTTTTTACCAGGTTGTTTCCCCCGAAATTTATAAACCTGGAGGGAAAGAGTATCACCTGAAGCTAATTGGCGTAATTCTAAGGTTGAAATCGTGGGTTGCATAAATAACTCTTATTTTTCCCTATTCATCACTTCCTTCCCCAGGAGGAGTCATGGGTAGTTCCTGTGAAGGTGTTCCCTCTGTTCCAGGAGGAGTCATGGGTAACTCCTGTTGTAACTCCTGTTGAGGTATCCCTTCTGTTCCCCCAGGGGAAGGTAAGCCAGGAGGAGGAGATAACTCTGTATTGGGGCTAGAAGGCATCGTGGGAGGGGCTGGTGTGGTTTCTATGGGTGCAGGTACAGTACCTGCTTTAGGTAGGGTAGCTAAGGCGACGCGATCGCCTCCGACTTCTCGCAGCACGTCCAAAACCTGAATTACTTCGTCATAACTGGCACTAGCAGAGGCTTGTAACACCATCAGTCCCGCAGGATTATTTTGATGATACTGATTAATCCTTTGATATAAATCGTTACGGGTAACAACAGAATCTTGCTCAACATATACCTGTCCAAAGTCATCAAGGGAGACAATCAACATCTCCTGCATTTGGGCTGTTCCAGTATTTGCTTTTGGTAAGTCGAGGTTAATAGCTTGCTGGCGCGAATAACCGACTGCTGACAAGATAAAAAATATCAAGATAGAGAAAATGACATCTATCAAAGGTATAATTTCAATACGGATATCCTCAGTTCTCGAAGTATCTGCCCAGAGCTTAAGAGGACGAACTGGTAAATTATTTTTCGTATTAGGGGTTTTCTTTCCAGGGACTGCTTGCATGGAATTATAAATCTTAGTAAGTCAAAAAAATAGATTAGCTTTGTTAACTATTGATCTTATTCATTTTCAATCACAATAGCTTCTTCGGTTGAAGAAAGTCCGCTGGGGATCTCATTAAATTTCACCCATTGTTGACGATAGAGAACTTCAAGTTCGTTTCCAGTTTTCCGAAAAATCCGCATTTGACCAAACCAAAAGGCTTGAAATAAGCGATAAAATGCCAAACTAGTAATTGCAACAATTAAACCTGCTGCGGTAGAAATTAGGGCTTCTCCAATTCCCAGGGTAACTCCTGCGGTTGAAGCTGTACCCAAGTCACTAATTTGGATTGCACTTAGAGAGTTAATTAAACCTAATACTGTTCCGAGTAAACCTAGTAAAGGAGAAAGGGCGATTACCGCTTCTAATACTTTATCTCCTCTACGCATTTGGGATAACTCATCGTCAGCAGAGGCTTCCAGTGCTAAATGGAAAACTTCTGGGTCAGAATCATCTAACCGCAGGGGTGCATAGAGAAAGCGACCAACTGGATGATTGCGATAGTCATAGACGATATTTCTCGCTAAACCAAAGTTTCCTGTCGCTGCTGTATCTAAAACTTCATTGATAATTTTTTTCTCTCGTAAGAAAACCCTTGACCAAAACCAAAGTCTTTCAATAACCGTCCCCACCGTCAAGACCGATAGGAACAGCAGGATAAGCAGTAGCCAAATAGATACGCCACTACTCGTAATAATGTCTTCAAAGCTCACGTTTTTCTCTCCCTTGGTAAATAATTGTTGGTTCTCCCTTGATGATAATAAGTACCCGAATGATCTATCCAATTTTAACCTGAGAGGATGAGGTAAAAAATCCTTTTACTTCAAGCTCTGGGAGTCGCGTTAGATTTAAGGTAAATCTTACCTCAATTCTAGATATCTCTCGCCGTTATGATTGAACCCCTCAACTTTCTTGTTCCTCTTTCCTTGCTTGGATTAATCATCCTTGCTGCTATTTTCTTTAGTCGCGTTGACTAAAAAAAGGGCGATCGCGATCGCGACCACCCCATTAAGTTATAAAATTAGTAAACGAGTTTATTACTTCTCAGTTTCAGAGAACTCAGCATCAATTACTTCATCGCCATCAGCAGCAGCACCATCTCCAGGCGCATCAGCATCAGCCCCAGGCGCAGCCCCAGCATCAGCCCCAGCTTGTTGATAGATATTACTACCAATACTATAAAGAACCTGTTGTAACTCAGGCATTAAGACCTGAATGCGCTCATCATCTTCTTTCTGAACCGCTTCTTCTAGATCTTTAATCATCGTTTCTGCTTTAGATTTCTCCTCAGCAGGAACTTTATCACCTAGTTCTTCAATCTGCTTCTGCGCTTGATAAACTAGAGAATCTGCTTGGTTCTTACGGTCAATTCTTTCGCGACGTTCTTTATCTTCCGCTGCATTCTTCTCAGCTTCGTTAACCATGCGGTCTACTTCATCAGAAGGTAGAGTAGATGCACCAGTGATGCTGATAGACTGTTCTTTACCAGTTCCTTTATCCTTCGCCATTACCTGGAGGATACCATTCGCATCAATATCAAAGGTTACTTCGATTTGAGGAACACCACGGGGCGAAGCAGGGATACCATCTAAACGGAAAGTTCCCAGACTCTTATTGTCTTTCGACATTTCCCGTTCACCTTGAAGGACATGGATTTCTACATTGCTTTGTCCATCAACCGCAGTGGAGAAAGTTTCTGCTTTCTTCGTCGGGATAGTCGTGTTGCGAGGAATGATTTTCGTCATTACCCCACCCAAGGTTTCTACACCCAAGGATAGAGGCGTAACATCAAGTAAGAGAATATCTTTAACTTCTCCAGCCAAGACACCACCTTGAATTGCAGCACCAATAGCGACAACTTCATCAGGGTTAACCCCTTGGTTAGGTTCTTTGTCCAAGACTTTCTTGACGATATCTTTAATCGCAGGAATCCGAGTTGAACCACCAACTAAGACAACCTCATCAATTGCGCTTTTATCAATTTTGGCATCTTTGATTGAATTCTCAACAGGAATGCGACAGCGGTCAATCAAATCAGCACAGAGTTCTTCAAACTTCTGACGGGTTAAAGTAGTATCAAGGTGCTTAGGACCTTCTTGAGTAGCAGTAATGAAAGGCAGGTTAATCTCAGTTTGAGTAACACTAGACAATTCAATTTTTGCTTTCTCTGCTGCTTCTGTTAGACGCTGCAAAGCTTGCTTATCCTTGCGGAGGTCAATTCCTTCATTTTTCTTGAATTCTTCCGCCATGAAGTCAACAATCTTCTTGTCGAAGTCATCACCACCAAGGTGAGTATCGCCAGAAGTAGCAAGAACTTCAAATACACCGTCGCCAACTTCTAAGACAGATACATCAAAAGTACCGCCCCCTAAGTCGAAAACGAGGATAGTTTCATTACTCTTTTTATCTAAACCATAAGCCAAGGATGCAGCAGTTGGCTCGTTGATAATCCGTAATACTTCCAGTCCTGCAATTTTCCCTGCGTCTTTTGTCGCTTGACGTTGGGAGTCATTGAAGTAAGCGGGAACAGTAATAACTGCTTGGGTAACTTCTTCCCCTAGATACTTACCTGCATCTTCTTTCAGCTTCCGTAAAACTTGCGCAGCAATCTCTTCAGGCGCGAATTTTTTACCAACTGTGGTGCAATCTAGCTTGACATTTCCACCTTCATCAACAACGCTGTAAGCAACTTCATCAATCTCGTTGCTGACTTCTTGATATTTGCGACCAATAAAACGTTTTACTGAATAAAAGGTGTTTTGGGCATTCATCACCGCCTGACGTTTGGCGATTTGACCAACGAGGCGATCCCCATTTTTAGCATAAGCTACTACTGAGGGAGTGGTGCGAAAACCTTCTGCGTTGGCAATAACAGTAGGTTTTCCCCCTTCCATCACTGCGACACAGGAGTTTGTTGTTCCTAAGTCAATTCCAACTACTTTAGCCATAAAAATTACTCTTGATTACTACAAATACAATTTCGCTGATCGAGGCAGCATATAATTAGCTCGTAACTTGATCTCGATTTATTTTTTCATTACTCTTCTATAATGCTTGTCTCTCGCTGTTTTGCGTAAGTGCAGTTTTCCGAACCTTTGAGGGCGGTTCTTCAAGAAATATCCCCATCGGCGGAATCGTCAACCCTTTGAGCAATGGCAAATTTCCGCCTAAACCTTTACCTTGAACTAAGACTCTAAATCCTCCTAAGCCAGCAGGATCAATGAGTTGGTGCAAAGCAGAGCGACGGGTTAAAATTTGTTGCAAATTATATTTAGAACTAGATAAATCTGCTAGACGATCTCCCAATCCTAACGACATCAGAAATAGTCCTTGTTGGGTCAAGCTAATATTATCTAAGCCACACTTTTCACCCTGTTTTTCTAGCGCGGTAAAATCGACATGACTAGTAATATCCTGTTGTCCGATTAACTCATAAGGATTATTGTGACGGCGATGTTGATAGTAGCATTGTAATGTTCCTTGGGAACGTTGGGGATTATAATAACGCTCTGCTGTATAACCATAATCAATGGTGATAACATAGCCACGATTCAGCTTTTGGGCGAGGGTGGCTAACCAGTCTAAAGCGGATAAGTTAACCTCGGTGCGATACCCTTCAGGAAAACGAGAAGAGGGAAAGGGGATATTTACTAAGTTGAAGTATTCTGCAAGTTTGGGGGTAGAAGGTTCAGCAATAATTTCACTAATTTGATTATCTGCAACTGTTAGATAAACTTCTTTTAGGGTTTCTTGTTGTTGGACAACTTGGTGAACTGGAAACGCATCAACTAATTCATTGGAAAAGCAACAGCCATTTATAGAACTATCGGGAATCGCTTCTAAAGATTTCCAAGCAATATTAACATCTTGGTCTAACCACTGTTTTAGGATATCCTGTTGTCGGCTAATTAATTGAGGGGCTTGTTCAACAATAATATATTCCAGGGCTTGAAAAAGATCCCGATATTGTTCTAATTCTTTGAGGATATCTACGGCTAATAGTCCTTCCCCTGCTCCCATCTCCACTAAAGTAAAGGGGATAGGTTTACCGAGAATTTCCCATATTTCTTGAAACTGTTGGGCGAGGAGTTCGCCGAAATCTGCCCCAAGAGACGGGGAAGTAAAGAAATCTCCTGATTTGCCAATTTCTACTGTACCAGAAGCATAATAGCCATGCTGGGGGTGATATAGGGCTAAATCCATATACTCAGCAAAGGTAATTCGCTGATCTGGGGAGTTGGAAACGCGATGGCTTTGCCGACCCGTTCGGGTATCGCGCAGTATTTGAAATAAAGGAGAATCACTACTCATGAACTAATTTATGATTTCGCTGACTTTACTGACAATTATCTATGCTATCATCTGTGTACGCAACGGTACACAAATTAAGAGGAGATAAAGAATTAAATGTTAGAGAGAATTGGTATACGCGAATTCAGGAATAATTTAGCAAAGTATATTGATACGGCTGCTCCTGTTGCTGTTATGCGTCACGGACAAACAGTTGGATATTTTGTGCCTACCCATCAAGAACCAGTCAAAGCTGAACTCGAAGCTCTCAAGCAAGCAGCAGCCAAGCTTGATGCCTTATTAGCCGAGCAAGGTATAGATCAAGACGAACTAGTGCGGGAATTTCGTCAACTACGCGAAAATCAAGAATAAGTCGTTTCCATGCCAACCAATAAACAAATTGTTCTAGATGCTAATATTTTAATTCGAGCTGTTTTAGGGAGAAAGGTTCGAGAGCTTTTAGAGAGCTATATAGCAACAACCCAATTTTTTACTCCAGATGTGTGCTATTTGGATGCCGAAAAATATCTACCACCATTGTTTGAGAAACGTAATCTCCCTGTTCGGGAAGCTCTTGATGTTCTAGAACAGTTAACTTGTCTTATCGAAGTTATGGACAATGATTTGTATAGTTTCCATGAAGAAGAAGCTAAACAACGGATTGCCATTAGAGATATTAATGACTGGTCTATTGTTGCTCTAGCTCTAACCTTAGATTGTCCCATTTGGACAGAGGACACAGACTTTTTTGGTGTGGGTATTGCTACTTGGACGAGTGATCGCATCCATCTATATTTGGAGATCTAAGGGAGCTTCAATCTCTTCTACCTTGTATCCTAGTAATTAGACGTACCCCTAAAGTAGATCAGCATGAATCCAGTAGACTATCTCCGCATCAGTCTCATTGACCGTTGTAACTTTCGGTGTCACTATTGTATGCCAGAAGATGCTGAACTCGATTACCTTCTCTCTCCTGAACTCCTCAACCAGACTGAGATTATCACCCTTATTAAAGAAGTTTTTATTCCCCTGGGATTTACGAAGTTTCGCCTCACTGGTGGAGAACCGCTATTACGCAAGGATGTAGTTGGTATTGTCAAGGATATTGCGGATTTACCGCAAACTCAAGACCTCTCCCTGACCACTAACGCCTTTCTCCTCGCACCCCTAGCCCAGGATCTTTATGATGCTGGTTTAAGCCGAATTAATATTAGCCTTGATTCCTTAGATGCAGCTACTTTTGATAAAATCATCGGAAATCGGGGTAGAAGCCGTTGGCAGCAAACCTGGGAGGGCATACAGACCGCTTATCAGGTGGGGTTCGATCCTCTGAAGCTGAATGTGGTGGTGATTCCTGGGGTCAATGATGGGGAGATTCTGGAGTTAGCTGCTTTAACTTTAGAGCGTAACTGGCATATTCGCTTTATTGAATTTATGCCTATTGGTAATGATAATTTATTTCGCGATCGCGCTTGGATACCTTCGGAAGAATTACGCGGTCAAATCCGTGCTAAATGGGGCTTAGAAAGCT
The DNA here is from genome assembly GCA_038320005.1 of Cyanophyceae cyanobacterium. Classification (GTDB taxonomy): domain Bacteria; phylum Cyanobacteriota; class Cyanobacteriia; order Cyanobacteriales; family SIO1D9; genus JBBQDV01. Next base: position 8,124 of record JBBQDV010000112.1, read on the forward strand.
CTGCTATTACAGGTAATGGTCCAGCGGATATCTTTCAGATTCCTTCTGCGAAAGGAACACTGGGATTTATTAGTCAAATGTCAGAATGTTTTTGCGATCGCTGTAACCGTATCCGTTTATCTGCGGATGGTTGGTTGCGTCCTTGTCTGCTTAACGAAACAGGACAAATTGATCTCAAATCTGCCTTACGCAATGGTAGCAACCTTGCAGAAATCAGGGAACAGGTGCGCCAGCTTCTAGTGATCAAACCAGAGATTAACTTTAAAGAAAGGGAATCTGGCACTATAGCTGGTGCTTACACCCGTACAATGTCTCAAATTGGTGGTTAATCTTAATTTCAAGACTGCATAGTTTATCAACTGACAGTAATCAGCAAACAGTTTTCATCCATTTTCTGGACATCAGTTTTTATCCTGTTCAGGCGAATAATACTCGCCCCTACTGTTTACTGATAACTGACTTAAACTTTCCGTGAATAATACTCAACCACGAGCAATTCATTAACTTGTAGGGCAACCCATTCACGTTCTACCACACCCGTTACTCGACCTGTCATTGCATTTTTGTCAAAATCCAGGTGACTAGGAATATTTGCTAAACCAGGGAACTCCATATTCGTTTGAACTAAACGACGGGATTGATCCCTATCTCTAACCTTGATGACTTCCCCAGGACGACACTGATAACTAGCAATATCAACTACTCTGTCATTAACAGTAATATGACCGTGATTAACCAGTTGACGAGCAGCAGGAATTGTTCCAGCCATTCCCAAACGGAAAACAGTATTATCTAAACGCATCTCAAGCAGTTGTAGTAATACTTGTCCACTTGAACCAGTAGCACGACGGGCTTCTAGTACATAACGAACTAGTTGCTTTTCAGTTACACCGTAGTTGAAGCGTAGCTTTTGTTTTTCTTCTAGTCGGATAGCGTATTCAGAACGCTTCTTTCTTCCCTGACCATGTTGTCCAGGGGGATAGTTTTTGCGCGGAGTTTTGCGACTTAGACCTGGCAATTCTCCGAGACGGCGTGTTACCCGCAAGCGCGGACCTCGATATCGAGACATAAAATTTCCTTTCTCCCTAATCCGTTTAAAATTTATCCCAAATTACCTAGTCTAATCTAATTTTGCAAATAAATCAAACTCTGTTCAATTATAGTCTAAACCCCTGAGACAATTGACACTCCCATTCCTTAAAACCCATCTTAATTGGCCCGTTACTGGAGCAAGACCACTATCATGGAAATAGAAAAATCAGTACATTCTAAAGATTAAGAAGTTGAAATTGCGTCACGAACCCGCCGTTAAACCGTGTTAGCGGTGAACGGGGGCTTGTAAAAGCCTAAACGTGACCAGACTGAGTTTTTAGAAACTCCCTTATTCGGGTCATTACACCTTGAGATACGTGCCAGTCTCTCGCAATGTAGTCTAACTTTAAACATATTTAATCGGGTTAAGTAAGTGAGTTAGACCGAACAAGCCCCAATAAGTTTGTCGAGGC
>JBBQDV010000113.1:0-9525 GCA_038320005.1 Cyanophyceae cyanobacterium
GGAACGTTATTCCCATACCTCAGCACTAACCTCGACTTCTCCGAAGACGCAAACTTAGCTGACCTTGTTGTTGCAGGTGGACAAGCACCCCAAGCCAATAGCATTAGCAGTAGCACGGTTATCGAAGTCAATGGCGAACTAATTGGTGTTGTCGGCGCAACTACTCCAACCTTGAGACAAATTTCTAGCCCTGGGGCTGTAATTGTTAACCCAAGTAGTGGTGAGATTGCGGAACTAGCAGCCATTATTCAAACAGAGGTAGATACTCTAACGGCTCAAGGGATCAATAAGATTATCCTTTCTGCTCATTTCCAGCAACTGAGCATTGAACGGGAAGTGGCAACACTGCTCAGAGATGTAGATGTTATCATTGCTGGTGGCTCAAATACTCTCCTCGCCAACGATGATGATATTCTACGGGCTGGTGATGTCGCAGCAGGACCTTATCCTATTGAGGAAGTCGATTCGATGGGAGGTACAGTTTATGTTGTCAATACCGATGGTAACTACAAATATGTCGGGCAGTTAATCATCAACTTTGATGAGAACGGTATTGTCACTGAGATTGGTGATGAAAGTGGTGCTTTTGCTACTGACCTGGCTGGGGTTGAACGTCTTTATGGTGAGGGTGCTAATCCTAATGACTTTGCCAATCAAACTGTTGTAGAAGTGACAAGCGCGATCGCGGACTTAACTCTAGAACGAGATGGCAATATCTTCGGTCTCACAGAAGTCTTCTTAAATGGAGAGCGTAACAGCGTTCGTACCGAAGAAACCAACTTGGGTAATCTTACCGCTGATGCTAATCTCTTCTACGCTCAACAATTTGACGATAGTGTTCTCATCTCTATCAAAAATGGTGGTGGTATCCGAGACAATATTGGCGAAAGCTTCATTCCTGCTGGAGGAACAAATGATGATTTAGCATTCTTCCCACCTCTGGCAAATCCTGCTGCGGGTAAAGAAGCAGGACAAATTTCTCAACTCGACATTGAGAATAGCTTACGCTTTAACAACGGTCTAACCTTACTCACTGTAACTGCTGAAGAACTTGGCATTCTTCTTGAGCATGGTGTTGCTGAAGTTGCTCCTGGTGCAACCCCTGGACGCTTCCCTCAAATTGGAGGCTTCCAATTTAGCTTTGACGCTAATAACCAAGCAATTGAGCTTGATGCTGACGGTAATGTTGTCACTCCAGGAGAGCGTGTTCGCAACCTCTCCATCATGGGGCAGAATGAAGAAGAAATCACTATTATCGAAGATGGTGAATTAGCTGTTGATCCTAATTTCGAGATTCGCCTAGTCACTCTTAACTTCCTAGCAGGAGGTGGGGATGGTTATCGCTTCGATCTTTTCGGTGAAAATGTCTTTGACTTACCTACTGAATTTGGAGATGCAGTAGAGGCTGATGGGCTTCCTGAAACTCTTCCTAATGTCGCAACCTTTGCTCCTCTTGGTACAGAGCAAGATGCCTTAGCAGAGTTCTTGGCTGCGAACTTCCCAGCAGATAATGATCCAAACACTCCTGCGTTCAGTGAAGCGGATGTTGCTGCTAGTGAAGATACTCGCATCCAAAACCTAGATGTACGGGAAGATACTATTCTGCCTACGCCTAATGTCCCAACAGAAGAATCTACTCTTATCTTTGGTCCAATTGGTAATTCTGAGCTTAACTTACCCAACACTCCTGCACGTAAGTTAGCCTTTGCTGGTGCAGGTGATAATATCATCGACTCAACCAACTCTAACTCCGCAGCTAACCGCCTCTATGCAGGTTCTGGTAATGATGAGTTATTTGTCGGCGATAATGACCGTGCCTTTGGTGGTGATGGTGATGATGAAATCTTCCTCTTAGGTGACGATAGCCGTGCTTATGGTGGTGATGGTATTGACGAAATCACTGTTGTTGGTGGTAGCAACAACCGCCTCTTTGGTGGTGATGGTGATGATATCCTCGATTCATCTCAAGGAAATGGTAACAACCGTCTCTATGGTGGTGATGGTGATGATCTTCTTTTTGGTGGTACTGGGGATACTCTTGTCGGTGGTGAAGATAATGACCAACTCTTCGTCGGTGGCGAAGGTGGTTTAATTCTCACGGGTGGCGAAGGTGCTGACCAGTTCTGGATTGTCAATGGTGAAATCCTTGATCTCGCTAGCACCATTACTGATTTTGAAGCAGGTACTGATGTAATCGGTATCGGTGGCGGTGGTATCAGTAGCTTCGATGATCTCAATATTACTGCTAATGGTGGTAATGCATTAATTAGCTTCAGTGGTCGGGATTTAGCAACGGTTAGTAATATTACCAGTTTGACTGAAAATAACTTTGAGTTCGGGATGATGGTCTAAATAAACTTGACTGTTTAATTTGTGAGAGGGCGCAGTTGCGCCCTTTTTTTACTTTAAATTTGCTCTCGTATCCTTGACTGCTGCCCGAAATAATGCTATACAAATGGGAATACTAGCAACTAAAATTGCTACAGTTATCATATTTCCATAACGTGGATTACCATAAGATAATTCAAATACCGAACCGACTCCCGCGATCGCAGCAACACAGGAAACCATTAATAATAGACCACTCTTGGCTGTCATCATAATGCTTAATTATTACTATTTTTTTCTAGGGTGACAACCGCATTACTAGAAAAACCTTGCTTTCTGAGGGCTTCAGTTAAAGCGAGATCGTTCTTAAGGCGATCTACAAATAATACCCCATTGAGGTGATCCATTTCATGTTGGATAACTCTTGAGAGAAGCCCAGAAGCTTTCATTTTCTGAGGACGACCCGCTGCATCTTTAAAGATAACTTCGATGGTTTTGGGGCGTGTGACATCAAAATAGATCCCTGGAATACTCAAGCAACCTTCTTCCATGTCACAGACATCTTTGCTGTACTTTTTGATTTGGGGGTTAATGAGGACAAAGGGCGGTGTGACTTTATTATCGGGGTCACAATCTACTACTAGCAGTTGTTTATGAACTCCAACTTGAGGGGCTGCTAGACCAATACCTTGTTCTGCGTACATGGTTTCTAGCATTTCTTTGATCAAGTCTCGCACATTTTGATCTATCTTGGAAATACGTTTAGTAGGCTGACGTAAAACGCGATCGCCCAGATAGTGAAGTTGCAGGGGGGCTTGTTCTACTTTTTTCTTATCGACGGCAATGGTCATAGAGGTTTATTCGGGGGTTACTCACTAATTACTATTTTAACAAGCTTTTTCCTAATCTAAATTGTCTCGTAATTAGTATTGGCTTTGAGTGCGATAACGTAGTTAATTAAATCTACCGCGATCGCGCTAATAAAATAGCTAATAAAATGCTAATCTTAATTTGTCCTGGAATACATCCCCCGAAACTAACTCAAGCTTTTCTCGCCCAACTGCAACAACACCTTGATCAAGATTTAGCAACCAATTTATTAATCTTCCCCACGCAAAACTATCCAGCTTATTCTCCTTACCATATCCTTGAATTTCTCAAGCCTCAAATAACAAAGCAAACCCCTTTGCTGTTAATCGGTTTTAGTGCGGGAGTTGTCGCAGCCATCGGCACAGCTTGGATCTGGCAACAACAAGGGGGTAAGATAAAAGGAGTAATTGCTTTTGACGGTTGGGGTGTACCCCTCTGTGGTGATTTCCCAATTCATCGCCTCAGCCACGATTATTTTACCCATTGGAGTTCGCCAGTTTGGGGTGGAGGGGAAGGAAACTTTTATGCTGATCCTGCTGTCAGTCATTTAGAGTTATGGGGTGCGATAGAAAAGGTGTCAGGATGGCAAGAAGATAGAAGCGGTCAGCGCAGATATTGCCCAGCTTTGGATTTTCTTATTCGTTTAATCGCTAATTATGCTAATGCTTAAATTGCTGCTAAGGCAAGCAAGTCATGGTTTCTAGATAATTTCCTAGAGAAATGTTTAATTTGAGAGATTAAAGAACCTCAAATAGGAAGCATAATAGAAGAATATTCGACTCCCCCCCTCGACAGAGAAAGATTCTCAGTTTACACTTAGGTTCTATAACTTATACAAAATTTCGTTCCGAATGAGTTGGATCATCGGGAATAAAAGCCAATCTATTCAATTTTAGCAGGATAAGAGATAAGTTTTTTAATATGGTTACTTCTATTGCAACTACAAGTAAAAATGCGCCAAAAATCTTAGCAACTCGTCAGACTGGAGCGTATGCTTTGATGGATAGCCTCATCCGTCATGGTGTTACACATATCTTCGGTTATCCAGGGGGGGCGATATTACCCATCTATGATGAACTCTATCGGGTAGAAGCTCAAGGAAGCCTGAAACATATTTTAGTCCGCCATGAACAAGCAGCCTCTCATGCTGCGGATGGTTATGCCCGCGCTACGGGGGAAGTGGGGGTCTGTTTTGCCACATCAGGACCTGGAGCTACAAACTTAGTTACAGGCATTGCTACGGCTCACATGGATTCGATTCCGATGGTGATTGTCACGGGACAAGTTCCTCGCGCTGCGATTGGGACAGATGCCTTTCAGGAAACAGATATTTTTGGGATTACTTTACCCATCGTCAAAAATTCCTATGTTGTCCGTCGTGCTGAAGATATGGCGCAAATTGTCGCGGAAGCGTTTTATATTGCCAAAACGGGTCGTCCTGGTCCTGTTTTGATTGATATTCCCAAGGATGTGGGTTTAGAAGAATGTGATTACGTTCCAGTAGAACCAGATTCCGTGAAGTTGACTGGTTATCGTCCCGTTGCGAAAGGAAATTCCCGCCAAATTAATGCAGCCCTACGCCTAATTAGGGAATCCTGTCAACCGCTTTTATATGTGGGGGGTGGCGCAATTGCTTCTAACGCTCATAAGGAAGTAACAGCTTTGGCGGAAAAATTTAATATTCCCGTGACCACAACCTTAATGGGTTTAGGGGCTTTTGATGAACATCATCCTCTTGCTGTGGGGATGTTGGGGATGCACGGTACAGCCTATGCTAACTTCGCGGTAAGTGAGTGTGATTTGTTGATTGCTGTTGGGGCGAGATTTGACGATCGCGTTACAGGGAAATTAGATGAATTTGCTTCCCATGCGAAAGTTCTCCATATTGATATTGATCCAGCAGAAGTTGGTAAAAATCGTCAGCCCGATGTTCCCATTGTTGGCGATGTGAAAACGGTACTGAAGCAGTTATTACAACGTTTAAAAGAACAAGATTTGCCCAAAGAATCTCACCGTAATCAAGCCTGGGTAGATCGGATTAATCACTGGCGCAAGGACTATCCTCTTACTGTTCCCCATCCCCCAGAATTACTATCGCCCCAAGAGGTGATCTTTGAGTTGGGTCGCCAAGCCCCCAAAGCCTACTATACGACCGATGTAGGACAACATCAGATGTGGGCAGCCCAGTTTATCAATTATGGTCCTCGTCGCTGGATTTCGAGCGCAGGGCTGGGGACAATGGGTTTTGGTATGCCTGCTGCGATGGGGGTGAAGATTGCCAAACCCGATGAAGATGTGATCTGTATTAGTGGCGATGCTAGTTTTCAGATGAATCTGCAAGAGTTGGCGACCCTAGCACAATATGGCATTAATGTCAAGATTGTGATTATTAATAATGGTTGGCAAGGAATGGTGCGTCAATGGCAAGAAGCATTTTTCGGAGAGCGTTATTCTTCTTCTAATATGCAGACAGGAGTACCAGACTTTGAAATCCTCGCTAAAGCCTTTGGGATCAAGGGGATGGTGATTAATAAGCGAGAGAATCTAGAAAGCGCGATCGCGGAAATGTTAGCTCATGATGGTCCTGTTCTCGTTGATGCCAAAGTGAAAAAAGATGAAAACTGTTATCCAATGGTTGCTCCTGGAAAGAGTACCGCGAATATGATCGGCTTACCAGAGTTAGATAAGTCCGATCAAGTGGCAAAGTTTGTTACTTGTAGTGGCTGTCTGACCGAGAACGCCTCTAGTAATAAGTTTTGCTCTGAATGTGGCACAAAACTTTAATAGTTAACAGTTGGGGCGAAGCTAATTCGCCCTTTCCTTAATCAACCAGAAGCCATTTGCTGCTTGTGCATCTCCCGTAAAACATCGGCGGGATCAACATAGTTACCTGCATATTTCAATCCCCAGTGAAGATGAGGTCCTGTCGTTCTTCCAGTCATCCCGATGCGCCCAATTCTTACCCCTGTGGGAATTGTTTGCCCTAAACCAATGGCAATATTTGCACCGCGATCAACAAAATAACGTTGGCTACCCGAACCTTCTACTCTCCCTTGCATATGACAGTAAACATGTTGCCAGTTCCCTGACTGAATTACTAACATTGTCCCACAAGCAGTATTATCTGAAAGGTCAACAACTTCTCCTACCCACCAGTTGCGAAGATAGCTACCATTTGGTCCAGCAATATCTAGACCGCTATGAAATTCTCGGTTTGCGCCTCCAGTAGCTGAGTTACGGTAGCCAAAGGGGGAAGTATAAGAGACAAAATTTTCAACAGGAAAAGAGGCATATTGCCAATTTGCAGCAGAACTGATCTCGTCTATCGGGACTTCAACAGGTTCAGTTGCTTTGAGAATTGGAGCGACCGCAGGTTCAGTTGCTTTCAAAGATTGAGTTAATTCAAAAGGTTGACTTGTCTGATGAAAGCTATGGGTTAAGTTGAGGGCAGAGGTTATCTGAGCTTTAGCAAGTTCCAGCGTTTGAGTTGTTTTAGCAAAGGTATCAGTGAAGCTGAAAGAGGTAATAGTAATAAAACTAACTATTGCGAGAATCCAAAAATCTAATCTACTGCGTTTCATCAAAAGCTTATGGCAAACATAGGTCAACATTAATTGAATGAATTATAGGTCTTAAATGTTCCAATAATGATGTTATCTCAAGTACCCACTTTAGCAATTATTCTCGATCCGACCACCCTATCAGGAATTTGTCTCTGGTCGCTAACTTTATATCTCAGCCTCACTTCAATCCGAGAGGGAGTCACAGCCAAGTTAGAGCAAGGCTTGTATCGAATTGGGGGATTTCCTCTAACGGACGAAGATCAAAAAAATCTGACATCTCCAGAAAACGCGATGCCCTTTGGGCGCAGCGAAGCTATCGCGATTTTTGCTTCTTTACTGAGTATTATCCCTTTTTTTGTCATTGGCTTTTTCTGTAACTACGGCTTAGAAATTAGCTTAGGTCGCAGTTGGGCAATTAGTACAGGAATTTTAGCTTGTATCAGTTGTGGCGTATATGAATTAGGTCGTCATAGTTCTTAGTCTACAACTAAGCCAAACTCTTTGAGGGCAGGTAAGAAATTCTTATTTTCATGGCTTGGACGACTAAGTTTAATTAAAGCAAAACGTTGTACAGGGGTTAAATGTTCCCACTGTTGAGGGGTAATAGTAGCTTCAAACTCCTCCGCCTTAGCCTGAATCTCAAGAGGAATCGTGGTGGAATTTTCCCAGGGGGGATGTTCTGCAATTACTAAATCCTTAGCAGGTTGTTCATTATATTGGATCACTAAGTGTTGAAGATAATCACGGTATTCCTGCACCTCGTTTTCCGTACTGCAAGACATGATAACTAAAGTTTCCCTTTCTTGGGCATTAAACTGATGCCAATGTTGCAGCTTTAATTTAACACCACAAGTATCTAACTTCATCCTCACTTCCATCGGAATGCAGCGCAGAGATTCGACAAAATCAGCTTCAAATTGGAAAAACATTTTGTAGTAAAAATAAATCAGTTAGTTAGACAACCGAGGGAGTAAACCTTTGTGCAGCAGTCGTTTGGGAATGGTGAGAAATAATATTGATGGGAATAAGTTGCACCGCACAGGCTTTAAGTTCTGGTTGTAGGGAAATTGGACAAGCTTCAGCATGGGTGAGAGAGTTTGCTTCCGCATCATCTGCCCACAATGCGCCCCAATGCATGGGAACAAATACTGTTCCTGGGGTAATTGCTTTGGTGATTAAAGCAGGAAAACGAGCCATACCTCGGCGCGATCGCGCTTCTACCCATTCTCCCTCCTTGACCCCAATAACTTTTGCATCGCGAGGATGAATTTCAATAAAAGGCTTAGGGTGCATCTTGGTAATTTTATCAATTCTTCCCGTCCTCGTTTGGGTATGCCAATGACCATATAAACGTCCCACCGTAAGGACAAAAGGATAATTGTGATCAGGAGGTTCAGCTAATCCGCGCGAATGGAAAGCAGCAAACTTCGCCCTTCCATCTGGTGTATTAAAACTCAAATTCGTGTACATCCGTTTACTATGATTATCATAGTCAGGATTATGATCTGGGCAGGGCCATTGCGTTGGACCTTTTTCTTTTAAAATTTCATGGCTGAGTCCTGTCATATCGCAGGGTTGGTTGCGAGTTAATTCCACAAACTCTGCATAGACCTCATCTGCACTATTAAAATCAAATTCCTTCGTAAAGCCTAATCTACGACCCACTTCCGCAAAAATTTCCCAATCTGGTTTGGCTTCTCCAGGGGGTTCACGGAACTGAGGACAAAGGGTGACTGTTCGCTCAGAATTAGTCATGACCCCAGATTTCTCACTCCACTGGGCAGCAGGAAGCACTAAATGAGCATAGAGGGCGGTTTCAGTGGGGTAATAGGCATCTTGCACAATAGTAAAAGCAGATTTTCGTAAAGCAGATTTTGTCCGTTCCAAATCGGGCATACTGACCGCTGGATTAGTCGCAGCCACCCAAAGTAAACCCACTTCCCCAGTTTCTAAACCCGTAATCATCCGCCAGCCATCTAAACCAGGGTGAGAAGAAATACGCCCTGGTGGTAAGCCCCAAGCTTGTTCCACTTGCGCCCGATGTTGGGGATTTTTCACTAAACGGTAGCCAGGGAGAATATGAGATAAACCACCAGCTTCTCGTCCTCCCATCGCATTGGGTTGTCCCGTTAGGGAGAAAGGACCCGCCCCAGGTTTACCGATATTATTAGTCATCAAGTGCAGGTTAATCAGGGTACGAACTTTTGCTGTTCCTTCTGAAGATTGATTGATCCCCATTGACCAAAGAGATAAAACGCGCTCAGATTCTCCCCAATAACGGGCAGCTTTTTCTAAATCATTAACGGAAATACCACAGCGACCAGCAACTATATTGGGAGGATAGTCTTTAATAACTTCTGCATAAGCAGGGAAGTTTTTTGTACATTCATCGATAAAGAAGGTATTAAGATAATTCTTGTGCAGTAACAGATAAGCAATGCCGTTGAGGAGATCAATATCTGTACCAGGTTTGATGGCTAAATGGAGATCCGCAGCTTCGGCTGTTTGGGTTTTACGAGGATCAACCACAATAACCTTCACGTGACGATTCTGCTTCTGATGTCGCCGTAAGCGGTTAAAAATAATGGGGTGACATTCTGCGGTATTAGTACCAATCAGGAAAGCGCAGTCGGTCATTTCTAGGTCATCGTAGCAACAAGGAGGACCGTCAGAACCGAAACTTTGGATATAACCTGCCACAGCAGAAGACATACAGAGGCGCGAGTTAGCATCAAAGTTATTTGTCCCTAAACAGCCTTTGAGT
>JBBQDV010000114.1:0-9455 GCA_038320005.1 Cyanophyceae cyanobacterium
TAAAGCTTGGGGTAAAACTAAATTACGGCGATGATTGCCAATACGAATATTTAATTCATCCCCAGTTTTGTTCAGTTGAACTTTATCCTTAGTCATTCCAGGTAGATACAATTCTAAACTATACTCATGACCATCTTTGACGATGCGAATAGTATTCTCCTGATAATACACTTGAGTTGGATCTTCGTCACCATATAAAGTTTTTTTAAGGCGATCCAGGGCAGCAAGTCCACACATTTCCTCGGAATAGAGGGGGACTTCTTTCACTGGTAAAGGATGAAAATTGTCGTGGATTTCTTGGCGATAAATTTGCTGATTTTCTTTCCATTTTTGGAAAAAAGGATCGCTGACTTCTTCGGGGATAATCCGATTAGCAACGATCATATCCGTCGCCACATTATATAAACTCAGGTAAGCATGGGCGCGAAGAGATTCCTTAAGTACCATCTTCTCAGGATTGGTAATCAAACGCACGGAAGTAATTGTGTTATCTGTAAGAACTTTTTCTAAAGCCTCAATTTGTTCATAAAATTCATAGGGCGCATCCATTACTTCCTTATTGGGTAGGGAAAATCCAGCAATGGGTCGAAAAATCGGTTCTACCAAAGGGCGTAATGCCATCGAGATGCCCTGTAAAGGCTTATAGAAACGGCGCATATACCATCCCCCCACTTCGGGAAGGCTAAGGAGTCTCAAGGCTGTGCCAGTGGGGGCAGAGTCAATAATCAAGACATCATATATCCCCTCATCGTAATGGCGTTTCATTCGCACTAAGCCAAAGATTTCATCCATCCCAGGTAAGATTGCCAGTTCTTCCGCCTGGATGCCTTCTAAGCCTCGCGCTTGTAGGACTTGGGTAATATAGCGTTTCACTGCCCCCCAGTTGCCTTCTAACTCCATCAGGGCATCTAATTCTGCCCCCCAGAGGTTTTCTCTGACTAATAGCGGTTCGTGTCCCATTTCGATATCAAAGCTATCTGCGAGGGAATGGGCGGGGTCGGTACTTAATACTAAGGTTTTGTAACCTAATTCTGCACAACGCAATCCTGTGGCTGCTGCAACAGAGGTTTTTCCTACGCCACCTTTACCTGTCATCAAAATTACACGCATAATTTTTGTTCCTTAAAAAAGTTTACATTACTTAATCTTAGCGCGAGGAGAAGACTTGTTTGAGGACATCGAAAGGGGAACAATGCCAAAAATCTCTATGGCTACTGATTTTTTCTTTATTATTAACTTCTAATTCGCTTCTACCAGGAATACTAATCTGCGGTTTCCAAGGTAAGGGGGGGGTGAGATGAAGTGTCCAATCCGTATGGATTATATTACCGTTGCGGTGTATTTCATGGAGATCCATTTGCACTTCTGTAAAAAATGTGCTAAGGAAATGAATCATTTCTTGGTAGCGTTGAACGCCTCGAAATTCGTTTAGGGGGTCTTTGAAGTAAACCTCGTCCCCATAGATATTATAAGTTTGGTCTTCTGGGAAGCGTTGGTAATCTGCTTTGAGAATCTCAATAATATCCATAGGGGAGGTGTAGCATTAAGCTAGATCTAAACAGAGTTGAACATGATCTTTCGTTTCGGGAATTTGCGGAACTTGCGAGTCTTCAACCCCCATGGCTAAAGGTTCTCCTGCTAAAGCTAACCAGTAGTTAAAGATATCCCATCTTTGATCTTGAGGTTCAATTACTTGATAATAACGAACTCGTTTTTGGCGATTCCCCCCACAACGGAGGTATTCTATTGAGTAGTCGAGGAGGTCAAGGAAGCGACGAACAACGGTAATCGGGGTAGAGTTTTTGGCGATACCTATACCTGTAGTAGATTTAATCAGAGGACGATTCGCGATCGCGATTTTTGCCATTTGTTGTAAATCTAGATCTTCCTTACTCAATTCTCGACCTGTATCACTTAGTAAAACAGGAATACCCAGGATATCTAATATTCCCACAGACGTACCAATTTGCGAACGGTTAAAGTCTGGTAAAAATAAATCTCCTCCCCCCATATTTAACATTTCTCTGGCGACTCTAGCATCTCTTTGGGCTAAATGTTGTCGTCCGACAGTGAGATAATAATGAAGGCGTAGTTGACCATACCAACCGTTATCATCTTTGCTGACTAAATCTGGGGTAACTTTTAAGCCATAACGCTGTTTTAATTCATATTTGCGTTGTCGTCTCCTTTCGGTTGGGGTTTTGACCATTTGCTTTTTCAGCAGCAGATATTCATCTTGACTAATATCATTACTACTCGCAATCGCTTCACATTCACCGCGATAATTTTGATCTCGGACTTCACTAATTAGATTAGATAAAACTTCTTGTGGATTCGTAGCTAGTTTATTTTTAGACTGATTTTCAATAACATCTTGAACATGATGCCCTTCTCGTTTCAATCCTGCTAAGATTGATTCACGATATTGCATCATCCCCGCATTAAATCGCACCGCCATTTTTGCCCAACACAATAAAGATTCAGCTTGAAAGCTAGTATCTAAGTCATCAAGGGTAGAAAAGTCCGATTGCTGGAGTAAACGAATATTCAGTTGAGTTAGCTTCTGTCCAGAATTAACCAGAGAAGGAATCGAAGTTGAACCATTTCCGACGCGATTAAAACCATAATTAGCAGCCCAGATATAGCGAGGGATGGGATCACGAATTCGTCCTAATGCTTGTCTGACGGAGTTTTCTCCTTGTACTCCCTGCGCGATCGCCCAAACCGAGGTAAAGTGATTTTTAAGATCAATACTAACCCCCGTTTCTATGGAAGGACTAGCAAGGACAACATCATAGTTTTTAAAAACCTCATCCAAGCGATGGATACATTTATAAGCAGGATGGTCGGTTTCAGTTAGGGATTCGGAATCAATGCGGAGTATTCTCGATTTAGGAAACTGCTGTTTTAAATAAGTCTCTAAAGTACAAGTCCCCCACTGACTTTTTAATTTTTGCGCGGACAAACAGACAAAAGGTTTACCCCCTTGGCTAATATACTTTTCTAGATCACTAACTAAGCGTTTTGGATTATTATCAGCATAGTTATAAACTTGCCAAGCTTCTGCTTCTGGCTTCCAGCTATTATTAATAACGAAAGGATCTAAAGTCACCCCTGCTAAGTTTAAAAGATAATCAAGAGAAGTATCTGTTAAATCTGCATCCGCAACATATACTTCCCCTTCTCCACCTAAAACATTTTCAATTAGGGTTTTAAATGATTTGAGGATTGCTACTCTACGATCGCGACAGGTATCTGAGTTTAACCCATGCCAGAGAACTTGTTCAACTTCATCGATAATAACCACTCCATCTTGCCATTGTTGGGCATCAAATTTCGCTTGAGAATCGGGATGAAGAGAATCTATACATAAACCATAGCCAAGAATACCTTGGGAAACATCATCTCTAACTTCGCGAATATAATTCAAGCCGAAACGCTGACAAAGGGCTTCCACCAGTTGGACACGATGACCAATAACTAAAACCCTTTGCTGATTAGCTATGGCTTGGGCGACTATTTGCGCAAGAAATTCTGTTTTTCCTGTCCCTTTTGGGGACTTAATTCCAATTAATTGGGCTTCTGAGGGAATAGGAATATCACCAATGTAGCGACTATTAACTTCTATACTAGGACTATGGGTTAATTGGTTGAGGCTGTGGGCTTTCCAAGTTTCTAGGGGAAGGGCGTTTTCGTAAGCTTGATCAAAAGTTGCTTGTCCCTGTTTAGCAATAAAGTCATCAACCCCTTTTCCCAGGGAAGCATGCCAAGTAATCACCTTAACGGGACAACCTTGTTGAGTTAATAAGTATCCCGTCTGACGAATTGCGGAGTTAACAGCTTGAACGGTTTTCGGTTTGTAATCCTGGTCGAAGATAATCTGAACTGGACGTTGAGATTCGGTGAGGGATACCAGTTGCGGAATCAGGCGAGACTTACGAATACGGACACCTTGAGCATTTTTCGGGGTACGATAGCCCCCATGAATCCCAGGAAGCGCGATCGCGACATAACCCGCAGTAATCAACGCCCCTGCTTTCTTCGCCCCTTCAGTGATACACAGAGGTATCTGAGGATGATTCCGAAACCATCGCCAAAAACCTAAATCTGGTTGCGTATCATCAATATCTGTGGGGTTGACTTTTTTGCCATAACGTGCAGCAATCTTTTCCCAGAGATGGAGGGGTATTCTCAGGGCGAATAAACTAGTTGAAGTTTTGAAGGGATGTTCATATTTAATTACCTTCCCTTTCTTTAGACTGTGACGAGGTTGAGTCGGTTTGAAGCAGCCCCAGAGGTCTTCATCTCCAGTTAAAATATCTATTCCTGAACACCACCAACCGCCAGCTTCGATGTGTTGATAATGTTTCAATATTTGATTAGTAATGCGTCCATCATTACGACGGGGGATATCCTCAGCATAGAGGAGATAGTCATAAGCGCGATCGCCTTCCAAGGAAACGACATTTAACTGAGTCAACAAATTGTCAACACAGCTTGCACTCCACTCCTGTAAAATCTGATTCACTATTGTTCTTTATACTTGCTAACGTTTTCTTCTTTTCATCAGCATACGCTATATATGGAGTGTCAGGAAGGGAGATTTTTGTACTATCTCTACATTTAGTGTTTAGTTGACTAACTTATGTTCAGACAAGTTATCAATAAAAAACGAGGATGTTTATTGTACACCCTCGCTGTCGTAATTTAATTAATGATGGATAAATAACTAATCAGTAAGTTCCTTGTGTTCCGTTGCTGACCCAATGCTGTATTGAGGAAAGCGTTCTCCAATATATTTACCCACAAAGGTACTAACAAAGGAAAGGACGACAGGGGCGAAGAGGAAAGAAATCAACCCAGCTACTTGGAAACCTGGGACAAACAAAGAAGCCAACCAGAAACAGAGTCCATTTACTACTAAGGAAAAAGCCCCAAAGGTGACAAACGTTATGGGGAGGGACAAAGTAGCGAGGATGGGACGAATTAAAGCATTGACAAGTCCTAAAATCCCTGCTGCGATTAAGGCGGAGGGAAAAGTAGCTAAGTTCACACCAGGGAAGATAATATCTACCACTAATAGACTTAAAGCAGTGGCTAATAAAGTTAATAAACTACCAATCATAATATTTAACCTTTATATTTACTAAGTACAAATAATTTTGTCTCTGCTTCCATGGTGTAATAGATTTACAAGTTTGTCCTCCCTATGAAGATAGATTTCTAAAGGTTATGGCTAGAAATAAGTCTATGTTGGGGATGGGTAACAACCTGACGATAATATTTCTCCAGGTGGAAGCAATCCTTATCTAGATTAGCGATAATGAGATTAGATATCTAAAGTTAATTATATTAGAGGAATTTCTATGAACTTATTAAGAATCGTAATCGGTATCGTCCTTCCCCCATTGGGCGTTTTCCTAACCACTGGCATTAGTAGTGCTTTTTTTATTAATATTCTCTTAACCCTTCTGGGCTGGCTACCTGGTTCTATCCACGCAGTTTGGATTATCACCAAAGAAGCAGAAAGAGGAAGTAGTTATTAATTGTTAGAGTTTTAGACGCAGTTAACTTAGATTGGCTGCGTCCTCAAATTACCAGCAAAAATTATTACCAATGATAATTACTCCCTTACTCCAAAACCTGAAACGCGATGATCCAGAAGAGAGAATAATCACGACTGGGGTAAGTTGGTATGCTTATGAAACCTTTCTCAAGATTTTAGAGGATAATAATTGTTATCGGATTAGCTATCTAGATAAAACTTTAGAAATTGTGTCACCTAGTCGCGCCCATGAAGGCATAAAAAAGCGGATTTCGCTACTTATTGAAGCCTATTTAACAGCCAGTAATATTCGTTTTTACCCTCTCGGTTCGACAACGTTCCGCCAAGCAGAAAAAAGGGGAGGAAAAGAACCAGATGAAAGCTATTGTTTTGAAACGGAGAAAGACTTCCCTGATTTAGCAATTGAGGTTATTTTCACCAGTGGCGGTCTTGATAGTCTCGAAATTTATCAACGTTTAGAGATTCCTGAAGTCTGGTTTTGGCAAAATCAAAACTTGAGTATTTATGGGTTAATTGAAGGCGAATATAGACAATATTGTCATAGTCCTTTACTTCCTAATCTTGATATTACTTTTTTGAGTGATTGTATTCGCCAAGAAGATTCTTTTGATGCTTTGCAAACTTTTCGTCAAAGCCTCTTAAATTGATTTAATCTTTCTGATTAAAAACTAGAGTTAGAGACAGGACGAATAGGGCGAATAGTTAGAGACAAACTATATACCTGGGCGACAGGTTGACCTTCCATATAGGTTGGTTCAAATCTCAATTGTTTAAGAATATTTCCCGTAAGTTGAATTACTAAATCTTGGCTGAGTGATCCGCCCCTAATTTCTATATTTTCAGATATTAATTCTGCTCTACCATTCTGATCAATTAAGATGGATACTTGTAAAATGAGATCTTGCTCAAGGGTGATATTTAGAGGGGTAAGATAATCTGTTGTGGTAAACTCCTGACTAACTTGAAGGGGTCTCGCAGGTTGATCTGGGATATCGCGATCGCGATTTGCTAATTCCAGTGTTCCCAAGATAACGAGAATCCCCGTTGCTTCTCTAGAAGAAGGGTTTGCTGGATTGGGAGTAACCCTTTCTAAAGGCGTTTCTTCAGGAACTTTAGTCGCAGGAACTTGAACTGTAGCAGGGAAAGGAGTGGGTTCTGGGGGTGATTCTTTGATTTTTGGGACTTGAGGAGTTGGAGGGGTAGGATCGCGGATAGTGGCTTGAGGAATCTCTGGGGGAGTAACAGCAGGTTGGGGTGTGTTAGTAACAGGAGTTTGGCTTTCCCTCGGACTTGGTTCAGGGAGATCGGCTTGAGAAGATTCAGCTAAAGGAGGAGATTCTGTTACTGGGGTAGGTAGAGGATCAGACCAGAGTTCTATAGGAATATAAGCAGCTTGAGAATCATCAACCTGAATCTGGTTTTGCTGTAGCCAAGAATACACCCCAAATAATAACAAATGAATTGCGACCGAAGTAATAGATGCAATTAGCCAAAACTTTCGAGAAGAAGCTTGTCTGGGAAGGGGAGGAGATACCACAAGTAATAGATAGGGTTAATCCTAATTATTTTATTCTTATTGCTTTCTTGATAAGATTAGCCTCTCAACAATATCTGCTCAGGATTATTGCTGGATCATTTGGATCACTTTTTGTTGAAGTTCTGGATTTGTTTGAATTGCTTGGGCAATACCATTGAACTTCTCAACATCAAGTCCTTCTTGCTGAACCGCAGTTTCCATGCTACCTTGGGCTTCATCACGGATTTGACCGATTTGCGCGATCGCGTTTTGGAAGGTCTGCGCTTCTTCGGCTGAAACATCCACTGGTGCTTGCTCTAGATTTTGTCGGCTTTGAGCGATCTCATTGAAGCGTTCAACCGTTAAGCCTTGTTCCTCAACTGCTTGTACCATAGCCTCTTGAGCTTGTTTCTGAATACCCTGGAGTTGCTTCATCGTAGTGGCGAAGCGTTGTAGGTCTGCGTCATCCACATCCACCTGGGAAGCTTGTTGCATCGGGGCTTGTTGTGGAGCTTGTTGAGCATTTGCTGTGGAAATACCGCCGATGAGTAGAAGAGTGGCGATTGTACTTCCAGCGAAAATTTGCTTAAGCATAAAAAAATTCCTTTTTGTAGATCAACCTTCATTGCCGAAGATTTCGCTGTTGCCCATTTTTTTGATTTATTAATGTAACAAAAGCTGAATGAATTATAACAAACTATTAATACTTGACAATAAACACAAGATGTGAAGGCGACCAAACTCGTGGAAATATCAAGCAAATTTGCCCAAAATCAACCTAAAGAAAGATAAATGTAAACAAATATTGCAGTTTGTAAATATATCTGTTACATTTAGAGATAACAACACAAGTATTTAGACAAGATTAGGTCGCAAGAAGCCTAAGCCATAGCTGGAAGTCTTAGTATTTGGTTTTCTCCTCCCAACATAGCAAAGTAAGCTCATAGGTCAAATGGTCGCTCCTAGTCAGGGTGGCTATTTTTTTGAGTTATCCTAGAGTCTCCTACTCTAATCGTTTCATATATAAAGTTAAACTCGGTCTGAGTTTACCCGACAACACTTAATGCTTAATATTCCTCAAATCCTCACAGAAGAACTTTCCCTGCGTCCCTCTCAGGTAAAAAATGCTATTACCCTCTTTGAAGAAGGGGCGACTATTCCTTTTATCGCCCGTTATCGGAAAGAACGAACGGAGGAAATGAATGAAATCCAACTGCGAGATTTAGCAGATCGTTACAATTATCTGCAAGAATTGGAGAAAAGAAAAGAGGTAATTTTAGACGCGATCGCGCAACAAGATAAACTCACTGATAGCCTTAGAGATAAGATTACCACTTCTCTCAGCAAAACCGAACTCGAAGACCTTTATCTTCCCTATCGTCCTAAACGCAGAACTAGGGCGACCATCGCTAGAGAAAAAGGACTCGAACCCTTAGCTAATTTTATTGAATCTCATAATAGCCCCAACGCACCGAAAGTAGATATAAATGCAGAAGCAGCAAAATACATCAATCCAGAACAAGAAATTGTTAGCTTAGAAGATGCTTTAGCAGGGGCGAGAGATATTATCGCTGAAGCAATTGCAGAATCAGCAGATTCACGGGCATATATAAGAGAATATTTGCTGAAAACTGGGGTATTTGCTTCTAAGATTAAAAAAGATTATCCCGAAGGCAGTACCAAATATGAAATGTATCGGGATTATAAAATAAGTATTACTAAAATCGCCCCTCATAACCTCCTCGCTTTATTACGGGGGGAAGGGGAAGGAATTCTAACCCTCAAACTGCTATTTGACGAAGATGCAGTCTTACAATATTTAGAAGAGCAAGAAATTTATACTCAAAACTATTCAATCCGCAGCTTCTATCAAGATACTATTAAGGATGCCCTACAAAGGCTAATGAAAAACTCACTCATTAGTAACATTATCACCCAGAAAAAAGCCTGGGCTGATGAAGAATCTATTGCGACCTTTGAGGCGAATTTGCGTAACTTGTTGCTTTCTCCCCCAGCAGGAATGAAACCCACCCTAGCGATTGATCCAGGTTTCCGTACTGGGTGTAAAGTTGCGGTAATTAGTGAGACAGGACAGTTCCAAGAATATCACGCGATGTTTCCCCATACTGGCGCAGGAAAACGTAGTGAAGCGAAACGGGTTTTGCAAAACTTGGTGGAGAAATACAACATAGAATTAATTGCGATTGGAAACGCTACCGCAGGTCGCGAAACAGATGCTTTTGTCGCAGAAGCCCTAGAACCCTTACAAAATAAGCCTGTTAAAGTTTTTGTCAATGAGTCTGGTGCATCTATTTATTCAGCCAGTGAGATCGCGATCGCGGAATTTCCAGACCTAGATATTACCGTCCGAGG
>JBBQDV010000115.1:0-9421 GCA_038320005.1 Cyanophyceae cyanobacterium
TGGGATTATCTCACGACGGGATCTTGATATCGCCCTCCATCACGGCTTTAACCATGCCCCTGTTAAAGGATATATGAGTCGCAACCTTAAGACAATCACTCCTGATACTTCGATTGGGGAAATTGAGTCAATCATGGTGACTTATGATGTGGGACGCTTACCCGTGATTCGCGATAATAACTTAGTAGGAATCGTCACCCGTACCGATATTTTGAGACAACGCCATGCTGATTGGGATTTAGGATCACCACAGCAGAAGATACCGCAAAGGAAAAAACCGAAATCTTTTCTCACTAAACCGCAGCATTTAATCCCTGATTTAACTTGGAAACTGCTAACTAAACTCGCTACCTCCGCAGAAGCAAGGGGCTGGAATTTATACCTCGTAGGCGGTGCAGTTCGGGACTTACTTCTAACCCAAGAAGGGGAAAAAGTGGAGTTACAAGATATTGATTTAGTTGTAGATGGCTTTCACAATTCCGCCGATGTGTCCGCTGGAGTTGAGTTAGGAAAGGCGTTACAAGCGAAGTATCCCCAAGCCCGTCTAGAGGTACACGGGGAGTTTCAAACTGCTGCTTTATTATGGCACAATGACCCCATTTTTGGTAATTTAGCAATAGATATTGCCACTGCCCGTACAGAATTTTACCCCTATCCCGCAGCTAATCCTGAAGTAGAAGCGAGTTCGATTCGCCAGGATTTATATCGTCGCGATTTTAGCATTAATGCCTTGGCGTTACGCTTAAATGAATCTCGTCAAGGAGAGTTATTAGATTTTTTTGGCGGTGTTCTTGATTTAGAATCTCGTCAGGTTCGTGTTCTCCATGCGAATAGTTTTATTGAAGACCCAACGCGGATTTATCGGGCGGTACGATTCGCGGTACGTTTAGGATTTACAATTGAACCCCAGACAGAAGAATATATCCGCTATGCCCTCGACAGTGGCGTGTATGATAGCTTTTTCCAAGGAAATGAACGCAAAGCCCCTGCGCTACAAAGTCGCCTTAAAACGGAATTGAAGTACATTCTGCAAGCGGACTATTGGCAATCTGCTTTGCAACTTCTCTCTCGCTTAACTGCATTGCGGTGTTTACATCCTGATTTAAAGTTAGATTCACAACTTTGGTGGCAAATTCGTTTAGTAGATCGCTTTTTGCGTCGTTTTGATCCTGAACACAGTTTAAGTCATTGGCAAATGCGTTTGGAGGTATTGCTTAGTTATCTAGCTGTTGCTGATCGCGATCGCGTTGCTAAAAATCTGCAACTATCAACAGACAGTATCACACGACTTAATACTTTAAATCAAGTAGCTGAGGAAGTAAAAGCAAGGCTAGAGAAAGATATTTCTCCGAGTCAGGTAGTCAAGTGTTTACGTCAGTACCAGTTACCAATGTTGTTACTCTTGGCTGCAACTACCTGCCAACAAATTCGTCGTTTAATTTGGTCATATTTAACCACCTGGGCTGAGGTGAAATCTCCTCTAGATGGTAATGACCTCAAAGCAATGGGATATCAACCTAGTCCCTTATATAAAGAAATGTTGGATAGTCTCCTGAGTGCCAGACTTGATGGTGTAATTAGTGATAATCCAGAAGCAGCAAAAGATATGTTAAAGAAATATTACAAAAGCTAGTTATTTCTCGTTAATATGAATGAGCAAGAGGAAACAGGTGTTAGTAAGGGTAGCTAGTAAATTATCGATGAAGAGTGAAGCGCTTGCCTTTCTCAAAGGAAAATATCAACTCCATCGGGTGATGGGGAAGAATACTTATTGGGGAACTAAATACCCTAGTGGTGAACCTGTGATTGTGAAAAAGTTTGACTTTCAAGACGACAAAGAAAGAAAACAGCAACTTCTCGATCTTGGTCAAAAGTTAAAGAAATTACACCATCGTCATCTTGTCCCTGTTTTAGATAATTTTATCGAAGCTGGACAATTTTATCTTGTTTATGAATATATTCCAGGGCAAAGTCTCGGACAATTACTACAAGTTGGTTTAGTTTTCTCTCAAAATCAAGCTTTGCGCTGTATTTGTCAAATTGGTGCGGGTTTACGTCTGTTACATAATTTGCAGCTACAACATCTCAATGTTAACCCTGACAATATTATCCTCTGTAAAGACAGTAGCGATTTTGTTTTAATAGATTTTAGTTTGAAGTCCTCAGCTAGTTTCCCAGGGAGTGGTGAGAAAATACCGACTAAAGATATTTACGCCCTCGCGGAAACTCTCTATGCTTTACTAACTGGTAAGCAGATTTCTGTGAGTGGGTATGAGAAACTTCCTCGTCATATTAACCCCAGTATCGCGATGTTAATTCAGGAGGGATTAGGGTTAGATCCCCAAAAACGTCCCCAAACGGTAAAGGCGTGGTTATCTCCACTTTTAGCAAAACAACCTTCTCCTGTTACTCTACCTCCAACAGGTAAGGAGAGTAAACAATCTCAGCCCCAACCGCAAGCAGAAGAGAAGCAGAGTATGGTTGTCGGAGATGTTGAACAACTTTCTCATCTCGAAACAGAGTCAGAGAAATTGCAACCGAGTTTAAGCTTAAATAATTCTCCTTCTCAAGAGATTCCAGAGACTGCGGTTTCTTCCGTAAATTCTAACCAGAGTGTATCTTCCACCTCTTTTACTGATTCTCTGAGATCTAATCTTAAGCAGAAAATTCAAGGGTTTGTCATTGCATCTAAAGTAATCTGGGATGGGCGTAAATTTCCTAACTTCGGAAAAAAGGAGTCTGAGTTTAGCTTCCCTTCAGAACTAAATCCCCTAAAATCTCTTAATGCTACTATTTTAAAACCGACAAGTGTTTTGAAAGTTATGTTGTTGACAAGCGCGATCGCGACATCAGCAGGAGTGGGTTTTGGGTTAGCGGTGCGAACGAATCGCCCTCAAGAAGCGGGGGCTAGTATCTTACACGAACAACAAGCCTTTCCCCCCCAAAATCAATGGCCTATTTCTGATGCTCCTCTAGAAATGGATGAGATCAATGAACAATAAAGGTCTAAGATAATGGGGATAGAACTGTTTCTCCTGAAAGAAAATATTGGGTCGTTCTATAAAGTTCTCGGTTAATGAAGTTATCAGCAGTTAAGATAGCAACATTGTTCACTCTGGCTAAACAGTTCAAGAGACGCGATATATCGCGTCTCTATTTTTATCATTTAGGATAGGAATTAAGCAAAAGCAAAACTACCTGCATCTAAGCCTGTGACACCATTTACCATCGCTAGATCTTGACCATTAAGGGCAATCAGACTATTACCATTAACTTCAGTGGTGTTGAGGGCATCAAAGCTAGTAACTCCAGCACCACCAAGTCCGATAACATCTGTGCCAAGGACGAAGTCTGTGATCGTAGTTACTTCGGTGATGATATCGAGGTTGCTGTTCACGATCCAGAACTGGTCAGCACCTGCACCACCAGTAAAGGTATTATCTCCCGTACCGTTATTGAAGAGAAGATCATCACCTTCTCCACCCACGAGGGTATCACCCGTACCAGCAAAGAGAGTATCGTCACCTTCACCACCATAGAGGCGGTTGCCACCATCACCAGCCGTGGCATCCAGGATATCATTACCTTCGCCACCAAAGAGGCGGTTGTCACTACCTTCAACGAGCGTAATCTCATCGTTACCTTCGCCACCATAAGCGCGGTTACGAGATCCTAAAATATCGATAACATCATCACCGCCACCACCGAAAAGGCGATCATTATCACCCGCAAAAAACTCATCTGCATCGGAACCGCCATAGATGCGGTTTTTGCCATCACCTTCGGTAGTGGAAGTATCAACTAAATTATTTCCAGCACCTGCAAAGACAATATCATTAAGACCGCTAAAGTTGCCACCAGGGACAGGAGCATCGAAAATATCGTCATCTTGGCTACCAAAAACTAAATTAAAGTCAGGTTGACCAGGTGAAATTGCCGATTTCGGTACCGTAGCCAGTCCGATAAAATTGAAATCCTCATTACCAATTGTACCAATATTCGTGGCTGTACCCGTACCCAGGTCTATAGTATATAAAGTTGAGTTAGATACCGCATAAGCGACATTGCTACCTTCATCGAGGGAGATAATCTCAAATCCACCCACCGTATCGAAATCAATACCCAACTCACCAACTGTCATCAAAGTGCCATCGTTGGGTGGGTTTTGCAACACCAGGATATCTAGCTGCTCATCAATATTGTACAATTGAGTTGAGGAAGATGAGGCGATCGCGTTTGTATAAGCTGCACCCGTGATACTCGGATCATTACCTGCATTCACGTCTCCAGCTGCATAAGCCAGCGTACCATCTACCGTTACCGCACCTGTATCGACATTAATCCGGAAATCTTCGTCATTACCACCCACGAGTCGCAAGCGATCGGCAACTGGATTAAAATCAAATCCAGAAATCGTCCCTCCGGTAAAAGGTGTATCTAAAGTAGATACCAAAGTAGCAGCACCGGTAATCGGATCAATTGTATAAATATCGTCCGTGGTATTGATACCATAAATCAAGCCATTCGCAGGGCGCGTATCGATACCCAGCAAAGTTCCTGATAACCCTGTTAACGAGATAGATTCGACCTCCGAGGGATTCAGCGGATCGAAAGACACGAGAGTGTTATTGTCAGTAAGAGCCAGAAATTGCGATCGCGCTGCTCCTGGTTCATCAAATCGAATTGTACCTGCAGCAACAGGTGCAGTAATCCGAAACGCCTCACCGTTATTCAAATCTACACCCGCAGGCGATGTCCCCATCGCTGCTTCATCAATTGCCTCCGAAAGTTCCAGTGGCACCGTCAAACCATGTAGAACAATTTCTCGCTTATTGATGGGAGTCAAATTGTTATATTGACGAAGTTGATCTTGATCCGTTAAGTCGAAGGTGTAGATAGTATCAAGCTCGAACTCTGTCCCCGAAGGAAATAGCTCTCCTGGGTTAACCTCACCCGCTTCAGCTAGGTTGAGGAAGTGAGTTAGAGGGGGGACACCTTCGGGGGGAAAAGAGCCATCAGGAAGCGCCCCAAGCTGCGTAGAAGTCAGGTTCAGCACCACTGGACCATAGCTGGGACGACCTTCGAGAAAATTGATGAAACCGTCGCCGTCAAAGTCACTATCGGCTATAGTTGGTAGAACCGAGTCAACTGCCTCACCGCCATCGCCGTCAAAAAACGAACCGTCACCCTGTTCTAATAGAGGACGACTAGCGTTACCCTCAAATTGTCCGTGAATGTGAGCAACGTGAATTCCGCCTACTATATCGGTTAAGTCTTCTAGTCCATCAGCATCGATTTGAACCCGTATCGTGCGCACAGTTGCACTAGGTGCATCAAGAGTTATAATTGCTGTGCCTTCAGCAGATGAACCAAAATCAGCGTTAAGCGTTTCTAAGTCTGAAAAAAATGTTGTTGCCATAATTTTTATTAAAGTTGATAATTGACGTTTTTAGCGCAAATCACGACTAACCATAGCATCATTAAGAGGTGTTTGTTATCCTCCCGTAGCTGTAGAAGTGGGGATAAAACTGAACCAACTGAATAGGGTGAAGCAAATTCAAAAAGTCAAGACGAGACATAATCGGTAATTAAGAAATAAAGCTATAGGGGCGAATAATATTCGCCCTAAGATCATCAAGGTTATGTTACTTATGCCAAGAAATTTGGAGAGTTGCAGGTTGTCCTAAATCTCCTTCTAGCTTTACGCCTTGTTGATTAGCATGGAGGTGACGGAGGATTTTATAAGCTGACTCAATCTGATCTTCTGCTCCCATTTTTGCAACTAAAGCTTCTAGGGAAAGGGGTGTGCTTTCTTGTTTCAAGGCTTCAACTAATTGACGCTGTAAATCAAGGATAGATGCTGCTGCTTTTTTCCCAGCTTCGACCCCTGGCTGATGATAAGCGTTAACATTAACTAAAGAGGCATATAGACCCACAGCACGCTCATAAAGAGCAACTAACATTCCGACAGTAAAAGGTGTTACTTCAGGAATAGTAATGGTGATTGAATCGCGATTATTTTCATATAAGGCTTTACGAGTTCCTTCTAATAAGCCAGATAAGTAATCTCCAGAAGTTGCGCCTGGTTCTACTTCGACAGAATCTCCCTCGCGGTCATGTAAGACTTCAATCAGGGTTGCGAAAAAGTTATTTACCCCTTCTCGTAGTTGTTGAACATAGGCGTGTTGGTCGGTGCTACCTTTATTACCATAAACTGCAATACCTTGATGAACGATATTACCGTCCAAGTCTCGCTCTTTTCCTAGAGATTCCATAACCAGTTGTTGCAAATAACGGCTAAAGAGGAGCAAACTATCTTTATAGGGAAGGACTACCATATCTTTTTTTCCTTTACCATTACCAGCAAAGTACCAACTTAAGGCGAGTAAGGCAGCAGGATTTTCTTTAAGATTAGGATGACGGGTGATATCGTCCATTGCTTTCGCCCCATCTAGCATTCCTTGAATATCAATCCCTTGTAGGACTGCGGGAACTAAGCCCACTGCGGATAATTCTGAGGTGCGTCCTCCGACCCAATCATACATATGGAAGCTTGTTAGCCAGCCTTCAGCTTTGGCAATTTGATCTAATTTCGACCCTTCTCCTGTAATAGCGACCGCGTGGGGGGCAAAATCGAGTTTATGCTGTGCGTAGGCATTTTTGACTTCTACCATGCCGTTACGGGTTTCTGGTGTGCCTCCAGACTTGGATATGATTAAGACAATAGTAGTATGAAGACGATCGCGCAATTGGGCAATAGTTTTATCAATACCTGCGGGATCAGTATTATCAATAAAATAAATATTGAGAGGAGGATGGACAGAAGCTAAAGCCTCTGCGACAAATTCTGGACCTAATGCTGATCCACCGATACCAACGGAGAGAATATCTGTAAACTTACTCGCTTTTGGGGGATGGATTTCACCACTATGAATTTTGTCAGCAAAGGTCTTGATTTGGTCTAAATCTGTGATAATTTCTTGTTTAATCTGCTCGTTTGGCGCGATATCTGGATTTCGTAGCCAGTAGTGTCCTACCATGCGATCTTCATCGGGATTGGCTATTGCGCCTGCTTCTAGGGCAGCCATATCCTCAAATGCCTTGTCAAACTTAGGTTTCATCTTCTCGACAAAGGCAGTATCAAAGCGCATCCGACTGACATCGAGGAAAAATTGCAAGTCGGGGTTATAGTATAACCAAGCTTGATAGCGTCGCCACAGTTCAACAGTATTCATAAAAATTAATCTCTCATCTAATCACTTCTCTCGTTAAGTTTACGCTACATCAAGAGCCTTAACGGTTCATTCGTGTTATGAAATAAAGAGATAGATAAATTAGAGAAAATTTTCAGCAATGACAACGACCCCCCAGTATCAACCCATTGAGGAAATTAGTGTTAAAGAATTAGCCCTACGTTTAGCTGACCGAGATCAGATCCAATTAATTGATGTGCGTGAACTCGCCGAAATTGCCATCGTGCAACTAGAAGGTTTTACTGTGCTACCCTTGAGCCAATATGAACAATGGTCAGAATCTATTAATGATCGCCTTGATCCCCATAAAGAAACCCTGGTAATTTGCCATCATGGGGTTCGTTCTGCTCAGATGTGTCAATGGCTACAGATGCAAGGGTTTATAAATGTTAAAAATATTGTTGGGGGCATTCATGCCTATTCTCAACATATTGATCCGAGTCTGCCTCAATATTAAATTTCTTTCGTTGTGGCGTGGTAGTTTTCTGCTTTTTCTTCAGTTTTTCTCGGCAATTTATGATGCAGGATCAATTATGCCCATGTCTTTTGAATCTAATTTAAATAAACGTCAACAACATATTTTATGGGCAACCATTCGCCACTATATTTCTACGGTTGAACCTGTAAGTTCTAAAGCCATAGCAGAAGAATATGATTTTCGGGTCAGTTCGGCAACAATTCGTAATACGATGGGGTTGTTGGAGAAAAGCGGTTTACTCTACCAACCTCATACCTCGGCGGGGCGTATTCCCTCTGACTCTGGCTATCGCCTTTATGTCGATGAACTGATTACCCCTGATTCCGCTTTTGGTCAACAGGTTGAGCAAATTTTAAGCAAGGAACTAGATTGGGGAAAAGGCAGTTTAGAAGCCTTTATTCGCGGTTCTGCGCAGATTTTAGCGACTTTAAGCGGTTATGTTGCTTTAATTACCATGCCCCAGAATATCATGGTACAACTACGCCATTTGCAACTGATACAGCTCAACCCCAAACAGGTGATGCTAATTATTGTCACCGATGCCCATCAAACTGAATCAGTATTAATCAATTTAGCTAGTTCAGAACCGAATCAGCCAGAGATAATTTTAACGGAAGATGAGCTACAAATTCTCTCTAATTTTCTCAACCATAAGTTACGCGGACATAACCTCTCTGACTTAGCTACGTTGAATTGGGATGAAGTTGACCAGGAATTTGAACGTTATGCTAGTGTCTTGAAAATTTTAATCCAAGAGTTATCTCGTCGCAGTCAACAAATCAGTTCTAACGATATTATTATTCGGGGTATTTCTGAGGTTTTACGTCAACCAGAATTTTCCCAGTTACAGCAAGTACAAGCATTAGTTGAGTTATTAGAGGAGGAAAAACAGCTTTTTCCAATCATTTTCGAGTTACCTGGAACTATTAAATCAACTTCACGGGTGACGGTTCGCATTGGTTCAGAGAATCAACTTGAACCCTTAAATACTTGTACTCTTGTTACGGCAAATTATAAACAAGGAGATTATCCTGTGGGAAGTGTGGGAATTTTGGGACCTACTCGCATGTTATATGAAAACGCGATCGCGCTAGTGGAATCTACCGCAGATTATCTCACGGAATCTCTAAGTTAACATCGGTTGTAGGTGGAACTTCCTTGATCTCAATTTCTGTAAATCGCGATCGTGTTTCTCACCAGATCATCTTGATCGTACCGAAGCCATTCATCTAAATAACCGAAGCACAGCCTAGACCAATACTCGAATGTAATAGTTGAGACAGAGTTAGGAATAACAAAAATGCACTCAGCGCTTCATCTTCAAACCAAAGTCTCACCTGATCACAAAATTGAGATTCAAGACCCTAATTTCATTGTGGGTGAAACCGTTGAGGTTTTTGTAGTTGTCAAAAACGAGACTCAAAAAGAAACTATTTCAATTCTTGACTTTATTGATCAACTACCAGGACAACGACTGTTTAAAACAGCAGCAGAAGTAGATCAGTATTTAAGAGAAGAAAGGGATTCATGGGACAGCTAAATATTACCAAAAAAAACTGGGTCTAAAGCCTCGTCCTTCTAGGACGACTTTTATGTTAAACTTTGTTTTAAGTACGGTCGGGCAGATCGGAACAATGCTCGTTGAGGGTAAAGGGATCGGGGAAAATATTTGGATTAAGTTCCATATTTT
>JBBQDV010000116.1:0-9350 GCA_038320005.1 Cyanophyceae cyanobacterium
CCCTCAACATTAAGCTGACTTACCCAGTCGATAAGATTCTCTACAGTGACAGGATTAGCATGAGTTTGAAAATCCCTCGCCCCTGGAGTCTGTTCGTAACGCAAGCTTTGAGAAACGCCCCAAGTATGCTGACTATCGCAAAAAAAACAGCGTAGGTCACACTTCCCCAAGCGGATGAAAATTTGGCGCGTACCAATATTTAGTCCTTCGCCTTGGATTGCGGAAAATATTTCAACTAGGTTGGCGGTTAATTGCTCGTTTTTCAAGGTGGAAGTTTGCAAGGCTTTTATTTTTATGTTACCAAAACCGCACAGCAATTAACTTTGCGAGAGGTTTTCCAGATTAAACAAAAAACACTAATATTGATTCTGTGTCTTATCCTATAATCACCCATCTTTAAACTTCATGGCAGTATCAACTTTCTCAATCTGTATTGTTTTAGGGACACGCCCAGAAGCGATTAAACTCGCACCGGTAATTCAACAATTCCGCCAGACCTCTTTATTTGAGACCCATGTTGTTTTGACTGGTCAACACCGAGAAATGGTTGAACAGGTGATGGAACTATTTGAGATTGAGGCTGATGAAGACCTTGCTATCATGCAACCTGGGCAAACTCTGAGTGATATTACTTGTCGGACTCTACAAGGTTTAAGACAAGTATTTGAAAGTATTAAACCCCATCTTGTTATTGTCCAAGGAGACACGACAACGGCTTTCTCTGCTGCGTTATCTGCATTCTATCAACAAATTCCTATTGCTCATGTTGAGGCGGGTTTACGTACGGATGACTTATTGAGTCCTTACCCTGAAGAAGCTAATCGTCGGCTAATTTCCCAACTCTGTCAACTTCACTTCGCCCCCACAGAGTTGGCGGTGCAAAATCTCGAAAAATCAAGTGTAACAGGGGCAATTCACCACACGGGAAACACGGTAATTGATGCTTTGCTGACAGTGGCGAAACGTCAACCTAAATGTGAGATTCCTGGTTTAGATTGGGATAAGTATCGGGTCTTACTGGCGACAGTTCATAGACGGGAAAATTGGGGTGAACCTCTACAAGACATTTTAAGGGGGTTTAATTTGATTTTAGAGGAATTCCCTGATACTGCTTTGTTACTGCCCCTCCACCGCAACCCAACGGTCAGAGAACCAATTCAAAGTGCTTTGGGGGATCATCCTAGAGTATTTTTAACAGAACCTTTGGATTATTTCAATCTAGTGGGGGCAATTCAAGGTTGTTATTTACTTCTGAGTGATTCGGGGGGACTACAGGAGGAAGCCCCTAGTTTGGGGAAACCTGTTTTGGTTTTACGGGAGACAACGGAAAGGTCGGAGGCGATTACCGCAGGGACGGCTAAGTTGGTGGGAACTGAGGCGGAAAGTATTTTTGGGGCTGCGAGTCAGTTACTTGCTGATTCTCAGGTTTATGAGAGCATGGCGACAGCGATTAATCCTTTTGGAGATGGTCACGCAACGGAACGCATTATTGAGATTGTCAAGGATTATTTAGGTGGATAAGCAACTCGGTTCTTTTGTTACCTTTAAAATAGAACTATTATCGAAAGTTACTGGCTAAACGGCTATGATAGGCAATTTTCAACAAAGTAATCTCCGTATCGAAGTTGAGGCTTCCCGTGAAAGTATTAGGGATAGTCTTCTGCGTCCAGAAAAGATGAAGCAATGGCTACTCGGACAACGGTTTCCTTTGGGAATGCCGGAAACTCTATATTCTGGTTATGAGTTTACGTCTTGGACTGGGGGGGCGATTCCGATTCAACATCAGGTGGAGGTTGCTGAGGATAATTGTTTGCGCCTACTTTTGAGTCAGGGAATTGATGGTTATCATGAGTGGTATTGGGGGGATGGTTGGGTTCAGTCTCGCTTGGAGGGGGTTTCTGTTTTACCTTTAAGTATTGGTCAGACTGTTACTTTGATGCGCTTTAAGCAGTGGCTTGGTTCAAATTCTCAGCAGTAAGAGGCTGTAGTAATTCTCTGTTGTACTAAAATCGGTAATCCTTCTTAAAAAAACGCCACAGAAAAAACTGGTTATACAGATTCCGCTGATGATTAGAAAGGATTTCCAATCGGGATAACCTGCGTTTCGGAGGTCGAAGCGTACTAACATTCCAGCGGAAATGAGAACAAAGAATTGGGCGAAAACATCAATCCAGGTGAGGACGACAACGGAGAGGAATGACGAAACCAAAATCGCAATAAAGGCACTGAGATCTGATTGTAAGGAACTACTAAAGAATTGTTGTGTCAGTTTGATGGGGGTGATGAGGAGAAGACAGAGGATAAAAATAATCATGCCCCCTTCTAATAAGGTTTGCCCAGAAGCAGCAGAAATCCAACCAAAGACACTATAGGTTAAGATGATGAGGATGAAGGAGATAATGGTGAGTTTGTTGGAGAGGAAGAACATGGGGGTTCTCTAAAGGTTGGTGGAGATGGCTTGGACGGGGCAGGTTGGGATACACTGTTCACAGAGAATGCAGCGCGATCGCGTAAACATGAGTTGAAAGGTATCAGGATGTAAGGTTAGGGCTTCTGTTGGGCAAATTCCAGTACATAAGCCACAATCAACACAAACTTCTTCATCAATGAGAATTTCTTTACTCGCCAGGGAAACTGAAATATGACGCGATCGCATCCACTCAATCGCTGCATCAATCTCATCAATATCCCCTTGTAACTCTAATACTAATTTGCCAATCTGATTTGGGGCAACTTGAGCGCGAATAATATTAGCAGCAACGTTAAAATCTTTCGCCAGTCGATAGGTGACGGGCATTTGAATGGTACGGCGAGGGAAGGTTAGAGTAACACGCTTTTTCATGAGTATCCGAAAAATGGTGTAAACGCGATCGCGCTGTTAATCGATTCTGATACCATGATATCAGTTTTACCCTTTGATCCGCTAAGATTGCGCCCTCTCTAATTAACCAACCTTAATTGTTTATCTCAATAACAGCAATATTCCATTGTCCACGCTGAGTAGTTTGGAAGGCGATAGCTGTTCCATCACCGTTAATTGTGGGGTTGCGGACTGTTCCACGCATATCAGCAGTTAGGAGGCGCGATCGCGATATGCGTCGATCATACAACATAATATCAGTCTTGCCCCGTTCTGTGGAAACATAAACTAGATATTGCCCATCTGTACTTAGGGAGGGTTGATCTTGGCTAGAGTCGCGACGGTTCAGGTTGGGGAGATTAATCAAACGACGGTCTTGTAAATCATAGAGGTAGATATCCCTGCGCCCATTACGGTCAGAAGCAAAAGTGAGGTAACGCCCATCACCGCTATAACTAGGGTTCTCATCTGCGGTATTACTATTAAGTCCTCCAGTGGGGATTTGAGGCTGTCGCCAGAGGATATCGCAGCTATTTAAACCCAAGATTAGGAATAAAACACCAAACCATCGCCAAAGATTCCCCATTGGTTTTTACTAGTTTACTGAGGATTGACTGCTGTGGCTGAGAGGGCTGCCTGAGCTTGAATTCTTACCTTTTGGATCTTTTGGATCAAAATCAGAGATGCGACCGATAGAACGGCTGTAGGGTAGGGGAGAATGGGCAATTAAGGCATTGAGGTTTGCTTCCATAATCGGATAAGGTTGTTCGCCAATGGTTTGCGCGATCGCGTTTCCGTCTTCATTCAAAAAAGCGAAGTGGGGAATACCATCAACATCATAGCTGAGGATTTCTGGCAACCATTTAGTATTATCTACATTTAGCATCACAAAGTTAACAGAACCATGATATTCCTGTTTCAAAGCTTCCAAATCCTTTGCCATTGCTTGACAACTGGTACACCAATCTGCATAGAATTCTAATAAAGTGGGCTTATTATTGGTAACAGCGACTTCTAAAGGGAGAGATTTTTCAACTTGAGCATCTAAAGAATAAACAGGATCATCAGAATTTAAAGCTAAAAACAGAGTAACACTGAGCGCGATCGCGATTATCGCAACTAAAGCATTTCTGACCCTTTTAATAGGATTTGAACTAACAGTCGGTTCGCTCATAAAATTATAAAGTCTTTAACCCCATCTTACTCCGAGGCAATAGGTTGAGCAATCGGTACTTCTTCCACTTCTGGTAGTTTCTCCAAAGCCAAGCGAGAAGATTGAGTCGCCCCAGATAGACGCTTAAGCAGTTTAGGACGGTCATCATGGAGAAGATAAATAATCTCATCCCCCGCCAGCCATTCCTCCTCTGCTTTTACCACTTGCAGTTTATCATCGCGCTTGACAAGTAAAGGTAACAATTCCCCTGCACGAACCAAAGCTTGGATATGGGCTTGTTGAAAACTAAGACCCTCCTCTCTTAAAACCGTTTTTCCTAATTTCACCTGTCCCTCAGTGATGTACTGATTCCAAACTTTAATGGGTAACTGAGGCACAAAAGCTTGACTAACCTTACCAGAATTATTACTATTTTTAACCTCCGATGAACGAGGAAAGACCGCTAAAACCCGAGGCGGACTAAACTCTTCTACCGCCCGTTGCGCCAAGACTAAATTCACCTCCCCATTACTGGTACTCGCCAAAAATGTACCCATAGACTCAATCCCTGCTTCCTCTAAAGCTTCGGGATCTAAACCACTACTCTGAAACACTTGTAGGTCTTCCTCCTCCGCCTTCTTACAAGCCTCTGGGTCAGTATCAATCATCACCACCGATTCCCCTTCATCTTGGAATAAGCGACCCACCAAACGCCCTAAAGGATTACAACCGACAATTACCGCCCCTGAAGCTGATGAAGAGGTGATTTGTAACCAGTTTGCGACCCAACGGGCAGTTAAACCCTGAACAAAGACCGTCATAATAATCGTCAGGAAGACTAACGCTTTAATTGAATCTCCCCCGTTAATCCCCCGTTGCGTTAACAAAATCGCAAATAAGGAAGCCACAGAAGCAGAGACAATCCCCCTGGGCGCAACCCAAGCGAGGAATAACTTTTGGCGCAGATTCAGCCCACTATTCCAGGTACAGATAGTAATACTGAGGGGACGGACGACAAACATCAGGATTAGCACCGTAAAAACACTACCTCGTCCTAAAGCAAACAGACTATCAATAGATAAATCCGCAGCGAGGAGGATGAATAACACCGAAACCCCCAAAACCGTCAATTGACCCTTAAAACGCCGTAACATCCGTTCTTCGGGCAGAGAGAAGCCTCCTACGACCATCCCTGCTACCACTGTTGCCATTAATCCCGACTCAGAGCGAATCAGTTCAGCCATGCCAAACAGACCCCAAACTCCAGCGAGGACAACGAGATTTTTCAAGTCCTCAGAGAGAAAATTAGCTCGTTTGAGGATTAATCCCAAAAGCCAACCCCCAGCTATACCAATAACTACGCCAATTCCCAAACGCAGGGTTAGACCAATGATCACTTCAATAATTCCCGATTCGCTATTGAGAATCGTATCCAGGACTACCACGGCGAGAATCGCACCCACAGGGTCAATTAGCACCCCTTCCCCCTCAAGGATGGCTGAAACTGAACGATCAACTTGCACTTGTTTTAAGAGAGGGCTAACTACCGTCGGTCCAGTAACAACGATAAGAGAACCATAGAGGAAGGCTATCGACCAGGGAAATTCTCCTAGCCAATGTGCAGCCATTCCACCCCCTAAGAGGGTAATCAGCGTGCCGATGGTGACGAGATTACGGAGACTTCCAGAGACGCGACTGAGTTCGCGCAGTTCAAGATTCAGCCCCCCTTCAAACAAGATAACCGCAACGGCTAAAGCGACAATTACTTCTAAACCAAGCCCTAGTTCTTGAGGGTGGAGAATGTCTAAGCCATCGTAACCGAGGAATGTGCCAAACAGCAGCAGAAAAACAATGCTGGGTATTTTGACATATTCCGCAACAACTTGAGCAGTAATCCCTGCAAAAATAGTGATAATGATTTGTAGAGTTAGTTCAAACGATCCTTCCATAGCTTAATTTTTGCAGGTAATCGACTGGACGATTCGGGATCACCAAATAAGGTACTGAAATTAATCAAATTGCTAAGAGGGCTAGAGTTTAATATCTTATCGCAAGAGGGGGACAAGGCAAAATCTGATAGATTTCTCAAGAATACTATAGTTATTCAGTTAAGCGATTTTTCTATTTAGCTGCATTGCTAGAAGTTCGCCCTGTGGATATTCGCCAAGCCCAACTAGAAAGCGCGATCGCGTCTATGCAGTCTGCAAGAGCAGATTTATAACTAGGTTTGGTTAGATCTCCTCAAAATAGTCAGATTCTCAAAATTCATGCCCTTCCTGCCGAATTAAGATGAGTGCTTAGTTTTTCCAGTTATCAAGGAGATAGACACATTATTTATGCTACTTTTGTCAAGCCTTCTTAATGAATCATTACCTTTGGTATATTTTTTTAAATTTTTCTGACATTTGGTGTTTAAAAGCACAAATTGTAAAAAATGTTACAGAAATATTTCGTATAATACCCATAGAGACTAACTTTAATTTCAAATATTGCGAGGGGAACAGAGAAGAATAGGTGTTTATTGTCTTCCCTGGCAAAATTTTTCAACCAACCTTTTTAAAATTTGGAGACTAAAACAGATGGAACTTAATTATCGTGGCGTAAAATACGAAAAAAATCTTTGTAAACTAGAAGTAATGGAAGGGGAAGTCGGTGGTAAATATAGAGGACGAGATTGGCGATACCATTATCCTCGTCATACCCTCAGCTTACGACCTAAAGTTGACTTGTGTTATCGCGGAAGCAACTATAGCAGTAATTCTACTATTACAGAGATTGAGTTACAGCGCAAAATTCTCAATCAGAATATTAACAACATAGAACCTCGTTCTCTTGGCGAAGAAGCTACTCAAATTCACTTAGATAATATTCGCCGTAATCTAGAACATCGTTTACAAGTTGCGAAAGAAAGAGGGAATTATAACTTAGTGGAAATGTTACAAAAAGAATCGCGAGATTTAGCTTTAATTTAGGATGAGTATTTAGAGGGCGAATGTAATTCGCCCCTACAATAGGATGGAAAAACTTTAACTGCGGTTTTGACTCTTTTGAATCTGTTGCATTAATTGTTCACTATTTTCCGCAGCTTTGAGACAAGTTAAGCCTTGACAAACTAAAGCTAGTGCGTTTTCAGGAATTGCATCCATTTCTAAGCGATAGACACAACAGGGTAAGTATTGCGTTACTAAACTATGAAGTTCCTTAGAAGTGGTACGGACTAAAGTTGCATGACGATACCAGTCGAGGGCGGAAAAGAGACTAGGACAAGCTTGAGAACCTTTTTCCATGACACCACTAAATGATTTTAGGGCTTGTTCGGCTTTATCGAAGTATTCTTGGTTTTCAGTGAGGAGAAACAGGCGCACTAAGTTCGCGATCGCGATTCCATTTGCGGATGGGGTAGCATTATCGTTATAACTCCGTTCCCTTACCAATAAGTCATCACTCGCATCTTTTCCAGTATTAAAATAACCACCAGTTTCAATACTCCAGAGGTATTCATCAAATTCCGCTTGTATCTTTATCGCCCTCTCTATCCATTGAGTTTGTTCAGGATAAGCAGCTTGGATATCTAATAAAGCTTTAATCAAGAAAGCATAATCTTCCGACTGGGCTAATACTGCGACTTCTCCCCCATAATTAACGCGATGTAGCCGTCCATTCACCCATTGCTGATTTAAAATAAATTCCGTCGCTTCCGTTGCTAAAGTTAAATAGGACTGGTTTTTAAAAACCGCACTCGCCCTCGCTAAACCTGAAATCATTAAACTATTCCAAGCTACAATCATTTTCGGGTCAGTAACGGGAGGAATGCGCCCTTGCCAATTCCTCGTTTTCGCTTCAGTATTATTAAAGGGAACATCTAGCTTTATTTGTCCCTCTAAATCGCCATAGCGAATCGTAAATAGTTTGCTTAAAGCTGTTTCCACCGTTTGCGATAATTCCCCAAGTTGTTCCCGTTGTAGAACTATCTTTCCTTCAAAATTTCCTGGGGGAGTAATATCAAACTGTTGACTTAGTTCAGTTAATTCCTCTGGGGTTAAATATTCAACTAACTCCTGATATTCCCAGACATAAAAAGTACCTTCCTCTGGTTCAATATCTTCAGAAGTGAGAAAAGTATCCGCATCTTGCGCAGCATAAAAATAGCCCCCAGATGCAGTCATTTCCCTAGTTAACCAGCGTACCGTTCCCGCAATCGCCCGTTCAAAAGCAGGTTCACAGATTCCATCACTACAAAGATTTGCCAAATACTCAATAATTTGCCCATTATCATAGAGCATTTTCTCGAAGTGGGGAACAGTCCAAGTTCCATCAACAGTGTAACGGTGAAAGCCTCCCCCCACATGGTCATAAATCCCTCCCAGAGACAGATCTAAGCCCCGTTGCGTGCTGATTGCTTTGCCATCGAGGTCAGACGCAAAATGAAACCTACTTCCGCGCAGAGTGGTTTCTGCATAGGGAATCATCGGGAAACTCGGTCCTGTTTCTCTTCCTGTTAATATTTCTGTGGCTTTCAATATCCCTTTTTCTAATAACTCAGCAGATAAAATATCCTCTTGGGTTGAGATCGGAATTTGGGTAGATTGGGCTAAACCGTTGGTAATTTGGTCTTTAAAGTTTTGTAGCTTCTCTTTCTCTTGATGATAAAAACGATGGATAGATTGTAAAACCTGGAGAAATGCAGGACGACCATGACGAAGTTCTACGGGAAAATAAGTTCCCCCATAGAAGGGTACAAGGTCATCAGGGGCGAGGAAAATATTCAAAGGCCATCCACCCTGACCTGTCATCATTTGCAAGGCTGTCATGTAGATGCTGTCGATGTCTGGACGCTCTTCTCGATCTACCTTAATGGGGATAAAATACTCATTCATAAATTGCGCGATCGCGTTATCCGAAAAAGCTTCCCCTTCCATCACCGTACACCAGTGACAGCTTGAGTAACCGATAGACAAGAAAATAGGTTTATCTTCCGCTTTTGCTTTGGCTAAGGCTTCTTCACCCCAGTACCACCAATCAATCGGGTTTTCCGCGTGTTTGCGCAGATAAAGGCTTTGGGTATCAGCAAGGCGATTCGTCATGGTACTAAATACTCATCAGGGAACAGTATTCAGCTTAGATAAAAAATAAGCAACACCGCAATAGGCAAGAGGAAGAAAACCTGCTTTGATGTTGCGATATTAATTTCCAGTTAAACTGCTAAGAAGGCTGACCAAATTGCTGCTTATAGACTTCATCTTCTTTACCTGATTCAATTTTAAGATCAGAACGAGGGAAAGCAGCACAGAGAAGAACATAGCCCTGTTCTTGTAAATCTGGAGAAACCCCCATTCC
>JBBQDV010000117.1:0-9349 GCA_038320005.1 Cyanophyceae cyanobacterium
CATTTGTTCGTTTAGAGATCATGCGAGCTGAACATCTTATTAATAACTGGTATGAAGTCCAGAGACACTTGTTTACTTCAGTTATCCGTGAATATATTCTGAATAATCTTACTCCATCTGGTCATACCCCTTCATGATTGGCTTTATTTGTCAATGCGTAAGTCCTAGTAACTATAAACTCACAGTTCGCTCAAATTAAATGCCTCTAGGCAAATAAATCGCCTTAAGTGTAAGCTGGATAAGCAGTTGAGAGATTAAACAGGAAAATCATTGACAGATACCTCACGGGGTGAGAAGAAGGCTGAAAAGCCTGCTGGATCAGGTTCATAGCTCTTAGACCTCGGAGATAAAATGGGAGCTTATTACGTCTGATTCTCATTAACTCCCCAGGGTAAGCGCAAGAAAAAAGAAACGGTAATATGTTAAAGGAAAAGCAAGTTATCTTCTTTGAATCTGCCATGAGTCAAGTCAGTACCCCGTTAACCCAAGCCCCCAATAGTAAAGCTGTAGAAGGAACGAAAGAAGAGTCAAACTACAGCTATGTGAGCCAGCATCTGGAAGGATTGACCGACCCACGAGGAAAACAAGGAATCCAACACCCGTTCATCAGTATCGTGATGATTGGGTTTCTTGCCACCATCGGGGGTGCTCAAGGGTGGGAAGATATGGAAATCTACGGCATTAGCCATGAACCCTGGTTATCAAAACTATTGCCCTTGCCACAGGGTATCCCGAAAGCAGATACCTATCGTCGCTTATTTCAAAGACTATCAGCCACCGCCTGGACTTATTAGAACTGAGTGGTAGTATCGTCACCCTCGATGCAATGGGGACACAGCACGAAATAGCCAAACAGATTCGAGAACAAGGTGCAGACTATGTTTTAGCCCTCAAAGGCAATCATCCCACCTTGCATGGTCAAGTCAGTAAATGGTTTGAGGAGTTTGAACCTGACAACGAGCAACCAACGGAATTTAGCACAACGGTAGAAGTCGAGTCGGGACACCATCGTCATGAAAAGCGACGAGTCTGCGCGGTAAGTCTCGAAGCTATGGGTGAATTGCACAAGCAAGCTCAATGGGAAGGTTTACAAAGCATCGTTCGGGTCGAGCGCACTCGTCATCTTTGGAACAAAACCACTCATGAGGTGATGTTTTATCTTTCTTCTCTTGCCCCTGATGCGCTCAAACTCTCTCAGGTCATCCGAAAGCACTGGTCGATTGAGAATCAATTACATTGGGTGCTAGATCTCAATTGGGGTGAGGATGGTTGTCGGGTTCGCACTGGTAATGGACCGAGCAATTTGGCTCTTTTACGGCGATGGAGTCTCAATCTGCTTAATCAAGAGACGAGCTATAAACGAAGTACCCGTCAGAAGATGAAACGAGCTGGTATGGATTCGCGCTACATGCTGCAAGTTTTACAACCTCTATTACTCTAACAGCCTAACATGAACGACTCCTGATTTTTCTTGCGCTTACCCTGCTTAAAATGGCTTTTGCGTAAGTCCTGCCAGTAAGATAGTCGTTCCAGCCGCCGCGTAAATTCCTGAACCTCGCGAACCAATCATACCCTGATACAAAATGTAAACCTGTAATGCGCGCCGTTCTATAAAGTGGTATCTTGCTATATAAACTAGTCCAATTCAAAGGCAAAATGCCTCTTAATTCTTCAAAGGCAAAATGCCTCTTAATTCTTCATGAACCTTGATGTAGCCATAGAAATTGTTAATTACAACCTAATCAAGGGTCAAAACCGTCCCCTCAGTTCCCCAGAAACTATTATTTTGCAGGGGATATGGCGGTATCAAACCTATAACCAAATTGCTCTAGAGGAAGATTATAGTGCTGGCTATGTTACAAATGTAGTCGCGTAATTCGGTCATAGGTGCTGTCGAACCAGTTTCCTTAGAAAGTATTGCTGCTTAATTTATAAGCAACACAGGGTTGATTAAATTAGAGAATAATAGAGTGACCCCAAGTTATCAGTTATATCAGCAATATTTTGCTAAGGAATTAACAAGATGAACGAAGCGAATTTCCAATCAAATGATGATCTATTGTGCCATTCTTGCCCGCCTTTACCAGAGTCAATTTTAACAGCTAGTCGCTGCGAATTGACTGATATCAAACTGAAAATAGAAGGAGAACTTCCAGAAGATTTGCAAGGTTACGTCTTCATCATTGCACCAGTAGGCTCTGTTAACTCTGGCGGAATTCCCTACCCGAACGGAGACTCTTTATTGAATGGCGACGGCATGATTTACCGACTTGACTTCGCTCACGCTGGTGAAGTAACAGTCAAGACAAAACTTGTGAAACCTCCCGATTACTATGCAGATCAGGCAACTCGCCTGGAAACTAAATATGAAAAACACAGATTTCGCAATCATGGCATCACCAGGTTTTCTTTCTCTTTGGGTTTTCGCAACGAGCTAAATACAGCTTTCTTGCCAATAAAATTTGCCGAAGATTCTCAAGAGCGTCTTCTTATCACCTATGATGCGGGTCGTCCCTATGAGATTGATACCGAAACTTTAGAACTTACCAATCCCGTTGGAACAAATCAAGAATGGCGTGCTGAAATAAATCAACCTCAGTTTCCTTTTCAACCTATTTTAAGCACTGCCCATCCTGCCTTTGATGCTTATACAAGCGAAGTTTTTACCGTCAATTATGGCAGGTCAATTAATAATTTTTTTCAAACTCTCCCTGGGATTTTTGAACTAGAAAAACTCCCTTCGGAAGTCAATGAATTCATAGCAGCGTTTACTGGATTTGTCAGTGCCGACTTTTTCAAAGAGATGTGGGGCAGATGGTCTCGATTTTCCCAACAGCTTCTTCAAGATTCAATGCGCTTAATTGAGCAAATGACCGGAATTGATATTGAAGATTTTGTTTATCTAATTCGCTGGGATGGAAAAAGCAGTTTAGAACGTTGGAAGTTGCTACTCCCTGATGGTTCACCCATTAGAATTGAGCAAACCATGCATCAAATTGGCGTAACCAAAGATTATGTCATTCTAATGGATACTGC
This sequence comes from Cyanophyceae cyanobacterium, assembly GCA_038320005.1. Lineage (GTDB taxonomy): Bacteria > Cyanobacteriota > Cyanobacteriia > Cyanobacteriales > SIO1D9 > JBBQDV01. The sequence goes on from JBBQDV010000117.1 coordinate 3,037, forward strand.
TTTTACAACTGGAATCGCGCAAGTTCTTAACAATCCTTTTCCAGAAAATAAGCGTCTAGAAGAAATCATTCGAGAATTATCAGAATGTCCAGCTTTGCTTAATTCTTCTATATATATCGTACGTCGCCGAGACCTAGTAACAGGACAACGCCCCCTCTGCAACCAGAATGAAGTAAAAGTAATGGTCAAGAAACTCACCATTCCCCTGCCAGCAGCGCACTTTCTTGTAGATTATAATAATCCTCAGGGACAGATTACGCTTAATGTCGCTCATATTGCCGATTGGGATGTCGCCGAATGGATTCGCCAGTACGACCTATCCGCATACCCACCTCATGATCCTATTCCAGAGCGAGTTTATTCTATGACAACCAATGAAATGGACATTAGTCGCTTTGGACACTATGTCATTGATGGAGAAAGGGGGGAAGTCATTCAGTCAAAAGTAATCTACACTTCCCCATATACTTGGGGAACCGGGTTGTATGCTTTCCGAGACCGTCTTCCTTCGGGAAAACCTCCAGAAAAACTTAAAAATATTTACTGGACCTCTTTTGGACTCTGGAAAGAACTGATGACTCAATTTATGCTGGAACTGAACCGCGATTTTCAACATCGGGCAGTCCCACTCAGAGAAGTCCTACGTCTTGGAGAAGAGGGGGTTCCTTCTCATTTGTTACGACTACAAACTTCAGACGATTCGACGGCTATTGCTGATACTTATGAGTTTCCCCGCGGATGTATTGGCAGTTCACCCCAATTTATTCCCTGTCAGGGTAGTGAAGAGGGGTCTACCGATGGTTACATTCTCTGTACAGTTTTTACTCCTGACGATAATGAATTCTGGATCTTTGATGCCAAAGATTTGGCAAAACCTAAGTGTAAACTGAGTCATCCCTCCCTCAATTTTGGTTTCAGTTTACACACCACTTGGTTAGAAAAGATTGGTCGTCGTCAAGCTAGTTATAACGTTCCGGTCAAGCAAGACTATCAAGCGTTGCTCAGCCAGCAACCTAATTGGATTCAGGAATTATTTGAGCAGGAAGTTTATCCCCATTTCGATTAACATCGGTTGCATCAAACTTTCCTCTAAAAAGAGAAGCAAAATAATGATTACTATTCCTGGCTATGAAATTCAAAAACAGATTCATGAAAGTTTAAGAACATTAGTGTATCGAGGGATTAATCATCAGGGTTGCCAACCTGTTATCCTTAAAGTCTTGAAAGCCGAATATCCTGAGATTATTGATCTCATAGGGATGCGGAACGAATACCGAATTACGGAAGATTTGGATGTTCCAGGAGTACTTCAATCTTACAGCTTAGAAACTTTTGGTAATAGCTTAATCTTGATTTTAGAGGATTTTGGGGGTCAGTATCTCTCGGATTTTCTCAAAACCAATTTATTATCCCTAGAAGAATTTCTTAAAATCGCGATCGCGTTAGCTGATATCTTAGAGAGACTACACGCTGCCCTAATTATACATAAAGATATCAAACCGAGCAGTATTATTATTCACCCCGATACCAAAGTTGTTAAGTTAACAGACTTTACTATTGCAACTAAGTTACAGTTTGAACAAAACCATTTCCCAAAAATGACTCTCTTGGAGGGGACGCTTCCTTATATGTCCCCAGAACAAACGGGGAGAATGAATCGTATCCTTGACTATCGCAGTGACTTCTATTCTCTTGGTGTAACGTTTTATGAGGTTTTAGCGAAAAGATTACCCTTTCCTGATACTGATCCAATTGAGTTAATCTACTGTCATATTGCCCAACAACCTCTTCCTCTTAACCAAGTTGCAGATATTCCTCTAGCCCTGGCGAACCTTGTTATGAAGCTAATGGCAAAAAATGCCGAAGATCGCTATGTTAGTGCTGCGGGATTGAAAGTTGATCTAGAATATTGTTTATCCCAATTGCAAAGTCAAGGTGAGATTAAGCCTTTTATTTTGGGAAAACGCGATCACGCTTTGCAACTACTCATTCCTCAAAAGCTCTACGGACGTGAAACAGAAGTTCTTACCTTAATTGAAGCCTTTGGGCGTATCAGTCAAGGGGCAAGGGAACTGATCCTCATTTCTGGCTATTCTGGTATAGGTAAAACTTCTATTGTCAATGAAGTATCTAGACCAATTGTTGCAGCACAGGGCTACTTTATTCGGGGGAAATTTGACCAATTTAAACGTGATATTCCTTATGCTGCTTTAATACAGGGATTTACTGGCTTTATTAGCCATTTACTAGTCCAGAGTGAAGCGCAAATTGCTTTTTGGAAAGATCAGCTTTTAAACGCCCTCGGAACTAATGCTCAAGTTATCATTGAGATTATCCCAGAAGTAGAAATTTTGCTCGGTTCACAGCCTTCAGTTCCAAAACTAGGTGCAAGTGCTACCCAAAACCGCTTTAATCGCTACTTTACAAAATTTGTCCAAGTTTTTTCTCAGCCAGAACATCCTCTTGTCATCTTTCTCGATGATTTACAATGGGCAGATGCTGCTTCTCTTAAATTACTACAAATTTTAAGTAGCGATAACAAGAGTAAATATCTTTTAATGATTGGTGCGTATCGGGATAATGAAGTCAATCTGATTCATCCTTTAGTGCAAACCCTAAACAGCATTCAAGAGACCGCTACAGTTGTTCATCAGCTTAAAATTCAACCTTTATCTAATTCCCATGTCTATGAGCTAGTTAGGGACACCTTAAAAGCTAAAGCTGATAACAAATCTATTAAAACACTGAGTGACTTACTCTATCACAAGACCCAAGGTAATGCTTTTTTCTTAGTACAACTGCTCAAGACTTTATCTACTGAAAAAATAATAGCTTATCAAGCTGAAACCGACTGTTGGGAGTGGAATTTAGAGCATATTCAGGCAGTTAGCATCATTGATTACAATGTAGTCGAACTTATTGCTAAGAATATCCAGAAATTGCCTCTTGAAACTCAACAGATTTTGAAGCTTGCAGCTTGTGTTGGCAACTATTTTAGCTTAGAAGTTCTTGCCATTATCAGCCAAGAATCAGAAATAGTAACAGCAAAAAAATTATGGTTAGCACTGCAAACAGGTTTAATATTACCACAATCAGGAAACTATAAAATTCCTTTATTTTTAGACGACCAGGAAGTAGAAGAATTTAAATTTAAGGATATCGACTTCGATTACAAATTTTTACACGACCGAGTGCAACAAGCTGCCTATTCTCTAATTCCTGAAGATAAGAAAGAAGTTACTCATTTTGAGATTGGTCAATTACTTTTAGCGAAGATAGCACCAGAACAGCAGCAAAAAAATATTTGTGCTTTTGTTTGTCAACTTAATGTTGGTCGAAATCTACTGCAAATTCAGGCAGAAAAAGACAGATTAGCAGAACTTAATTTAATCGCAGGACAAACAGCCAAAGTATCAGCAGCATATGAATCTGCTAGTAATTATTTAGATATAAGTTGTGAACTTTTAGCTAGGGAAAGTTGGCAAAATAAATATCAGCTAACTCTACAAATTTATTTAGAAAATGCTGAAGTTAAATATCTCAATACCAACTTTGAAGAAGCTGAAGAGTTCTGCCTACTGGGCATAAAGAATGCCCGCAATAACTTTGACAAAGTTAAATTTTATGAAATCAGAATTAAGTTAAATTTAGCAAGAAATAAACCAGAATCTGTCTTAGAAGATGGACAAAAAGCCGTAGAGTTGTTGGGAATTTCTTTGACGAATTCTTCACCCCAAACTATTAATTTTAAAGAGTTAGCAGCCTTACCAATAATGACAGATTCCTCAATATTATTGGCAATGCAAATCTTAAATTTAATTTTTGGTCCTGCTTGTTTTAGCGAAAGCGTGATCACGCTACCTATTCTTTATACCATGCTCGACCTGAGTAGGCAATATGGACATTCCCCTCCAGGGATTTACGCCTACGCAGTTTATGGCAATGCTGTGGCTGCGGGGTTAGATATTAGTTTAGGCTATCAATTGGCTCAATTTGCTTTAAAGTTGTTAGATAAGCTAGATGCCAAAAAGGTTGTTGCCCAAATTCATCTCTCAGTTTATATTAATTTAATTTATAAAAAAAAGCATATTAAAAAGACCCTAGTTCCTTTAGAAAAAGCAATTCAGGAAGCTTTAAATGTGGGAGATATAGAATTTGCTTGTCATGCAGCTAATTTTTATTGTAGTCATCTCCTGCTTGTTGGCAAAGAATTAACGCTAGTACATGAGCAGCAAAAAAACTATCTTAAATTTATCAAAAACTATAAACAAGAACATCCATTATCTCTACTTGCAATTGAAACACAGTTTGTTGCCAATTTAGTTAATCATTCTCAACCTCACCTCAACCTTACTGGGGAATTTCTCAATGAATCTGAAGCAATAGAATATTTACTTAGTATTAATAATCGTATTGTTCTTTTTAGTATTTATCACTATAAATCTTGTCTGTGCTATCTATTTAGAGACTATCCAGAAGCAATCAAAAATAGTTGTAATGCTTTAGACTATTCAGCTTTTATACAAACTGAAATCATTTTTACTGAAAATAATTTCTTTTATTCCCTCGCCCTATTAGCTCAATATCGTCAGTCTAATTCTCAAGCAGAAAGAGAAGAAAACTTACGACAAGTCCTAAAAAATCAAGAACTAATGCAATTATGGGCGCACCATGCACCGATGAATTTTCAGTATCGCTATGACCTTATCGAAGCAGAAAAAGCTCGTGTTTTAAATCAAATTGTCATGGCAATGGAACTCTATGATCAGGCTATTGAAGGAGCGAAGAAATATGGTTTTCTTCACCATAAAGCTCTTGGCAATGAACTTGCAGGGGATTTTTATCTATCTCTAGGTCGCGAAATGATTGCAGGAATTTATCTAGAAAAAGCTCATTATCTTTATCAGCGTTGGGGCGTAACTGCTAAAGTCAAAGATCTAGAAACAAGATATTCTCAATTTGTATCTATATGGAAGAGAAGTAACAGAATAAATCCAAAAGATATTTCTGCGCTTAATTTGATAACTAATAGCGATACAAATATTCTTGATATGACGACAATTATTAAAGCCTCTCAAGTTTTAGCTGCGGAAATTATCTTAGAGAAGTTACTCGCCAAGTTAATGCACATTGTCATCAAGAATACCGGCGCTCAGAAAGGATTTTTGATTTTGAAGAAAGAGAATCAACTGTTTATTGAAGCAGAAGCTAATATTGGTCAAGACAAAGTATCTACTGGTCAAATACTTTTGAGCGAAACGAATCGAAAATTACCAATTTCTCTAATCCATTCTGTAATCAGAAATCAAAAAAGTTTAGTTTTAATGGATGCCAGAGAAGAAGAATCATTTATGGTTGATCCTTATATTCTTTCTCATCAGCCTCAGTCAATTTTATGTACTCCCTTACTTCACCAAGGACAACTTAAAGGGGTTATCTATCTAGAAAATAATCTAACCAAGGGAGCTTTTACAAATAACCACTTAGAAATAGTCCAAATTCTTTGCGCCCAAGCAGCAATTTCTCTAGAAATTGCGCGCTTGTATGCTCAAAGAGAGCAAGATGTCTTTACCTTAGAACAAAAGGTAGCAGAACGGACAATAGCTCTAGAAAAAGCCAATAGAGAGTTGCAACAGCTTGTTATAATAGATGCCTTAACTCAAATTTCTAATCGTCGCCACTTCGACCAATACTTAGAGCAGGAGTGGAAGCGATTATTACGGGAACGACAACCCCTTTCTTTAATCTTATGTGATATTGATTCTTTTAAAGAATATAATGATCATTATGGGCATGTACAAGGAGATACCTGTCTACAGCAAGTATCTCAATGTTTGGCGAAGGCAATGAAGCGTCCAATGGATTTAGTCGCCCGTTACGGTGGAGAGGAATTCATCGCAGTTTTACCTCAAACAAATTCTGTAGAAGCGATAGTAGTAGCGAAAAGAATCCAGGAAGAACTCAGGAAAGCAAAAATTGCTCATGTAACTTCTAAAGTGACTGACTATGTAACCTTAAGCATGGGAGTTACTACGACTATACCGACTAACAATATACTCCCTACTGATCTAGTTAATCAGGCAGATAATAATCTTTATAAGGCTAAAGGTCGAGGGCGAAATCAGTTTTTTTTCCATCCCTTTTTAATGACTTAGAGATAGGTAATCTAAGCAACTCACCGTTCGCGCATTTCTAAATAAGAAAAGATACTTAGAGATCCAAAAGTTGAGCTAGCGAGACTACAGCGAGACTAACGAAGAATCAACCAACCCTGCATAAATCTCAGGAGATAACCCCAAACACCGGATGATCT
>JBBQDV010000118.1:0-9206 GCA_038320005.1 Cyanophyceae cyanobacterium
ACAGCTTGCCTTAATCGGTAAATGTCGATTTCGGGGGCATTGAACCCCACTCAGTCGACTTGGGGAGTCCATGTATCCCGACGCTAAATCAAAGATTATGGCGCGGGACTTATCGCTCCCCAAACCCCACGCCGGTTAAAATTTTATTTTGTCTTCGTTGTCTTCGCTTCCCTAAGAACCATTTTCGGCTAAGAAATTAACCAACCAAGTTTTGAGATGATAAGTTGCGCGACAATCATCTTCGTTGTAGCGAAGAATTGCGAATAATAAATCTCGGTTTCCCTCTTTTAACCAATTATCATACCAGCAAACAGATTGATCTCCACTTGCATCTAGGTCTCGCCACTGAAAACCCAGCCAGTTAGCTAATGTCTTGAGAGAATAGTTTTCTACTGGGAGAGTAACTAAAATTGTTACTTTTCTGTGCAAGTCTATCAAACGGGGGATGATTTCTTGGATTATAGATTGAGGGGTTTGATATAGTCTTCCGAGACGTTTAATTGTTTCTACTTCGTATTCGGAATAATGAAAAATAGGGGCTTGGGGATATTGGGAAATAAAGATGAGAAATTCTTGCCAAACTGCTTCTTCTTCCTCTGGCTTTTCTGCGAGGAAAGCGTGAAATTCTTCCGTTCCTTCAGCATGATTCACCACTAAAACGCCAAGGAGGTAATCAAGATTTCTTTCTGGTTCAGCTTCGATATCAAAATAAAGTTCAATATTGTCAGTGGGAATAGTTGCTTGGGGATGAGGAAGCAAAATCGCTTTATTCTCAACAATCGCCTGGGCTTGGCGTTGAACTTTGGTCGCTACATCCGCCCCAATTGCCTTTTGTAGCTGTTCGACAGTGGTGGAAGCCACCGCTTCTAAATTAGCTAGTCCTGCTGCTTGTAAAGCCTGGTAACGGGAGGGGGTAATTCCAGGGACAAGGGATAAATGTTGTTCGGTTTGGGCAATACTATAACAATGGTCATACCAACGACAGAGGCTACAGCGTTGACGAGAAATGAATACTTCTGGTTCTGCGCGATCGCGCATCATCTCCAAACATTCTGTTAATATTTCATAGAGACGGGGAATCCAACGGTTGAGATTGACCGCATAAGGATTCTGACGACGGAGAATCAGATTAGCAGAGTCTGTCCACATTCCCTGAACTTGAGCCAGTAAAAGAGCCTGAAATGCTGCTACAATTTGATATTCTGGCTTAGGACGGCGACCCAACTTAACCGAAGTAGGAACATAATACCAATCGCCAAAGAGTGATTTTCCAGGTTGTTTTTGCAGTAGAGTTGGCGTTGCGAGTAAAGTTATTCCAGTAAGGTTTAAAGGACTATAACTCTCTGTAGTCGTTAGGTTTGTTCCCACCTTAATAATCTTTTTAAGATAAGGATTAGACTCAGACACAGTAGCAGGGGACAATACCCCCTTAAAAATAGACTCTGCGCCTTGTTTCATCAGAATTAGAGTTTCATTCGCCCTTCCTGCATAATCTTTTCTATCTGCGTAGGGCTGGCTATACTCCTGTCCTGAAAGGATATCAGCAATTTGTTGCCGATTTTCTTCCCGTAATTTGCGAATAAAATCTTTTTCAGTTTTCTTGTGACTCCCATCCCCGTAAAAATCGAGATAAGTTCGACGACGACAACGTTTGTAGTTCAGCAGCAGTTCATCAGTCAGCAACATTGAGTTAATAATCTCAGTAGCAAGAATTTGGCGTACTTTAACGATAAGGAATCTGGTTATTAATTGTATCGCGATCGCGCTAACTTAAAATCAGGATCATAATTGAACTCCTCTGAGATAAAGCTAAGTAAAATCGACTCGCCTATATAAATCCCCCAAACTAATCTCAAACGGGATAGTTTCTAGCCTCAAAATAGCTTCATTCCCTTCATATTCCGTCAAAATCCACTTCTTGTCTGCTGTTTTTAAATAATGTTCAACAAAAACACTATATTGATCAATTAAAATATACTCTCGAAATTCAGGAATAGAGCGATAATAACGAAACTTATTACCTCTGTCATAGCCTTGCGTTGAAAGAGATAAAACCTCAGCAATTAAACAGGGATTAGTAATTGTTGTTGTTCCTGGGGGATGATATATCGCTTCACCCTCAACCCCCATGACATTAGGATAAGTATATTGATTATAATCGGGAATCCACAAGCGCACATCGCTTACATAGACCTCATAATTGCCAGATTCTATTGCTGATAAGATCGTTGCATAAAATTGCCCTGTCAATTTATTATGGTTAGTAGTCCCCCCTGCCATCAGGACAATTTCCCCATCTTGGTATTCATGCTTATCTTCCGCATTCGCTTCAAATTCTAAATATTCTGCTGCGGTGTATTGCTTTTTATCTGCTGCGATTACCATGAGCAAAAATTTCCAAGCCCTTCGTGACTATATTATCTCACCCTTTCTCTGACGCTTTAGATTTTACCTTAATCTTTCTAAAGGCAATGATTCGATCAAAAACAAAGGCAATTGTTCTTGAGAAATCACTTGGGCATAAGGCGCATTAAGATAATTACGATACTCTGGTGATTGGCTAATATGGGTTTTGAAAAAAGCAACATTAAGGGCTTTCATATAATCTTGAGCAATATCTCCCCCCATACCTAAAAGCTGAGGAGGGAGAGGAACACTACCCTCTTCTTCTGCTAAAGCAGAAAAATGAGTTCCACCTTCGAGTAGCACTAAGTATTTATTGGGAGTTGTGAGCCAAGTAAAGGGGATAATTTGTTCGGGGAATGCTGGAGTGACGGTGTCAGCACTTCCTGAAACTAACATAATCGGAATTTTTATTGCTGCTAGTTCCGATTCACCAAAGATAACACTGGTGAGAGGATTAATCGCGATCGCGCTTTGAATACGCTCATCCCGTAAATTATAATTAAAAGACGGTAATCTCAGTGCCTCACACTGTAAAAGTAAAGAAAGATTAAAAGGGTCTTCAAAAGGTTGACAAATTTCCCTTAAGTTCTCAAAATCAATTTCCGCTCCCGCTAAAGCTAAAGCTGTATAAGCACCAAAAGATTGACCGACAATTCCCACCTCTTCGAGATTAATCTGTTGACTATAGGGAGAACGCTCTAAAGTATCGAGGAGAAAAGTGATATCCGCAGGACGGTCTAACAACTCCCTCGGGGGCGTGACTTCTTGCGCCAAACCCTGCGTCAAAGCCTCAACTTGTCTCGCACTACTCCCTGGATGTTCTGGAACAGCTACAGCAAAGCCGTAGGAAGCCAAATGACGAGCAAGATAGGCAAAAGTAGCTCGGTCTGAGCCAAGTCCGTGAGAAATGACGACAAGATTGGCTTGTCCAGAAACTTGGGGGAGATAAAGATCGACCGGAAAAGATCTTTGACGGCTAAGATCATTAATATTAAGAGTTTCCCTTCTAAAATTAACCCCTCCACTCTCCAAAATATTAGGAAGTTGAGCAAATTCTGGAATTGGGAAAGTTGCTGTAATTTCAGACAAGGACTGTTGTTTCACTAACTCAGTGACTTGTGCTGTTTGTCTAATAGTAGTATTTAACTCATTAATCAACTCAAAACCACGGGTAGAATTGATCCGAATCCCTGGCGTGGGAAACTCCCTAATCATCGCCAAGAGAGTCAAACCCTCCTCTGAAGCTGCTGCTTTAATCATCGCAGCCCGTAAAGCATAAAAACCCGATTGTCCAGCTTCAGTTTTCAGCAATTCTCCAGCTTGAGTTAAAACCGCCTCTCCTTGAGTAGAATAGAAAAATTGTGCAACCGCAACAGGAGATAAATCTGCGGAAGTATTAAGGAGTTCACGAAACTGTTCCCTTTGTTCTGGGGAAAGACGGCTAAGAAAAGTGCGCAGGCTACCCTCTATTTCTCCGTCACTAGCAAACTTTTCCAAAGATTCTCTTGTGACGGTAAATTCCAAAACACTAATATTTAAAATAATTTTTTCTGCACCGATAACAGAAATGGGAACAAAACAAAGTCCAAAGCTGAAGAAAGAAAGGCTGAGTTTAGCTATTACAGATAACGATTTTTTTGGTTGCAGAACCCAAGGTCTAAAAGGAAATTTCATTATTTTTCATATTCCGATTGTTGAACTTCAACATAAATAGCAAGCCAGGTAAAGAAAATATTTTAGGAACGCTTTAACACAAAAAAGAATGGTTGTTTAATCCCTTTTAAATCCATTAAACCGAGCAAAGTATTTTCATCTACTTTCCGAAAAATATCATTGATCGGCAAATCATCATAAATCATCGTGGCACTAACTTTTCCCCGATGTTCCATCATCCGAATCCTTGCTTTACTTTCATCAGTTGCTAAGATCCATTTTAGTGAAAGGAATAATGGTTTTACGAACTCATTTTTAGGAATAGGGAAATCAATTACTTTTCCTAGAGGAATCTTACCTGGATCTACTTTAAAAATCTCTCCTTGCATATCGGAAAACAATAAAGGATGAACATTATTTGCATCTATAAATTCTTTTCCATACCAGTTAAATGCTTCAAGAGAACCATCTAATTTATGCTTAGTAGAAAAGCTTGACCCTTTCCATCTCCCAATCATAAAATCTAAATCCACAATATCAAGATGATCGAAAAGATTTAAGGCTTCTATTGTTGTTGTTGTTTTTCTAGCTTCAATGATTTGGTCGAATTCTAGACAAGTATTCATGGTTTCTCCTGGTGATTATTAAACTTTGATTATTTTTTCATCTAGGGAAAAGTCTATTTCTTTATCCTGACGTTTTGAAACTAAATAGTCCTTTTCAAAAGAGTCTTTTAAACCAGAAACCAAGTCATATTTAGGTTTCCAATGTAAATCTATCATTGCTTTATTTACATCAGCAAAAAAGTGTTGTAAGCGTAGGGGAAAAGCCTTACGTTTCCCAAAATCAAATTCTTTCGGGTCATAATGAACCAGTTCGACTTCATCGGGCGATTTTCCCGTAGCCTCGACACAAGCCCTAGCTAAACCATCAAAAGTCACATAACGATTGTCAGAAACATTATAAATTTGTCCTCTAGCGGAATCATTTCCAAGTACCGCAACCATCGCGGAAACTAAATCTTGAACATGACCAAATTGGGTAAGATGTAAGCCATTACCTGGAATCGGAATCGGGCGATTTCTGACAATACGGTCAAAGAACCAAGCTTCTAAATCGTTATAGTTTTGAGGACCATAAATATAAGTTGGGCGAATAGAAGTCCAAGGAAGTCCTACCTGTTGAAGATAAGCTTCTGTTTCGTGTTTCCCTTTATGGCGACTATTAGGATCTACTTTATCCCCTTCTCTGTGGGGAAGTTGATCAGTTTTGAGATATACTCCTGCTGAACTAATATAAATAAAATGTTCTACCGAGTCCTGATAAAGTTCAACTAAAGGTTGAGTGTCTGTTAACTCGCGACTATTATTATCAAAAATAGCAGCAAACTTTTCCCCTGCTAACTTCTCTTTTAGCTCAGTTGTATCCTTACGGTCGCCATGAATTTGTCTTAACCCTTCCACAGGACTGGGTTGATTTCCGCGATTAAATAAAACCACCTCATGACCTTGTTCAACTAAGGCTTTGGTAAGATACACCCCAATAAAGCGAGTTCCTCCCATTACTAAAATACGCATTTTTAAACTTTTCCTTGTTGCAAAAATAACTGTGCCATAGGGATATTACCAGAAAAAACGGCTCAGAATCATATCCTCTGTTCGATCAGAAAAAGCCTAACTCTAAGGCTAGGCTTCTGGGTTTTTATAAAAGTTTTTTTTGTCGTGGTTAAAGTTTAAATAACTCCAGGTCCTTTCTTACCCTGTTGTTTCACTTCTTTCAATTCTTCAGCTCGTTCAGCTTTTTCTGCTTCTGCTTTTTCTCTTAAGTCTCCTACTTCTTCTACATACATTTCTGGCTCTACGGCATAATTATTAGCCAGTCCTTCTCGATCTACCGTAGCACCACCTGTGGTATCAGAACCCTCTTGTCCTTCAGGAGTCTTTTTAAAGTTGCTTCCCTCTCGTTCTTCCCGCGCTGCTGTTTCAGAGCTGGTAATATGAAGGTCGTAGTTAGCATCTTTAGTATCTTTAATACTCATATAATCTTAATTTTTACTTTAAATAATTTTTTTGGGATTACAGAGATTATACTAAATAATACCCTTGAAAACATCTATCTATTGAGGTATTTTTAGAATCTAGGATTTAGACCCAAGGTATGTCCGCCCACAGAAACTTTCAGGAAATACCTCTCTATTCGCCTCTAACCCTTTTGTGTTAGAATTTTTAAAGAATATGCCTTAAATAGGTTTTTGTGTGGCTTAAAGCCTTTATTGGAGAGTTTTAACGAATGACAAGTAGTTACAGTGCCGAGCAAATCCAAGTTCTCGAAGGTCTAGACCCCGTCCGTAAGCGCCCAAGCATGTACATTGGGACGACTGGACCGAGGGGACTTCACCACTTAGTTTACGAAGTTATTGATAACTCCATTGATGAGGCACTTGCCGGTCACTGTACTCATATTGAAGTAGAACTCAATAAAGATGGTTCTGTTACTGTAACAGATGATGGTCGCGGTATTCCGACAGATACTCACCCTAGTACGGGAAAATCTGCTCTAGAAACGGTAATGACTGTCCTCCACGCAGGTGGAAAGTTTGGCGGTGGTGGTTATAAAGTATCTGGTGGACTGCATGGAGTTGGGGTTAGCGTTGTTAATGCTCTATCTGAATGGGTTATTATTACAGTTCGTCGTGAAGAGCAAATTTTCACCCAACGTTATGAAAAGGGTATCCCTGTTACGGAACTAGAAGCTAAACCAGACCCTTCCCCAGAAACGGGAACTCGCGTCACCTTCAAGCCAGACCCGACTATCTTCGTTGTTGATACAGAATTTGACTATACAACCCTTTCTGGACGTTTAAGAGAACTTGCTTATCTCAATGCAGGTATTCGCATCACCTTTACTGATGAGCGTCCTGTAGAAGCCCGTGTAGAAAGTTACTGTTATGAGGGCGGTATTAAAGAATACGTTCTCTATATGAATCGGGATAAAGATGCGCTTCATCCTGACCCTATTTATGTGGAAGGGGAGAAGAATGGGGTACAAGTTGAGGTTGCTTTACAGTGGTGTATTGATGCTTACAGCGATAATCTTTTGGGTTTCGCTAATAATATCCGTACCGTTGACGGAGGAACGCACCTCGAAGGACTGAAGACTGTGCTGACGCGGACAATGAATAATGTTGCCCGTAAGCGTAATAAGATTAAAGATAATGAACCGAATCTTGGTGGTGAAAATATTAGGGAAGGCTTAACGGGAGTTATTTCGGTTAAAGTCCCTGAACCAGAATTTGAAGGACAAACTAAAACTAAGTTAGGTAATACGGAAGTTCGTGGGATTGTTGATTCCTTTGTTGGGGAAGCCCTGACTGAGTTTCTGGAATTTAATCCTCATGTTGCTGATGCTATCTTGGAAAAGGCAGTCCAAGCTTTTAAAGCAGCAGAAGCAGCCCGTCGCGCCCGTGAGTTGGTACGCCGTAAGTCGGTGTTGGAGTCTTCTCCTTTACCTGGTAAGTTAGCTGATTGTAGTTCCCGTGACCCTTCCGAGTCAGAAATCTACATCGTGGAGGGAGATTCCGCAGGGGGAAGTGCGAAACAAGGAAGAGATAGACGTTTCCAAGCAATCCTACCGCTACGGGGTAAGATTATTAACATTGAAAAGACTGATGATGCCAAAATCTATAAGAATAATGAGATTCAAGCATTAATTACAGCGTTAGGATTAGGGATTCGTGGCGAAGATTTTGATTCTAAGCAACTGCGTTACCACAATATCATCATCATGACTGATTCGGATGTGGATGGGGCGCATATTCGGACGCTGATTCTAACTTTTTTCTATCGCTATCAACGGGCTTTGGTGGAACAAGGTTTTATTTATATTGCTTGTCCGCCTTTGTATAAGTTAGAACGGGGTAAGAGCCATTACTATTGTTATAGCGATCGCGAACTTAATCAACGCATTCAAGAGTTCCCTGCTAATGCTAACTATACCATTCAAAGGTTTAAGGGCTTAGGGGAGATGATGCCCCAACAGCTATGGGATACAACCATGAACCCAGAAACCCGTAAGCTGAAGCAGGTACATATTGAAGATGCAGCAATGGCGGATAGTATTTTTACTATTCTAATGGGAGATAAGGTTGCACCCCGTCGGGAATTTATTGAAAGGGAAGGTCCTAAGATGAATCTTACTGATTTGGATATTTAGTACCAAATTATTGCAAATATATTGAGACAAGAGATTTTTTCCCTTGTCTTTTTTTATTTTCAAGCTTCTTTGAAAAAGCGGATAAGTTCTCTGGCGTGATTTAAAAACTGACTATCTTCTGTAAGTTGGGAAATTGCACTAGTTGTTTCACGAGATAGCTGTTCATGTTCAGCTTTATTATTCGCTTCTAGTTGTTCTAATTTTGCCCGTAGGTTTGCCCAATTTCGGCGCATTTCCTGGTTATCTTCGTGAAGTTTAGTTACTTCTGTTATTTCTACTTTCGTTTTAATTTGAGATTGTAAATTTTCAACTGAAGCTTCTAGATAATCCACGCGAGTGCGTAACAACATCACATCTTCACGGGGATACTGAATCTCTTCGCGAATAGCCCTTAATCTAGTGGCGAGATATTGATAACCGCGCAAAGCTGGACGTAAACCAGTCAGAAGTATAGTTGCGCCTGAACCGTAATAGCCAACTACACTAATTCCTAAAGCGGAGAGGGCGTAGAGTCCTATCCCAGAGATAATGTGAAGCGCGATCGCGCCCAAAAGTGACCAACGTACGATAAACTCAACATAGCGCACCTTCTTCTCATCTACAGGGATATTCTTTTCCTCAGAAGTATTGGCTTCAGCTAACACTTCCCTCGCATCAAAATAAATATTCCAGGGAACGGTAACAATAGCAATCAACCACCAAAAACTAGCAATTCCAATTAACCAATCTGCTAAACTTCCAGCGGGAATATGCAACCATTCTAAAATGCCGTAGGTCAGTAAAACCAGTAAACCTATAGTTATCAAAAATATAATCAAATATTTTCAACTTAGTAAGGTGAATCTTACGGGGCTAACTACAAGCCTCAATATTGAGTTTTCACTAATTAAATCAGTAAATTTCCCAACTACTTTTGTGAGAATTTGCAAAGAGCC
>JBBQDV010000119.1:0-9198 GCA_038320005.1 Cyanophyceae cyanobacterium
GGTGGTGAAAATGGTTAAAGCATCCCAAGATAGAGAAAAGATGAGCTTAGAGCCAACGGAGCGTATTATTTCCCCAGGTGATGTTGTCAAGTTGATAAATGGGGGAAAGTTGAAGCGCGATCGCGTTCTCCTGAGAGTTTCTTACTTGCTCGGATTACGGGTACATGAGGCGATAAATTTACATTGGGATGATATCTCGCCCTCCCCTAATGGAGGCTATAGGGTGAAGATTATTGGCAAGAATGGAAAACTCAGATACAACCGTATTAATCAAGCTTTACATGAGGAGTTAAGAAGTTTAGAGACTGAGGGCTATATTTTCCAGTCAAATCGAAGCAAGCAACTATCTAGGACAATGGCACATTACATTATTAAAGATGCTGCTATGAATGCAGGACTAAGAGAGCAGATTAGCTTCCATTGGTTGAGGCATTGTCACGCTTCCCACAGTTTGAATAATGGTGCAAGTCTTAAGTCGGTTCAGCAACAATTAGGGCATTCAAGTATTGCGATAACTTCAATCTATCTCCATGATGAGGAATCATCCACTGACTTCCTGAGTGTATAGAAAATCCTCCTCAGTTTAGAAGTAGTCAAAATGCCTAACGAATTCTTCTGCTGTTTTGGGAATGCCTAATTTAAAACAATATTCCTCTATTTGAGATTCGCATTCTGACCAAGATAATAGCTGTTCGCGGAAGTCAGCATACTCTTCTGAGCCGACTACACAAGCATCCCCTGTTTTTAATTCTGTCGCTAAATAGCTGAAGATACAAATTTCTAATTGACGGCGAACTAGGAATTCTTTTCCATCGACTTTTTGAATGACCAGTTTTCGCCACAGGTCACTGATAAAACTCAAATTAAGATCTGCTTCTAGGCGTAAACCTAGGGTTCGTGCGACCAAGTGCAGCCTAGTATGATGTTACATTTGTCAACCCCATTTGAGGGCTTTATTGATAAGTAATACAAATGATTACATTGCCTAGTTTGCCTTCTTTTAGGCAAAGTATCCTAAAGATAGATATATCAGCATGAGGACTTGAGCCATGCTACTCACCACCGCCCAACTTCCCTTTTCGGCAAAGTTTTCTTCCTCCGCCCCACCTCCGAAAAAATCATCAACCAGAGAACGCGAATATCTCCGCCCCTCAGAAGTCCAAGCCATAATTGACACTGCGAAAAAAGTCGGTCGTCATAGCGTCAGAGATTCTGCCATTATCTTATTAATGTTTCGGCACGGACTAAGAACCGCTGAATTGGTAGCTCTCAAATGGTCACAGGTAGATTTAGTCGGGGGCTACATCGAAATCTATCGGGTTAAACATGGTCATAATAGCATTCAGCCTTTGCGTTCTCCAGAACTCAGAGCCTTGCGTCAAATCCAAAGAGATTATCCTGATACTCAATATGTTTTTGTCTCAGAACGAAAAGCCCCTCTCTCAACTCGTTCAATTCGTCACCTTATTGCCAGAGCAGGAGAACTAGCCAAAATTCCTTTTCGGGTTCATCCTCATCAACTGCGTCATGCTTGTGGTTATTATCTCGCGAACAAAGGAGTAGATACGAGAATCATTCAGGACTATCTCGGTCATGCCAATATTCAAAACACAGTTAGATATACCCAGCTTTCTGCAGGTCGATTTGAAGGGCTGTGGGATTAAAAAAGGTCTTGAGTCCGAAATGACTACTAGGTAAAGGTTTCAAGCTTTTATATTTACAAAACTTTACAACGTGTTCAATTTCGCGCGTATCTCCGCCTAACCCCAATAAAACCACTCCCTGTCATCTGGAATAACAGAAAGAACAATGACATACGAAGTTCCCTGCTTTTCGTATCGCACAGTCAGTTCACACAGGCGGATAGATGAACCCTAACGGACTCAAACAATGGAATACAGGAACGAAGTAACACAGTCTCATCCCCAATTAACTGGTAGGTATCGTCAAAACCGAATGTTGGGACTGTGAAAGATGGGTCAAAAAGCAAATGCCTAATCTGAAATAACAGATAATGCTAGAAAAAAGATGGGGTAATGCCCAGGATAAGCAAACGTGACTCGCAATATATCGATGTGTAAAGCAACAAGTAGTAGCAAATATGCCTAATACAGATTCAAAATCGAATACTGCGGGATGGAACGATATTAATTGGCGTAAAGTCGAAAGATACGTTTTTAAGCTGCAAAAGCGGATTTATGCAGCATCTCGTCGTGGAGATGTAAAACAAATCAGAAAACTCCAAAAAACACTAATGAGTTCCTGGTCAAACAAGGTCTTATCGGTAAGAAAGGTAACACAAGAAAATCGAGGTAAAAAGACGGCAGGAGTGCAATACTTCTCATCTAAGACCTAAGCAGTGTTGATAATCGAAAAAATCAGGGGTTCTGAAGAGCAGAATGATTTTCGATGAATTGGCTTTTTAGAAAGAAACTTAGAGCGAGGTTTCTTAACGACCCTAGGATTATGTCTGCCCTGTCTGGGGGGAATCTGTTCAGCAAGTAGGTCACGAATTAAGCGTGAGAAAAAAAGGGGAGTTGTTCTGGACTGAGATCTTGAAAGTCGCCAATTGCCCGGCGAAGTACCTTAAGAGTCCCAGTAAAGCCAATTCGCAAGGGAGAAATACCACCTTGCTCGGCAGCCTGGAACATCAGAGAACGAATAGCATAGTGACCCAAGAGCCAGCCATAAATCTCTTGAACGACTTCACGTGGTTTGAGAGAACGAATTGGAGTCTTACGCCCCAAAAGATGAGTTTTAAGTTCGTCGATGGTATTTTCAATCTCCCATCGTTGGTGATACTGCTGTGCTAACAACAATGCTGAAAAAGAAGCGATATCCATGAGACTGGTAATCAAACGGTAAGTTTTTACCTCTGCCTCGTTCTCAATTATGTATTCAATCACTCGGACTTGAATTTTAGAGGCTCCTTTTTTCTTGGATTTACGGTCAGGATTAATCCAACTTAGATAAGAACCGTCTTCTAAAACACAGTGGGCGGGAAATTTGACATTGGCAGGGACTCTTCCTAAATACTGACCTCCTTGAGTCAGGGCGGCATTGACCATACGGTAAGAGTGGAAACCTCTATCCCACATCAAGAGCATTGATTCGTTGACTGAACGGAGAAGTTTGATGGCTCTAACCCTCTCCCCAATCCGATAAGGGCACAATAGAGCATCGGTAATCAAGTGTGTTCCGGTTTCAATCAATAAAACCACTCGCACTTTGGGAAAAGCTGCTCTACTCCCTTTGCGACTGCCCGGATACCCCCAGACTCTGGCATTCGCTTCGCTATCTGGGACATCCATTACGGTTCCATCTACCGCCATAATTCTAAATCCGCCCAGAAATGCTCCTAAAGTTTGACTAGTTGCTCTGGGTTGAGCAAGGCTATGAAACAACCGACTCATTACCCGACATCCTAATTTCTGTCGAGCTGCGCTAATCGAAGAACTTGTCGGTGTTTTCCAGTATTGTCCCAGTTTCGTCCACTGGCGATTTAGTCCGCTTACCAAATTGTCCAATACTGTTCCCATTGAATCCGATGACCAAAAACTCATGGCAATGACTAAACAGACCACCAAACTCGACGGTAACTTTTGTTGGCGTTTCTCCAAGCTGTTGCTTGTTTCTAACTCTTGCTCAATTGCTTCGGGGGCAATCACCGTTTGAATAGCTTGAAAGCCTCGTTAGTCTTTCAACTTCGGATTAATCAGGGAAAATTCTTTGAGTTGCAACTTCTCAATCTTCTTAAAATCTTTCTCACTTTACTTGGTTTTGCCTTAAACGAGAAGTATTGAGTCCTGTTCTTAAATACTTGACAAAATAGAGAAAACCAGAATATAACAAAGTGATATTCCATCTGGTTGAGTTCGGTCAACTAAAACCAGATGAAGCTGTCTTTTTAAACAGAGAACTTAGGAGACCCCAAACAATGACAGAATTTAATCAAGGTGCTAACTTACAAGCACTACAGCAGGGAGCATCCATTGATCTCGCTCCCTTAGTTAGTTTAATCGCTGATGCAATTTCCCATTCAGATTCAGGAAATATCTTAGACCCAAAGGCAAGACCTCTGTTTCTCTACGATGAGAAGAGGAAACGACTAAGAATTTGTACTTCGGGGGTTCTATTACGATTGTCTTCCCTACCTGAGTTTCACAAAATATTTAGTTCTCAAATAGCAAACAGTTTTATCAAAGATTTTACACCTCCTGGTTATGGTTCAAGTAGTCGTCTTGGGGGTCAACTGAGTCCAGGTAATGAAATAAAACTTCCCCCTACTGTTGACCAACTCAAAGGCATAATTCTTCAAGAACTAGGGAATGCCTTACCCAATGGTGTTTCTGTAACAGATTTTCTCTTGGACGATGTTGCAGAACAATTTCAACAATTGGCAAAACGAGTCAATACCAAGTTCAATTCTGGCATTGATCAAGCGACACTTTTTCCTTTAGCGTTTTCTGATTCTAGTCAGTCAAAACGAGATTCTAAAAAGCAGGCAGCCAAAATCATCTCAGCCATTGAACGCATCGATACAGGAAGCTACTTTGAGCGAATGTGTAGCGCGATCGCGCCTGAGTTGAAAAACGAATATAGTTTAGACGAAGATGAAATTGAGGATGCTCTTGCCAGCTTAGAATCTGAACATAACAGAAGTGAAAGTCAAATTAAACGTTTCTTAAGTTTCCTTGATGATGAAGCCCTATCAAGAGTCCGTTTAAATATTACCTTTCGGATTATGACAGCCATTGCCCAAAAAGCCGAAGGTAATTCAAGTCAGACAAAGCAACTTTTAGCAGAATACGTCAGACGAGTGAACTACTTTGTCGAGTTAGTCAAAGAAGAAGGATTAACTTTAGATCTAACCTCGACCTATGGTGCAATGGCAGAAGTGAATTTCCTTGACTATATTCACAAGGATAAATTCTTCTCCTGTTTAGCAGTTTGGGCAGAATGGAAAACCCAAATTTTTGAAGCGAGAAAAAGAAGTGTTGAGACAGCAGATCATGAAATCGTCCGAGAAATTAGCTATCGCTTCCGTATCAATGGCAAAAATCCAGAAGTCGGCAAACCTGCTTTTGAAGCGAGACTAGAAAGGATTGAGGAATCTTTATTACCCCAAGAAGAACTATCAGTCTCTCCCTATCTTATTAACTGGAATTTAGCTGAATTAATTTTCCTCGGAGTCGTTGTTCCCAGCAACAATCAGAAACTCACGAAAGATGAATTACGGGACGGAATCAAAAAGCTGTTTGAAAAAATTGAATCCGACTCGAAATTATATCTCAAAGAACTGCTAAAGAAGCTGCATGAACGGGCAAACTCGATGAATAATATTTCGACTGCCTTGATCGAGATTCTCCGCACTAAAGGAGCTAAAATTGTTTCCCAAGTTCATCAACAAACCTCTCAGCAGTATATCTGCATAAAAAAAGGTATTGTTGATTGGGATAGGCTTCAAGGGGCAGAATCAGGAACAAAGAACCTACTGCAAGGTGGTTCAGGTCAAACCAATGAAAAAGTTGTTTGGCTCAGGGAAATTGAAGTTGATACTACTCCAACATCAACTCCTAATTTACTTTTTTCCATTAAAGTTGCCACTGAACTCTCAGAAAAGGATTTAGTGATCAAGGATGAGCCAGAAATAATCAATATTCAACGTTGTTTATCCCAGCAGCTTTTACAAATCCTGTTTGTTCCTCACGAAACCGATAGAGACAAAAACAATCAACTTAACTATCGATCTTCACCAATTGCCTTAGCAGCTAGAGAATGGGTTTTCCCAAAAGCAATTCAAGTCGAATATGAGACGCGCACCCTAGAAATTAAGGGCAAGAACGAAAAAGATAAACGCCTTCATGCTGCAATGATTACAGCTTTTACGGTCTTAGTCTATTGTTGCCTTTGGTGCATTATTAATCAAATCAAGAAACTTAATAACACTGAAGCTTCCTCATTTACAACGTCAATTTTGCGACTGCAACAGCGTCGGGAAGATAACGAGACTAGCAGCGAAGGTTACATCTATGCTGCGACCCAAGCCATTGAATCTATGTTAGCTCAAAATAATCCCACGCGAATGCAGGGCATGGTTTTGGATAATCTTCAAAGTAGCAACGCAACCTATGTCAAACGGGGAGTATTTAATGCTCTAACAAGTGTATTTCCCATTCAAATAGGAAGTAGTCAAAAACCAGTCGTTCCTAAGATTGGCTTGATTTCTTACATCGCTCGTCCTTGTGACGAAAGTCCTTACACTCAAGAGAAGAATCACCTTCTTATTAGTCAAAGTTATATCGCAACAGCGATAGAAGAACCTTTTAGCGGTTATGAACTTAAAGCAGAACGAATGCAGTCAGACTTTGCTTATTCTGTTCAAGAACTGCAAAAACAACGCTTAATTCAAGAAGAAGTTGCTCATCTTCAACAAAAAGGTTGCGAACATATTATTTTGCTTTCTCACGCCTATGGTAGTCGTCGGGTTAATAAGACCACCGATTACAATACACCCTTAGCTGACCGAGAATTTCTGCAACAGTTATCTCAAACCTTTCCGAATCTAACGCTTTATACCCTCCTACGAGATGTCTTTCCAGGTACTCGTCTACACACACGAGCTTCTGGAGAATCAGGTTTTGAAATTTCCCGTGCAAGTGACCACACTCATTTCTTGAGTTCTCTTATCGAAAAAATGGGATTACGAGATATTATCCCCGTTTATACCTTTGCAACCCTTCATGCCATTGAACCCCAAAAACGACCTCAATCAGGATTTTGTGTCTATTTTCTCCTTTCCGATTCACGGATTGGTGATCTAAATTGGGGAGAGCGATCGCGCCAACATTTAATCGACCCAGAACAAGCCTCACCAGTACATCCCTGCTTGCTCACCGTACTACGAGGACTGCACTTTATCGAATCAGAACAAGGAATGCGGAACAACCAATATATGAGTATCCTTGACCCCTTTGGTTGGATTTCTCCAAACACAGTCGAAGCTGCTGGAGAAGTTCAGATCATGCATTCACGACGCAAAGGGAAAGTTCTATTGAGCTATCCAGCAATACTAACCCATATTGCTGGAGCATTACGGCGGAGGACAAAAGCATGAAACCTGATTATTTAGCTCAAGCAGAAATTTGGGGGCGTGTATTTGAAGTTGCCGTCCAGCGTGGAGTTTTAGCCTACCTACTGCATACTAATTTATTAGAATCGCAACATCCTCAACTGGCAAATTGGCGAGAATATAGAATCAGCCAACTAACCAAACATCTATATCAAGCCCTTAAAGAAAAGACTACCTTAGCAGTTCAAGATGACAACGTAAAAAAATGGATTGACCAATATGTACGCCATCTACTTGTCTTAGGGTATGGCTTAGGTTGGACTGCTTTGCGAGAATGCCTAAAGCATCAACCTTCTCGAAAAATGGAGCTAGAAGCCCTCTGGTGTCCTTTAACCTTACCAGGAATGGATGATCCCAGACAAAGTGAGAGAGAAAGTGAAAGACGTAAAACAGCACAACAATTTCAGAAGGCTTTCGAAATTACAGGATTCCTTGATGAATCCTTAGTATATCAAGGTGAACCAGGACGGGCGGACTTTCTCTTGTGGTTGTCCTCCCCGTCAGATAACCGTAGCAGAAGTAAATCTCTCCAAGATTTCATTCTCTGCTTTGAATTTTCTTATAATGCGCCCCTTGAACTAGCAGATTTCAGCTTAGAAACTACCCATTGCCAAGAAATTAACCGCTATGCTCGCTATTTGGAATCTAGAGGTAGTTTTTCTCGCATTTGTGCTGAAGTCCAAGGAGATCAACTTCAAGTTAGTTCTCAACTAAAAAACCATTTGGTTGCTTTCAGTGGTCGGGATAAACCCCTATATAAATTGTGCCAAGCCTCATCTTATACAGAAAGATTAGTTGCTTTATTGCAAAAAAAAGAACGTTTGCAAAATCCCTGTGTCGCTAGGGCAATGGCGATTACCTCTAATGGTTTAGAAAGTTTATCAGCTTGCTTTGGTGCTAAAGCTGACCCGCGAGGTAAGTTGATGCAGTCTTTGGGGATGGCTTATCGAGAGATGAGAAAACTGGACGTACCTGAAGACCTAGATCAAGAAATCAAGGATGTGTTTAATAAGCTTATAGCTTCTCTCCCCACTGTCTTGAAACAGCAAGCTAAAAGTTCTTTCAAAACTCAACCCAATTTAACCCAGGATTTTCAGATTTCATTGACCGAAGAAGTTAAAGGATTCTTTCGCCCCAATGATTCTCTTGAGGAAGCAGATATCTTAGCAGCAATAGAAGAAACCGAATCACTCCAAAACTTTTTTGGTAGTTCCCCTCGTTCTCTTATTGCTCAATATATTCAAAAATTAGCTGCAAACCCTGATTCTAAGTTGGAAGAATTAGATTTAGCTCCGCAAAGTCCAAGCTCATCGCTTTCCCTGCGAAATGCTCACAAGGCAGTTATTCAAGCAGGTTTAAATTCAGCACAACCAGGAAGATTGAAGGTGATTGCCTTAGAAGGAAATCCAGGGATTGGAAAAACTACTTCTGTGGTATCGTTTCTCAAAGATCAGCCAGAGGGTTTTTTGTTTCTCTATGTTAGTCCCAGGGTGGTCATTAACCGCACAGTAACCCAAGATTTGGCTCAAGAAAACGGGGAGAAAACTGAGATTTTAACTCTCACGACTAACTCTAAGTTAATTAGCTCCGCTAAAAAGTGGTATGAGGAGCAGAGTCACTTTCAAGGATGGCAGCCAAGAAAAATAGATAGCGCAGCAGTTATTGATGGTGTGACCTCATTCCAAGACCCCTGGACAAGCACGGTTCTTGTTAATCCGAAGCAAGAAAGAGAAATTGATGATGAGGTTGTTGCGA
The DNA here is from genome assembly GCA_038320005.1 of Cyanophyceae cyanobacterium. Lineage (GTDB taxonomy): Bacteria > Cyanobacteriota > Cyanobacteriia > Cyanobacteriales > SIO1D9 > JBBQDV01. The sequence continues at coordinate 8,888 of JBBQDV010000119.1, forward strand.
GTAATCGATACAAAAAATCAATTAACGAAAGAGATGAGCAACTGAATACTAAAGACCGTCCAGGGGTACTGCGTACTTTAGCCAGTTCTGCCCGTCATCTTCTCACTAACAATCCTCAAGTTGATCAGATTGTCCTTACCGCAGCTACCCAGGGATATCGCAGTTTAACGAAAGGAACAACGATTAATGCCCTTGATCAGTTATTTTGTAACTCGGTTAGTACCAGACCAGGAATTAAGGAACGGGAAAAGTTTGCTCAACGAATTAACAAAATTGTTGTCATGGTTGATGAAGTTGCTGGGGATGGTGCA
>JBBQDV010000120.1:0-9116 GCA_038320005.1 Cyanophyceae cyanobacterium
AAATCATCAAAACTAGAGCCAGTACAAAGATTATCGCTCATTTTCTTGGTGTTCCTTTTGGCGTTTAATTGCTAACTCAATCTCTTTTTATTGAAAATCATTTTAAGCTACGGCTGTACCGAGTAAACAGGCACTTTTTAAGTTAGTCCCGTTGAGATTCGTTCCACCTAATTCTGCACAGAGGAGATTTGCGCCTGAGAGATTTGCCCCATCTAAGTTTGCCCCTCTTAGGTCAGCTTCTTCGAGGTTAGCTTCCCCTAAGCTTGCACCTTGCAGGTCTGCTTGAGCGAGATTTGCACCCTTGAGATTAGCACTATTGAAATTGACCCCCCGTAGGTCAGCACCCCGTAAATCTACACCCCGTAAGTTAGCACTGCTGAGATTTGCCCCACTCAAAAACGCTCCCGCTAGGGTGGTTTGGGTCAAGTTTGCGCCCATGAGGTTAGCACCGCGCAGGTTAGCACCACGTAAGTCAGCCCCACTCAAGTCTGCTTGCATTAAGTTCACCCCCAACAGGCTTGCTCTTAGGTCTGCTTCGACAAATTTTGCGCCCAAAAGATTAGCCCCATCTAAACGGGCAGATTTGAGGTTAGCTCTGACAAAGATAGTACCAACTAGGTTAGCTCCTGCTAGATTGACTCTTTCTAAATCAGCACCAGAGAGGTCTTCGTCTTCTAAATTTACGCCAGCGAGTTGCTTAATTTTGCCCGCAATGATTGCATCTATTTCCATTTTATTAATTTTAATTTATGAGATTGGGGAGAAACTTTATGAGGAAATTTTTGAGGTCATGGCTTCTTCACGAGGGGTGAGTAACCACATTCCTGAAGAAATCTTCGGTTGATTTGCGCTTAAGCTTAAACCTTGCTGAATACCCATGACTAAAATAGCGAGGGTTTCTACTAATTTTGGGTCAAACCTTTTACCTGCATCTGCTTGGACGTTTGCTAAGGCTTGAGCTAAGACGGCTTCTCGGCTGGGGGTTGGCTCACTATTCATGCGCAAATCGTTAACTTGCTGTTGGAAGTAAGCCATTAAGCCGATAATTCTTGATTCTAAGGGAATCCCATCATGGCTTAAGCCTCCTGGTGTGCCTGTACCGTCCCAGTGTTCGCTTTGGTGGGTGATAATGCGGGCAATGGCGCGGACTCTCGGCATGGCGCGGAGGGCTTGGATACCAGGGATAAGGGGACAGGAGGGGGCTTCATCTTTGGAGGTGGAAACTAATCCTAATTTAGGAACGAGGCGATGGAGGAAACTAGCAAGGCGCAACCTTTTCATTTGCCAAGCTTGGAGGTCAATTAGTTGTCCTATGCCTTCACAAAGAGAGGCTACTTCTGCTGCTGCCATTGGGTTGTTGATGTCCGCACGGTCGGCAATTTCTGCCATGCGGAGGAAGGCTTGCATTTCGTTGGAGATTAGGTTATCACCGAGGGTTTTAGAACTTGGTAAATAGGAGTCTTTATCAGGAGTTTCGAGAACTTCTTGGCTTTCTTGCAGGTATTGAACAACCCGTTCTACTACTCGTCCTATTTTGGCGGTGGGTTGTTTGCCAAATTCTGTTTGTATAAATTCTTTTTGCTGGTGGAGCTTTTCTTGTAACTCAGGGTTATAATTGCCAATATGCGCGATCGCGATTTCCACCGTTTCTAAAACTAAATCTGCATCGAATGTCCAAAAGCCGTAAAACTTCCGTTCCAAGTCGTTTTTAGGTTGCCCACCCTTACCATAATCTGCTGCTGATATCTCTTGACACAATACCATTGCTGTATAGTTGGGGGAGAGAATCATCAAGTGCCATTCTTGGGCAACAGGGTCTTCTGGTGTCAAGCTAACTAAAGCAATATTATCTTTACTAGAAGTGGGATGTTCTGCCCAACCACTGCCAGGAGATGCCATAATGACGATGTGATTTGCTGCATCGGCGATTTCACCGTAACGTTCTGCTTCTTCTAAGTACCATTTCCCTTGCTGAAAGGCAGTAATCATTAACGGGGAACTTTCCGATTCAATTACGAAGTCTTCGAGAGCATGACATAGTGCCACTAAAGTATTTTTGTAATAGACCCCAAGATTTAAAGGGTATTTTGTACCCTTATGGGCGGTTTCTAATTTTTCGAGGATTGAGCCTTTTAGCATTTTTTTTGAATACGGACTTACAACAAGGGTTAATAGAATCTAGATAAACGTTATAGACATTAATTTATCATTGTTAGGAAACCGTCACTATTTCTCTCGGCTTATTTTGCATGGGCGCACTGAGGGCTTCTTCTAAATCTGCGCGACCGAGTTTTTCTTCGAGGATTTTCATCACTTCACGCCCAAAATCATTAGGATTTTGTTGCCAAGCTTGTAAGCAAACTTCCCCAAAAAATGATCCCATTGGTTCAGGATTCCAGAGTAGTTTCTTCGCTGTCCAAGGCATTAAACTCATGGGGTCATAGCCTGGTTTTATAATTCCCTGTTTGAAGGCATAATCTTCTAAGTGGGTGTGAGGTTGTAAACCGATGAAGAAAATAGCAGGTTCGACTTTATCAACTCCAAAGATTTCTTCGAGGGCGCGATGATAAGCGATGGTTTGGCGAATAGTTTCAGGGCGTTCATCAATGACGTTAAAAGAGTAATTGACGGAAACTAAATCATTAAATCCCGCTGTTTTCAAATCACGGCAATTTGCTAGAACGGTACGGAGATTATAGCCCATGCGCATCTTCCGCACTAATTCTTGTGAACCACTGGTAATACCAATTTCAAAGTAATTCATCCCCGTTTGTACCATCAGGTCGCAAATTTGGGGAGTGAGGTTATCTGCTCTAATATAAGCTGCCCAGTGAATATCTTTCATCCCAGAGGCGACTATTTTTTCAAGCAGTTCTACCACATCATCCATGTAGATGCGCGAGGGGATAAATTGGGCATCGGTAAACCAAAAATTGCGAATTCCACGGTCATAAAGCTGGCGCATTTCTGCTACTACCTCATCGGCGGGATTAATCCGCACTTGCTTCCCTTCGACAACAGTATAAATACAGTAGCAGCAATTATGAGGACATCCGCGCTTAGTTTGAACGCCGATATAAAAGTCATCCTCTTGGAAATAGTAGTCAAACTCTGACCAAATTTCCTTGATGTAGTTATAGTTACAAGCACTCTTTTCTACAGGGGTGGGAAACTCATGTATCATCCGTTCACGAGGTTGGGTTTCTCCGACCACATAGCACCGTTCATCGGTAATGTCTTCCCCCCTAAGTAGTTTCTCTAGTAAGGTTTCTCCTTCTCCCACGGAAACCACTGTTCCTGAAGGAAGTTTAGTTTTCAGTTGTTCATAGAAAACACTGACTGCACCGCCACCAACTACTACTCTCGCGTTTGCTTTATATTTTTGAGCGCGTTTGAGTCCTTGTTTGATTAAACCCAGGTTGCGCCAGAGTTCGCCATAGTAGGCTAAGGTTACTTTTAGACCTCCTAATGCGCCTCGTAAACGGACTAAGGGGTTTTTGGCGTAATAAAATTCAAAGGCGTTTTGTAGGGGATTTCCGCCTCTTCCACCAACGGGGGCATAGATTTGGATATCTCGCCAAGAAAATACTAATAATGTGGGCTGAAAGTCATCAATGCACTGTTCTAGAGCTTTATTAAAATCTATTGGGGGAACAGTTCCGAGATCGAAGATGCGCTGTTCAACTCCAGGTAAACACTTATGAACATGATCTGCCAGATAGACTACCCCAATGGGAAAAATAGGGTTACAGGGGAGACGGACATAGAGTATTTTTTCTATCATCGTCATTAAATAATTATAAGAGCTTATTTAGGGAAACAGTTTACTTAGACATCTATCTAGGGAATGATGTTTTGAGTGTCATTGTCAGCGGGAGGAAAAAGTTGAGACTTCCAAACTGTAAAATCGCTTTATGAAAAAACTTTTCATATAACTTTACTTTAGCGAGATCCCTGACAGGTATCAACTATTTCTCTCATTTTCTCGTTTCCAAGCCCGAAAAAACCTGATTAATTAATTTCTCCTCGCCACATTATTGACTGTTCAGTGAAATTATTAGCAAAAGAACGTATTGCTATAACTTCGATTTCTACAGCGGTTCTTGACTGAAGATATTGGGAATTAATCGGTAGTTGTCCAATATTAACTGTGAAACGGTTGTTTTCACGGTTGACAAATTGCTCAGGAACAATATCTTCGTAGTGGGTACGGTAGTCAGTGGGTCTGGAGTTGCGCCAAGGGTCTGAGGTGGAGGCGCGATATTTAACCCGAAAGCTGGTTTCAATTTTGTCGGAAATACCTGCTAAATCAACTAAGCTTACACTAAGATTAGCGCGATCGCGATTAAATTCCGCCTTGGCGAGTTGAGTAGCTTCTTCTCTCATAATTGCATCAGCAATAACAAACTGAGTCAGATTATCTTTTTCTACGGTTGTTCCTTTCACCCAAAGGTCTTCGGGAAAGTTAACTGCTATTTCTTGGTTATCTCCTAAAGCAACTTGTACTGTTTGGTCATAGAAATGATTAATTGACCGTTCCGCATCCCAAACTAGTTGAAATTCCTGTTCGATTCTTTCTCTAAATTCGCGATATTCATTAGCGACAATAGAACCTGATGCGAGAAGGGAGTTTGCGCCTTGACGAGTGTTCCAAAAGTGCTTTGATAAGCTGTGGGTTTGATTAGTTAGTTCAGAAAGGGAGAGGGAAACCTGGTTTTGTTCTGGGGGGAGAGGTTCTAATTGGGGTATTAAAGTTATTTTACCGCGATCGCCATCTCTTCCATCACTTCCATCTCTTCCATCCCGTCCATCGCTACCATCCCGACAACGAAACTGTTCTTTTTTACAACTATAGTTAGCACTTTCAGGTGTCCCTGTACAGGTTTCTTTCTCCCAAGAACGCACCCGACACCGACAACCCCTTGTACCATAGCCCCCAACCCCCCCCCGTCCGCTTCGTCCTGCTTCTAAGCGCAGATAGAGATTGTTCAAGGAAGCTAAATCAGTGTAGTAAAGCTTCACTGAACCGCCATTACCCCCATTTCCACCATCTCCCCCTCTACCCCCATCACCACCGTTAGCAGCTTGTAGGTCATAGTCAACGTTACGAGGTTGATTACCGCAACGAGGGGAACTTCCTGAACGTCCATCTTCCCCATCCTCTCCATCTGTACCAGATAAATCAATCCTCACAGGGGAATCCTCAACAAAAACGTTTTGATGACCTCCATCCCTTCCCTGTCTTCCATTCCGTCCCTGATTCCCATTCTGACCGTCATTACTAAATTTTCTCACAGAACTAGCTAATACTTCGAGAGAACAGATTAAAGGTGTTTCTTTTGCAGTTATGGAAAGATTAGTAAAAGCGAAGAAAGTCAGTAAAAATAAAGATATTTTGTGGAAGGAAACCATTAGCCTTATTAAGTTTCAGATAGGACTCATAGGTTTATGAGGGGAATTTTGGGTGATAAGTTCCTACTTTGCTAGTTTAAGTTATTTGGGTGCAACCTTGACTTGATACTTCTTGTTAATTTTTTTAACCACTAAACCTTGACAAGACTGCAAAAATACTAAATACTTTTTTCCTAAGTTTAAGTTTTTAATTACAGTTGTCACAGATTGGTGATATTGTTTGCTAAAGATAGTAGCAACATCTCCAATTAAAATCGATTTTTTTGAATCTTTATTAAGTAGGTTTTTAATAATCTTAGTTAATGCTGCTTCTATTTCTTCAGCGGACTGAAATAAAGTAACTTCTTTAGCAATTAAATGATCTGTTTCAATAATTAAATCATCTTGTTCAGCAAGTGAAACTTGAGTGTCATTATTGTGATCATGATTATTGATTTTTTTAACGATTAAGCTAGAGCAAGACTTCAATAAATCTAAATAATTGCAATTTAAATTTAAGTTTTTAATAGCTTTAGTAATTGGAAGATTATATCGTTTCTTAAATTCACTTGCTATGTTGTTACAGGCAACCGATGGTGTTTTTGAGCTTTTGATTAAATCTTCTGCAATTTCCGATAATGCCTTTTCCAAGTCTCCTTTTGAGTTAAAACTTACATGGGGAGAATGGTGCTTTCCCTCAACAGTAGATTGTTTTACCTTCGCTTTATACTCATGAGTATTTTGATTTAAAACAACAATACGATTTGCTTCTTTATGAACTAAATAGACAGTTAAACCATGAGTTTGTAGCGTATTACCTAGATGTCTCATCACCTGATCTGAAGAACACACTAATATCTCTCTCGCCGTGGGATAATGAATAAACATAGATGAACCCACTGTCGCCATTTTGATATCAGCACTATCTTTTCCTGGGGGAACATGGATCAATTCATAGCCTCGGTGATGAAATTCTATATCTTTTTTCCCAAGGCTACGCCAATTTGCAAAAGCAATCTTAACTTGAATTGGATAGTGACAGATAGTTGCAAGAAAATCTTCTGTTTCAAGATCTATTTGTAAATTCTCCGCATCTAGCAATAAAATAGCACAAGCCTGATCTAATACTGTAGAAGATTGAGAAGGTTTAAGCTCTGATATTTCTTCAATATCTTGACGAATCTGTTCAAGTAAATGGACAAACTTAAGATCAGCAAAAAATCCTGGTAATAGAAAAACTCGTAAAATTTTAATAACATTTATTACCAAGTCATCAGGGACTTTGACGCGAATAAACTTTTCTTTCAGTTTAGCAAGCAATTTCCTTTCAAATTCTGGGCTGTCCCAAGCATATCTCCGATATTTCCCAGTTAACCACTGGGGATGCTGTTGATGAATAGAAAGAATACTTTGATAGATATGGCGACTTAGTTTGTCAATTATATAGTCATGATTCATCAAGGCTAAATCTCAATACTTGAAAAATATTCAAGTTTGGTAATTATATATATAGCTAGAATGAACTAATAACCTCGTTCTGTCAAGCTTCAAACTTCTTCAAAACCCAGAGTACAATCCAAGTTAAACTAACCCCCATCAATCCCATTTCCCATAAGCCACAACCTGCAATTATGCCCAAAGCAGCAGCAATCCAGATAGCAGCAGCAGTAGTTAAACCCTTAACGTTTACGTTTCCCCGTCTTGATTCAGAGGATTCGTGAATAATCGCCCCTCCCCCTAAAAAGCCAATACCTGTCAGTACCCCTTGAATGACACGGCTAAAGGCATTTGCATCTTCTATAACTATGCCTAGTTGAATCGGGATTAGTACAATTAAAGCAGACCCCAAGCTAACTAGCATATGGGTGCGCAATCCTGCGGGTTTATTATGAACTTCTCTTTCCCACCCCACTATCGCGCCAAAAAACAGAGCGAGAATGAGGCGGAGAAACACCTCTAGCCAATTACTGGTTGTAAATAAGTTTGGTTCTAACAAAGGTTTATTGGTACTTTTTTAGATAAGCAGTAATAACAACCTAGCTTATCTTTCCCTAGAGTCATAGCTTTGCGCCTAAGTGATAACTAAAAGAAATTGCAATAGAATGGTTCAGACGCTAGACGGTATCAAGAAAAAGAAATAGGACAAGCAATTAGACAAGTTGAGGCAAAACAAAATGATGAATAAGCTTAAGTACCAAATGGTCATTCAATGGTCAGAGGAAGATAACTGTTTCTTTTTATTGAGAAGCGAGTGTATGGAGGTGTGCGCTGGAAGATATTTGAGATGCCGTCGTATGTCTATCTTTCAGCCTTACCAATATAGGAAAGAAGAATGTCTCAAATAAGTGAGCTACCTGATTATCATTACAAATATCGTGGCTATCCTCATTTTGATCACGAAGTATCTAGAGAATATGCTCAAAGTTATGTTAAAGATACAAAGACAGTTCAGAAGCATCCTTTCTACCCGTTTCTAAAACAAGTTCAAAAGACTCCCAGGTATAAGCCTGAAAAGCATAAGATAGAAAACAAAGAACGTCCGATTCTTTATGCAAGTCATAGAGATGCTCATATCTATGCTTGGTATGGGCAGATACTCAGCTTTCATTATGAGCAATTAATTGGAAATTTACCTTTAAACGAATGTGTACTTGCTTATCGTCCTTTGGGAAAGTGTAACATTGACTTTGCTGAGGATATATTTGACGAAATTGAGAAAAGAGAGAGCTGCACAGCTTTAGCCTTAGACTTAACTAAATTTTTTGACACGATAGACCATGCCAATCTTAAATCTGCTTGGTGCAAGATTTTAGGCGAAAATAAACTACCACTAGATCATTATAAAGTATATAGGTCTATAACCAAGTATGCTTATGTTGACCGTGAGATAGTATTAAAAAAGTTAGATCTTACTGATAAGAAGAAATTCAAGGAAAAAATTGCACAACAAGGGCGCATCTGTACTATAAAGGAATTCCACGAGAATGTTAAACCAAACATAGAAGTTAACCCAGATTTATTTGGTATTCCTCAAGGCTCTCCAATTAGTGCGATTCTCTCTAATATATCTCTTATCGACTTTGATCGGGCAATGTCACAGCATGCACTAGAGATAGATGGAGTTTATCGTCGATACTGTGATGATATACTTTGGATATGTCCTTCAGGAAAAACTGAAGAAATTCAAGGTTTTGTAAAACAAGAATTGAAAAAATGTGGGAACGAACTTTCTATCAATGAGGATAAAACACAAATATCTAAATTTTACCGAAAGCCTGATAATAATCTAAGTGTAGAGGATAAACCTTCTCTTTCTCTTCAATATTTAGGTTTCACTTTTGATGGCGAAAGGCGTTTATTACGCTCTCAGACTATATCTCGCTATTACAGGAAAATGACAAGAGGAATACGAGCAGCAGGTTACAGTCCTTTAAAAAAAGATAATTCAATCCGTAGGCGAAGGATATACGAAAATTATAGTCATCTGGGAAAGCGTAACTTCATTACCTATGCTCAACGCTCTAGTGGCATAATGGAATCCCCAGAAATTAAAGGACAGGTTCGTAACCACTGGAAAAGAATACATAAAGAAAAGTGGTGCTGCCAAAGATTATTGGTTATCCAGTGGACCACCAATAAAAGTGATCCCTTCTGAATCATCAATTACCTGATCAATAAAATTATCAGCAAACTCGCAAGATAAAATACCATCAGGTGTAATAGTC
>JBBQDV010000121.1:0-9108 GCA_038320005.1 Cyanophyceae cyanobacterium
AGCTACACCCGCAGCAATTGTCCCAATCCCAATCTCAGCTACTAATTTCACTGATACCTTCGCGCTTGGATTAATCTGATGGAGGTCAAAGATTAATTGGGCGAGGTCTTCAATGGAATAAATATCATGGTGGGGTGGGGGGGAAATGAGAGATACCCCTGGCTTAGAACGGCGCAGTTTAGCGATATAAGGGCTAACTTTCTTCCCTGGAAGTTGTCCCCCTTCTCCAGGTTTTGCACCCTGCGCCATCTTAATTTCTAGCTGTTTACCACTCATCAGGTATTCGGGGGTAACGCCGAAACGACCCGAAGCAATTTGCTTAGTCGCAGAACTGGCGGTATCTCCATTGCGTAACCCTTTCAGGTGGGGCATTGTGGGTGAGTGACCGTTTTCATCCACATCGTCTAAAACTTGAATGCGGATCGAGTCTTCTCCCCCTTCACCAGAGTTAGATTTACCGCCTAGACGGTTCATCGCGATCGCGAGAGTTTCATGGGCTTCTCTGGACAGTGAACCCAAGGACATCGCACCCGTACAGAAGCGAGTCACAATACTTTCCACCGATTCAACTTCATCTACAGAAATAGAAGACGAATCCGACTGAAAATCTAATAAATCCCGTAGGGCGGTCGCAGGGCGGTCTTCGAGATATTGCTGATAAACCTGGTAATGGTCATAATCTTTATTCCCCACTGCTTTATGGAGAGATTTCGCCATTTCAGGGCTATTCATGTGATATTCTCCCCCAGGCTTATAGTTAAAGAAACCAAAGTTTTCCAGTTTCTTGCCTTGAATTTCGGGGAAGGCGCGACTATGGAAAGTGATTGTTTCCTGTGCCAACTCTGCTACACTTAAGCCACCTAAACGGGAAGTTGTGCCAGCAAAGGCAAGGTTAACTAAGTCAGTTCCTAAGCCAATCGCCTCAAAGATCTGCGCCCCATGATAGGAAGAAAGCAGGGAAATACCCATTTTCGACAAAATCTTCAGTAACCCAGCTTCTACAGCATCACGATAGCGTCTGAGAGCGTCTTCAATGGTCATCTGCTCAATGTTGCCCTTCTCCATCTGCTTTTGTGCTTTGGGAGTATGCCACCAATGGCGCACGGTTTCCAAAACCAGATAAGGACAAATCGCTGAAGCACCATAACCGATTAAACAAGCATAGTGATGGGTACTCCAACATTGGGCGGTATCAACAATCAAAGAGGCTTTTAAGCGGATACCTTGACGGATAAGGTGATGGTGAACTGCACCCACAGCTAATAAAGGGGGAATATAGCTATATTGATCATTGATACCATTTCCAGCGCGATCGCTCAAGACAATAATTTCTGTCCCTGCGCGTACTGCTTTCTCTGCTGCGGTACAGAGTTGTCTGACTGCGCTTTCGAGTCCGTCTGGACCTGTTTCGATGAGATAATCCGTTGAGAATTTACTAACGCTAAAAGTATCTTGAGTTAAGATTTCAACTAACTCCCCATCATTTAGCAAAGGACTTTCAATCTTCAGTAAGCGCGCATCTTTGGGTTGACTTTCAAGAATATTACCCCGTGACCCCAACTGCATCTTCAGGGACATTACTAAACTTTCGCGCAGAGGGTCAATAGGAGGATTCGTAACCTGGGCGAAGCGTTGCTTGAAGTAGTCGTAGAGGAGGCGAGGCTTATCAGAAAGGACAGCTAAGGGAATATCATCCCCCATACAAAAAGTCGGCTCTTTTGCCAATATTACCATCGGCTCAATAATCATATCCACATCTTCTGCGTTATAACCAAAAGCAGTTTGGAGGCGGAATAATTGGGCAGAATCTTGTTGCTGTTCGGTTTTAAAGCCTTGGGGTTGCAATTCCTGGCGATACTCTTTAATCCATTCCCCATAAGGATGTTGTTTGGCGACTCGCTGCTTAACTTCCCAATTCCTTAAGACTTCGTGGGTTTGTAAGTCCACAGCAATCATCTGTCCAGGTCCAAGTCGCCCTTTTTCAACAATCTCACTTTCGGGAATATCCACAACTCCTGCTTCTGAACCAACGACCACATAATTATCTTTAGTAATGCAATAACGCGCTGGACGTAAACCGTTACGGTCTAAGGTTGCACCGACTGTTTTCCCATCACTAAAAACCAGGAGGGCGGGACCATCCCAAGGTTCTTGTAAGCCACTATAATATTCATAAAAGTCAGTGATTTCGGGATACTGTTCTAAAATTGGCTGATTTTGATAAGCTTCAGGGACGAGAATCATCAAGGCTTCTCTGGGGCTACGTCCAGAACGCACCAAGAGTTCCATGACGTTATCAAGGTTAGCAGAGTCGCTATACTTGTTACTCACCATCGGCGTAATCGCTTTTAAATCTTTCTCCGACCAACCTGGGACAGAAAGATTAGTTTCCCTTGCTGCCATCCAGTTAATATTACCGAGAAGAGTATTAATTTCACCATTGTGACCCAAGAGGCGCATCGGTTGAGCCAAACGCCATTTAGGCATGGTATTGGTACTGAAGCGACGATGATAAACAGCGAAGGGGCTTATATAGTCGGGATTTTTGAGGTCTGCGTAAAATTCTGCCAGAATGACAGAGCGCACCATGCCTTTGTAGACGATAGTACGGTTAGAGAAGGAACAGACATAAAATTCTTCGGGTCTTTGGATTGTACCGATGGTAGAAATGTTCTTTCTGATTCCACAACGGGCGATGAATAAGGCTTCTTCTAACTTATCCCCTGTAAGGGTTTCATGGGCAACGATAATTTGCTCAATTTGGGGTTGGTTAGCTCTAGCTTGCGCTCCCAGTACGCTAGGAAGCACGGGAACAACACGCCATCCCAAAACTTTAAAATTTTCTTTTAAGCCTGCTTCTACACACTCACGGGCTGCTTGGGCATCTTTTTCATCGGGGGGTAGGAAAACCATACCAACGCCAAGATGCTCTTGAGGTGGCATAGCAATATTTTCTTGGGCGAACCAGGGCTGAAGCAGTTTCCAGGGAATGGCGGTCATGATACCTGCACCATCACCAGAATCTTTATCGGCGCTACAACCACCCCGATGTTCGAGACAGCCTAATGCGGATAAGGATTGTTCGATAATTTTATGGCTGGCTTGTCCTTGGGTAGAGGCGATAAAACCAACGCCACAAGCGTCTCTTTCTTCTACTAGCCAGGGTTGTCCGAGGAAGGGTGTATTATTTTCTTGATTTAGATTGCTCCTGTTGTCCATACTTGTATTTAATGTAGAGTGATCCATGCTAGTTAATTTAATATATACAAAACTTATCTACGGGATTCGGTATAATCTAATCCTAGATTGGGGGTATTTCCTGATCGGGTGGATCAATCATAGTACATCGAAAACAGGATTAATTTAAGCTCTGAGACAACAAAAGCAAAACTGCCCTCAATTTACCCTAATGAATTATCTGGAGTTATCGTAAAGTTACCGTCATTCCTTTATTCATTATAAACTGAGATGCCAATACATTTGGTGAACTATCTTAATGGGACATGGGGACTCTTGTTATAATCTCTTATTTGACGGGAGAGTATCAACTGGAGGAAATAACTATAGTACGAGTAAGATTAGGATCTGTCGGGTTACAGAATATTTATTGTAAGAAGTGGGAGTATTGGAAACTTCTGCTCGAAAACATCTATCTATGATTATGAAGCTTAATCTCTCAACTTAGGGTTATGAACGTTAGCCTTTCATGATTTTTTCGTTTCAACGGGGTTAGGCGTTCAAATTATCATAAAAAGTTTAACTATCCATGAATCAAGAAAAAATTGTTTTACATCAGTATCTGCGCTTTTGGACAGAGGCTAAATTCCTAAGAGTTCCTTTATTACTAGGTTTGTGGTTAGGAATGAGTGGCTTTTCCTTTTCTGAGGCAGATTTATCTAAGTTGAGGGTACTCTATCCTCAAACTGGGCTAAGTCAGGATTTGGCTGCGGTGGGAAATTCCCTCTTAAGGGAGTTACCTTTAGCCATAGCTAGTGGAGATGCGCCAATTATCGCAACTAAAAGACAATTTATTCCATCCCAAGCTGTTTTAACCGCTCAGACGAATACGGCTAATTTGCAACGGGGGGAAGCGATAAAGATTAATGGGAGAACTTTTCGCGGTGCTTGGAGTCGTTGGCGCGAGGGCGATAGTTGGCGGATTGGGGTCAGTGATACGGTCGCGATGGAAGTGTTGGGGCTGGAATTGCTGGATACGGATAATCCCCAAGAACAAGGGGTGCGTTGGTTTTCGCCAGATGTTATCTATCTTCCTGCAAAATTACTGCGTCCTTATCGCTATCTTGATGTCACGGAAATTGGACAGCAAGCTGGCTGGAGTTGGCAAGTGGAAGGGGATATATTAATGATTAGTTCACCGCCAAAGCAGGTACAAAATCTGCGTCAGGGTGTTCAAGGAAGGGGGACTCGCTTAGTCTTAGATCTAAATGGTCCAACAACTTGGCAGGTTAGTCAAGCGAAAGATGAAGCGGTAATTATGCTAGATGGGATGGCGAACCCAGAGTTGCTAAAGCAATATCAACAAATCGCCCCGTTAGGTATAGCTACATCTGTGGCGACAAGGGTTAAACCGCTTATTTCTCACTTAGAGAGTGGGGGTGGACAGGTGAAGCTACATCTGCAAATCCCAGAGGGTTCAGGGATGAAGGTCTGGACATTATCTGACCGTTTGATTGTTGATGTTAGTCCTGATATTAATATCTCCCGTAATATTCTCTGGGAATCAGGCTTACGATGGCGCAGGGATTTGATTAGTCTAGGAGAGAATAGATTTCCAGTAACTTGGCTAGAGGTTGATTTAAGTTCGTCTAATTTGACTCTAAAACCGATTGTCAGTAACGCGGGAACGATGGAAGGGACTGCGCCTTTGATGAATACAGGGCGATTTTGGCAAGCTTCTGCTGCGATTAATGGGGGTTTCTTTAATCGTGATAATCAGCTTCCTTTGGGGGCGATTCGGGAGGGGGGACGATGGTTATCTAGTCCGATTTTAAACCGAGGCGCGATCGCGTGGAATGATTCTGGTAATGTTAAAATTGGTCGCCTCTCGATTACGGAAACAGTTACGACACCAACGAAAACTCTACCTGTATTATTTCATAACAGTGGCTATGTTCAATCAGGAATCGCTCGTTATAGCCCAGAGTGGGGAAGTAGCTATACGCCTTTAACGGATAATGAGGTGATTGTAACGGTGGAAAATGATGTTGTAACTGCCCAACGTCCTGGAGGGAAAGTTAAAGAGTATCAGTTTACGATTCCTGCTAACGGTTATCTCTTAACTCTCCGTAATAATCCTAGTTTAGGGCAAGACCTGACCGTTGGAGCAAGAGTCAGTTTAGATAGTAGCACCAATCCAGGGGATTTTGCTCAGTATCCCAATATTTTGGGGGCAGGTCCGGTACTCTTGGAGAATGGGGCGGTTGTTGTCGATGCTATTGGCGAACAGTTTAGTACGGCTTTCAATCAACAAGCAGCTTCGAGGAGCGCGATCGCGACCACAAGAGATGGTAAACTTATTATTGCAGCTATTCATAACTTACCTGGGAAACGTGGCGCAACTCTACCCCAAACCGCAGAAATAATGCAAAAGTTAGGCGCAGTAAATGCTCTAAACTTAGATGGGGGCAGTTCTACTAGTTTATACTTAGGTGGACAACTTATTGACCGCTCTCCTGTCACCGCAGCCAGGGTGCATAATGGCATTGGTCTTTTCCTTAAATCACCCTTATTTACTGATTAGCAAGCTGAATGTTTGTTAAAGTGGCGGATAGTAACTGGCAAGAAAGATATTATATTCAATATAAGTGCGTAAAGGAAAACAACTATGATTAATTCGCAAGAGGTAGCTCAGGAAAGTAAGCCAATATCTGCTCTGGGTACAGCAAATCTCGCAGCAACAGAGTTACGCCCTTGGGGGTCTTTTACCGTCCTTGAAGAAGGCAAAGATTATAAAATTAAACGTATCGAAGTCAAGCCTGGACACCGCCTTAGCTTGCAGATGCACCATCACCGTAGTGAACACTGGATTGTTGTTTCTGGGACAGCAAAGGTAACTTGTGGTGAGGAGGAGTTAATCTTAGCCAGTAATCAATCTACTTACGTACCTCAGTGTACTAGCCATCGCCTCGAAAATCCTGGGGTAATTAATTTAATATTAATTGAAGTGCAAAATGGGGAATATTTAGGAGAAGATGATATTATCCGCTTTCAGGATGATTATGCGCGGGAAAAGCAGAAATAAGCCAACGAGAGGAAAGCAGCACCCATGGGAATCCAAAGGGTTAGAATTGCTCAGGATAAAGCAGAGTTAGTTCAATCCTTATTGGCTGAGGCGAAAACAACAGGTGCGTTTAATACCTATGCGGATGTTGTTGCTTTTGCTGCTGCTTTGGGGGTGAGGCGGAAAATAAGCTCTAAATTGGGTAAAATTTCGCAACGAGAACCCGCTCCCATTGCTGTTGAAATATTTATTTCCAGAGGCTATGATTGGCTAATTAACCTAATTGCGATTACGGAAACAAGTAACCCAAAAGTTCTCGCTTCTCAAGATACGAATGCGGAAGCAGCACGCTTAGAGATTTTTGAAGAATATGCCAATGGTGGCTTAGGCTTATTACAAGATGAGTTACGAGGGGCGGTTGATTTTACTGAGAGGTTATTATTAATTTTAATGGCAGAACGCTTTGAAGCAAATACTACTGAGGAATTTGATTTAAGCCGATTTTTGTAAGCTTGTCCCGACTCAAAAGGGTAAAGTCAACAAGAATCAAAACCTTATTTTCAATAATTCTTGCGGAGAAGCTAACAGTTTGACTTTAGCGTAGCTGATTTTTTGGCTAGGATTTAAAATAAATTGCCAGGAGACATTAACCTTGAAATAAGGAGTTTCTACTTGTCCTGAAACCTGAATTTTGGTTTGCTCAGAGTCAAGATTTTCTTTGATACCTGCTTGAGGGGCTAGAGTCAGATTTAGAGCTTCTTTTTCTAAATAAAGCGCGATCGCGTTTTGACCAATAATAGCAGACTCAAAAGGCGGATGCAACTCACCATCGATAGTAAATAAAGCAGCAGTAGCTGCAAATTCCCCTTGATTGAGGGTTTCAAAGTAGCGCGTAATGGTTGTCTCTGTAATACCCTCAATTAGTATTTGCTCTTGAGAGCTAATGTTTTTAATCGTTGTCATCTCAGTATACGTTTCTTAACATTGATTCTCTGTGTTCAGTATGAAGCCAAATATGCACTATTGCCGTACTTCTAAAGAAAGATTTTCATGGAAAAAAGAATCATAGAACCGTCATTAAATCAGATTCGTGAACACGCTCTTGCTTTGGGCTTCCATAAAGTGGGGATTGCAGCACTTAAGGAATATGATGACCAAGCGGAAGAACATCTACAAGCTTGGCTGAATAAGGGTTATCAAGCAGATATGGACTGGATGAAGAATCCCCGACGCAAAGAAATACAGGCTTGTTTTCCCCAAGTACAATCAGTAATCTCTGTTGCACTTAATTACTACACCCCAAATCAGCGGACTGAAGGTCAAGAGTATGGGAAGATTTCCCGTTACGGCTGGGGACGAGATTACCATAAGGTGATGGACAAGAAGCTAAAAACCTTTAGCCGTTGGTTAGAGGCGCAAGGAGAGGGGATAGAGACGAAATACTATGCCGATACTGGACCTGTACCAGATAAGGTCTGGGCGCAGCGAGCAGGAATTGGTTGGATTGCGAAAAATGGTAATCTGATTACCCGTGAATATGGTAGCTGGGTTTTTTTGGGGGAGGTGCTGACTAATATCCCCCTAGAGATAGATGAAGCGGATACGCCCCATACAGAACATTGTGGTAGCTGTACCCGTTGTATTGAAGCTTGTCCAACAAACGCGATCGCGCCAGCTTTTGTCGTTAATGCGAATCGTTGTATAGCCTATCATACCATCGAAAATCGTGAGCCAGATTTACCAGCAGATATCAAACCCCATCTACAAAATTGGGTAGCAGGATGTGATATTTGTCAAGATGTTTGTCCTTGGAATCAGCGTTTTGCTCAACCCACCGATGTAGAAGATTTTGCGCCTTATCCAGAAAATATTGCTCCTAAGTTGCAAGATTTGGCAACTATTTCCCCATCAGCATGGGATAATCGTTTTCGGGCTTCTGCGTTAAGAAGGATTAAACCTGAGATGCTTAGACGCAATGCGAGAGCAAATCTAGCTAATTCAGCGGAAGCTGAAAAATAAGTATTAAGATCAGTTGATCAGTCTCTAATGTCTCAAATCGCAGTGAACTGTTATATTGATGATTATCTTATCTTCAACCCATAGGTAAAGGCAACAACTGCAATATGACGGTTAGAGTAATTTGTTTTGACTTTGATGGCACAATTGGTGATAGCCGTGATACTTTTGTTGCGATTGCAAACTGTTTAGCCAAGGAGTTTGGTTATACTCCAATTACCGAAGAAAGGTTATCTGAACTGGGTAATCTTAACCTGATGAAACTTATTCGCCAGTCAGAAATTGCCTTTTATAAAATCCCTTTTTTAATTTGGCGGTTGAAACAGGAATTAAGTCAGGAAATGAAGAATATTAATCCTATTGTTGATATTCCTGAAGTATTGGGAGAGTTAAAAGAACAAGGATATCTCCTCAAAATTGTTACTTCTAATTCAGAAGCAAATGTTAGCACCTTTTTAGCTCACCAAAATCTGCACAGTTTATTTGATTCTCTCAATGCTGGAATTAGTTTACAAGGGAAGCATCACATTATTCGGCGGATAATTAAAGATAATAATTATCAACCTACTTCGGTTATTTATGTGGGCGATGAAGTGCGAGATGTTAAAGCAGCGAGAAAAATTCCTGGGGTAATCGCGATCGCGGTAACATGGGGTTTTAGTTCCAAAGCTATCTTAGATGAGGCTAAACCTGATTATTTAATCACTCATCCCCAAGATTTATTAAACGTTATTAAGGATTTATCGAGAGTTAAAGCTTGAGAATATATCAAGGGCAAGTTGGTTAAAAGCGCGATCGCGTTATCCGTTATCTTTTATACTTCTAAAACCCCTAGCTATAATAAATTCCCA
>JBBQDV010000122.1:0-9076 GCA_038320005.1 Cyanophyceae cyanobacterium
AATTGTGTAATCGCGGTATAGAAACTTATCCAGGGACTCTGGAAAAGCAAGAAATTGGCTCTCAAGTCGGGCTGTCGGGGAACATGGTTCTAGACAAGTGGCGTAGGGGAGCAATGCCTAATAGCGATATTGGGAAGCCCGCATCGTAATCTTTGATTCGATGTCGGGAGGATGTCACGCCTAATCTACTGTTTCGCAATCGGAACTCAAGCCTTAGTTAGCAAGGGTTATGGGGTTTCTCGTACTTCCTTTTTTCTGAGCTAGAAAAAAATATAACTAAATTTGGTTGACAAAACTAAAAAGACCTTGCTATATTGGTACTCGGCTCACAAATTGGGACTGTAGTTCAACTGGTTAGAGCACCGCCCTGTCACGGCGGAAGTTGCGGGTTCGAATCCCGTCAGTCCCGTAAGTAAAAACGGTTATAATCACCGAAGATGGAGACGTGCTTAGTTGCGTCTCTTTGTTGTTTTGAGAAAAAGGAGAACCCGTGACGGTAAGAGTTCGTATTGCGCCCTCGCCTACAGGAAATTTACACATTGGAACGGCGAGAACCGCCCTATTTAATTGGTTATTCGCCCGCCATCACGGTGGTAAATTCATTGTCCGCATTGAAGATACAGATGAAGCGCGATCGCGCCCTGAGTTTACAGAAAATATCCTTGCTGGGTTAAAATGGTTAGGGATAAATTGGGATGAAGATATCGTTTCCCAATCCCAACGCCTAGATATCTATAAGCAAGCAGTCCAAAGCTTATTAGATAAAGGTTTAGCTTATCTTTGCTACACCTCCGCAGACGAATTGACCGAGATGAGAGAAGCCCAACAAGCCCGTCAGCAAGCCCCTCGTTATGATAATCGCCATCGCAATATTACCCCCGAACAGCAAGCAGAATTTATAGCAGAGGGACGCAGACCTGTAGTTCGCTTTAAAATTGACGATAATCGCAAAATTGTCTGGGATGATAAGATTCGTGGCGAAATTAGCTGGAAAGGTAGCGATTTAGGGGGAGATATGGTAATCGCTCGCGCCCATGAGACAGAAGCCTTTGGACAACCTCTCTATAATTTAGCGGTAGTGGTAGATGACCGTGATATGGAAATCACCCATATTATCCGAGGGGAAGACCATATTGCGAATACAGCCAAACAGATTCTTCTCTATGAAGCCCTAGAAGCTAGTATGCCTCAGTTTGCCCATAGTCCTCTAATTTTGAGTCCAGAGGGGCGTAAACTCTCGAAGCGGGACAATGTAACCTCTATTGATGAGTTCCGCAACCTGGGCTTTCTTCCCGAAGCAATGGCGAATTATATGACCCTTCTCGGTTGGACTCCTCCTGATTCAACGCAGGAATTATTTACTCTCTCCGAAGCTGCGGAATTATTTACCTTAGATAGGGTCGGTAAAGCAGGGGCGAAATTTGATTGGGATAAACTCGATTGGATTAATAGCCAATATTTACACCAAAAAGAACCGAGTGAATTAGTTGATTTACTTTTACCTTTCTGGAAAGAAGCGGGCTATGAATTTGATTTGAGTGAGAGTCGGGCTTGGTTAGAAGAGATTGCTGCTTTAATTACCGCAAGTTTAACTCGCTTAACGGACGGGGTTGACCAGGGTAAACTCTTTTTCTCTGATTCTATTGCCTATAGTGAAGACGCGATCGCGCAACTGCAAAAAGAAGGAGTCGCCGAAGTTGTCCAAGGCATTGTAACTGGACTCGAAGCCTATCCTGAATTAAGCCTAGACGATGCCAAGGAGCTTATTAAACAGGTGACAAAAGAGAAAAAGGTCAAAAAAGGTTTAATTATGCGTTCTCTTCGTGCTGCCTTAACAGGAGAAATGCACGGACCTGATTTAATTCAATCCTGGCTGATTTTGCATCGTAATGGAATCGACAACCTTCGTCTTAAAGAAGCCTTAGAGCAGGTTTAATCATTTCTGAGGCGTACTAAAATATATCCATGTATATATAAAAGTATGCCTCTACGGGTATTTTAGAAACCAAAATGGTCAATTAGCGTCAAGAGAGATAAGTAACCTTTGACCCTTCAATAAGATTGTCCATGAACAACCGCCTATTCCTCATTGCTAGTGTAATTTTTAGTGGAATTTGTGTAACTCCAGCTTGGGGACAGTATGTCACCACATCACCAAATTCTCAAACGGTCAATGTTCAACCTGGCGCAGCAAACTCTCGCCAACGGTTACAGGGGGTCAGTGGTGGTCCAGTACGGGCGAGTGATCCCGCTGTTGCAAATCGCGTTGATAGTGCTACAGGACCTTGTGTCGGTTATGTAGATCGTCAACCCAATCATGCTCTAAATCTTACCGCTCGGTTTGATTCTCTCAGAGTTGCAGTAGAAAGTCCAGCGGATACTACTTTAGTCGTCAAAGGACCAGGGGGAACTTGGTGTAATGATGACTTTGGTAATAGTCAAAACCCTGCTATTGTGGGAGAGTGGCAACCTGGGCGTTATGGCATTTGGGTGGGATCTTACCAGGAGAATGAGTATCACCCCTACATTCTTAGAGTGACACAACAGCAGTAGCTTCAAGCTTAAGGGACTTGGGCTAAGGCTTGAACTACGACTTCCCCACCAACATCACTACGGTGGGCGTTTTCACTAAGGTAGCGTTTCCAGGCTTTTGTTCCTGGCTGATAGGTAAATAGTTGCAGCATATGTCGCGTAATTTTATTTAGTTTTGTCCCTTTTTCAGCCCATTGGTTGATGTAGGGAAGCATTTTTTCTACAACTTCTGCACGGGTTGGGACGGGGGTTGTTTCTCCATAGAGGTCTTGATCTACCCTCGCGAATAGGTAAGGATGGTCATAGGCTGCACGTCCAACCATGACTGCATCAACAGCAGGATATTGGGCTTTTATTTGGGTTAAGTTTGTCAGTCCGCCATTAATCTCGATAAAAAGATCGGGAAAGTCCTGTTTAAGGCGATAAACATCACCGTAACGTAAGGGGGGAACATCGCGGTTTTCCTTGGGGCTTAATCCTTGTAACCAGGCTTTACGGGCGTGGACGGTGAAACGCTGACAACCAGCTGCGGAGACTATTTTAACAAAGTTAGTCATATCTTCATAACGATCGCGATCGTCAATGCCAATGCGATGCTTAACGGTAATCGGGATTTCTACCTCCGCAATCATCGCAGCCACACCCTCGGCGACTAGTTCTGGTTGCGCCATCAGACAAGCCCCAAAATTACCACTTTGAACGCGACTACTCGGACAACCTACGTTTAAATTAATCTCATCATAGCCATAGTCTTGGGCAATTTTGGCACATTCTGCTAACTCCTTGGGGTTATCACCCCCAATTTGCAAAGAGAGAGGTTTCTCCGCCTCAGAAAAGCCAAGCAGTTTATCGCGATCTCCATTTAAAATTGCTGCGGTAGTGATCATCTCCGTGTAAAGTAGAGTATGCAAGGTGATTTGACGCATAAAGTAGCGAAAATGTCGATCTGTGCGATCCATCATTGGGGCGATACTGAGTTTATTTCCCATCATGGGAACAAAAAGCTCTGGAGAACCTACCTTGGATTGGGGGGTTAAGTTAGAATTCATGGAATAGCAAGAAGAATTTTTCCGAGAGAGTAAGATAGCTAATTTTTTCCTATGGCAACACTTGATCAACTAGAACCTGCGAGTAAAGCAGATGTAATGATTTATTTACCCTACCACAAGGGTGGGAAGCCTAAACTTCTCCCCAAGGCAATTAGTCTTTACCAAAAAGGCAATATCGAAGGAAAACGGAACATCGAAGGAGGAGACGCAATTCCCTTTGTCGCCACCTGGTTTGTTTCTAAGTTACCTGTCGAATTAACGCGAATCCAAATAGTTTTTGATGGTAATGCGGATCTTAGTTATCAGATGAGTTTACAAAATTCTGAGTTTATCGATCATCTGATTGAACTCTTTGATAATTTTAACAGTTCTCAAGTAGCGGATTTTCCTAAATCCTTTTACCAGAGATTGCTCAACGCCACAGAAGTAAGTTAAAACATTGGTTAATAAGTATAAGGAGTGATGGTGTGACAAGACTAGCAAAATGTCTCTTAATTAGTTCGACGCAAGCCTATAGTGGTAAATCCGCAACGGTTTTGGGAGTGACCCATCAACTTCAGCAAAAAGGCATTGAGGTGGCTTATGGTAAGCCTATGGGTAAATATATCAATGGTGATGCTGATGTGGTTCAGAAGGATATCCAGTTTATTGCTCAGTCTTTAAGCTTACGCGAAAAACAAGTGCGTTCTCCTTTGCTATATTTGCAAGAAGATACGATTAAAAAGCGGATGAAAGGACAAGATACCACAGATTATGCTCAGGCTTTACAAGCATATACCCGTGATATTTCGAGCGATTTAACCTTATTAGAAGGCTTAGGAAATCTTGTCGAAGGGCAATTATTTGGTTTGTCAACAAAACAGATTGCTGATATTACTGATGCTGCGGTTTTATTAGTAGCTAGGTACGATACCCTAGATTTAGTGGATGATGTCCTTGCAGCCAAATCTTTACTCGGTAAGCGTTTAATTGGTACTCTTATTAATCAAATTCCCCCAGAAACTGAAGCATTGGTAACTCAGGAGATCGCCCCTTTCTTAGAATCGCAAGAAATTCCTGTTTTGGGTATGTTACCAAAGAATACTCTGCTACAAAGTGTCAATGTTAGGGAGTTAGCCAACCGCTTAAATGCGAAAGTGCTATGTCGCCCAGATCGATTAGATTTACTTGTTCAAAGCCTTTCTATCGGGGCAATGAATGTCAATTCCGCCCTAGAATATTTCCGTAAGGGGAAAAATATGGCAGTAATTACTGGCGGGGATCGCAGTGACCTGCAAATGGCTGCTTTAGAAACCTCTACCCATTGCTTAATTTTAACGGGTCATGTCCCTCCCCAAGACTTTATTATTAGTCGCGCTGAGGATTTAGAAATACCGATTCTTTCGGTAAATCTTGATACTCTTAGTACTGTTGAAATTGTTGATTATGCTTTTGGTCATGTACGTTTACAAGAACCGATTCAGGTCGATTGTATTCAAGAGTTGATGGCGAAACGTTTTGATACAGAACGGTTAATGAAGCAATTGGGGTTAGAACCTGCTATAGTTGGTTAATATTTCCTGGGATCATAAGCTCTAGATAAACTTAACTTGCACAATATATAAACTGTAATGAAACGTTTAATAGTTTGTTGTGATGGAACTTGGCAAAGTCAAGATAATGAGTTTCCCACAAATGTACTCAAAATTGCTCAAGCTATTAAGCCTGTGGGTCAGGATATACGCGGAAATTTGATTCCCCAAGTCCTTTATTATGATCCTGGAATTGGGGTTGATAAAGGTATAAAAGGAGATAGTTTCTTCCTAAGTAGAATTAGAAAAGTGATTGAGAGAATCGGTGGAGGGGCTTTTGGGCTATGGATTGATGAGAAAATCAAGGAGGCTTATCTGTTTCTGTGCTTGAATTATACCCCTGGAGATGAAATCTATCTTTTTGGCTTTAGTCGCGGGGCTTATACGGTGCGCAGTTTAGCTGGTTTAATTGGTTGTTCTGGTCTTCTTCAACGTCCTGATATTAGTAAAATTACTGAAGCTTATAATATTTATCGTATTATTGATAACCAAGAACGAGGTGAGAAAGCCCGTAGGTTTCGCCAGGAAAGGAAACAGCAAAACGCTGAGATTAAACTTCTCGGCTGTTGGGATACGGTGGGGGCGTTAGGTATCCCTGATCTAATTGATAACTTTAATCTCTTCAATTTCATCAACGAGAAACATAAGTTTCACGATCAAAAGTTAGGTTCAATTATTCAAAATGCCCGACACGCGATCGCGATCGATGAAAAGCGCAAAGCTTTTAGCTATACTCCGATGAAAAAAGGAGAAAAATTCCAGGGGACATTAAAACAAGTTCTTTTCCCTGGGGATCATGGTTCTGTTGGTGGTGGTACAAAAGAAACCCTCAAATTAGCAAATGCTGCGCTAAAATGGATGGCAGAGGAAGCCAGCAAACTCGGTTTAGGGTTAGATTTGCGCCTTGCCCACGATACTTATGATCAGCAAGGGAATTATCTCGTTGATTCAACAGTTAGTTTTAACAGTAACTCTAAACTGGGGTGGAAGGGTGAAAAACTAAGGGATTTAAGCAGTTTTAAACCTAATGATTTACATTACAGTGTTAGAGAACGTTGGTCTAAGTTAGGAAGTTACCGCCCTGAGAATTTAGAACCATTTAGCGAAGAGTTAAAATATCCCTAAACTTACGGTGAAGGGTGTAAGTATTCTAAAACTTCATTGTAAATATAGACTATTACGAATGACTGTTAACTGGTACAATCGCCTTTCTCCTTTCCTACAAGAATATATTTATCGTAATAATTGGCAAGAATTTCGCCAAGTTCAAGGGGAAGCCTGTCAGGTTATCTTTGAAACTAACGCCCATTTACTTTTGGCTGCGGGAACAGCGTCAGGAAAGACGGAGGCTGCCTTTCTCCCCATTTTGACCCTTTTAGAAGAAAATCCCCCCAATACCGTGGGTGTCCTCTATATCAGCCCCATCAAAGCTTTAATTAATGATCAGTTTCAACGACTGAGCGAAATCTTGCAACAAAGTCACACTCCAGTATATGCTTGGCATGGAGATGTGTCTTCTACTCATAAACACCGCTTATTAAGAGATCCCAAGGGGATTCTACAAATTACCCCAGAATCTTTAGAAAGTTTACTTATCAATCAACCCAATGAGATTCCCCGTTTATTGGGAGATTTACGCTTTGTGGTCATTGATGAGATTCACGCTTTTATGGGTTCGGAAAGAGGTAGTCAGATTTTATGTCAACTAGCGCGGATTGCAAGAATTACGAGTAATATACCCCGTCGCATCGGTTTATCTGCAACCTTGGGGGACTATTCCCTCGCAGAAACTTGGTTACAGTCGGGAACAGAAATACCTGTCATCACCCCAAAGATTGAAAAAGGTGGAAAACAAGTACGTTTAGCAGTAGAACATTTTTATAATCATCCCGATGATCGCGATGCTGAATTCTCCTATATTTATAACAATTCCCAGGGGACAAAATGCTTAATCTTCACCAATAACCGCAGCGAAAGCGAAGAAATTATTACTAATCTTCGTTCCCAAGCAGCAAGAGAAGGTTTACCCGATGTCTATCATGTTCATCATGGGAGTATTTCCGCGATGTTACGGGAAGATGCGGAATCCGCGATGCGTGGGGAGACTCCAGCGGTAATTGCTGCGACAGTAACCCTCGAAATGGGGATAGATTTAGGACAATTAGAACGGGTAATTCAAATGAATGCACCTTTCTCTGTATCTAGCTTCCTTCAACGGTTAGGGAGGACAGGAAGACGGGGAAGTTCGGCGGATATGCGTATTGTTTGTACAGAAAGCGAACCAAATTTAGAGACTATTTTACCAGAACGTTTACCTTGGGATTTGTTACGCGCGATCGCGATTATTCAACTTTATCTCGAAGAACGTTGGATTGAACCCATTACCCCTCTTACCTACTCCTATAGCCTACTCTATCACCAAACCCTCAGCATTCTCACCGCAGAAGGAGAGTTATCCCCCTCAGAGTTAGCAGAAATAGTGCTTAGTCTCCCTCCCTTAGCGACTATCCCCCAGGAAGACTTTCGCCAACTTCTCCATTATTTAATCTCCTTAGATCATTTACAATTGACTGCAAAAGGTAATCTTATCTTAGGAATTACAGGGGAAAAGATTGTGCGTAACTTTCGCTTTTATGCCGTCTTTTCTGGTAATGCTGAATATAAAGTTCGTAACGAATCTGGGGAAATTGGAACGATTGCAATTTTACCCACTGTTGGTACTCAATTTACCCTTGCGGGTAGAACCTGGGAAGTAATTGATATAGAAGCTAAACGTAATCTTATTTTTGTCAAACCTATTAAAGGAAATGCAAATAGTTTCTGGCGTAGTCGCGGTGGAGGGGAAAATATTCACACCAAAGTATTACAAAGAATGCAACAAGTCCTCTTGGAAGCTAAAGAATATCCCTATTTATTAACAGGGGCGAAAGAAAGATTAAAAGTCGCTCGTCAATTAGCAAAATTAGAAAACCTAGAGCAAAATTATCTAATTCCCCTCGATGAGAAAACCTATTGTCTATTTCCTTGGTTAGGCACAATTGGCTATCGTACTTTAGAACGCTATTTAAATCAATGTGTGCGAACTCATATTGATATTAGAAGTATAAAAGGAAAGTCTCCCTATTTCTTTTTAATTAAACTAGGAGATGCGACAGCAGAAGAACTTTTATTAGCATTGCAAGCAATCAAAACATCTAAAATAACCGAAATAGATTTAATTGATTCCGTTGAAGCACCCCAACTCTGTCAATATGACCGATTTATCCCCCCAAATTTATTACGAAAAGCCTTTGCTAAAAACTATTTAGATTTTGAGGAAGTTAACTCAGTAGATCAAAAAGACACGAAATTCTAGGGGTTTCAGCCGATTAAATTTCCATGATGATTATTGGATCGCGATCGCGCTACTTTAAAGCCATAGCTTTAAAGGCTGAAATCTTTGTCCCGTAAATTCTGTGGCTACGTTTTTGATCTACTGAAACTGTCATGCACGGTTCTTAGGGGAGGGGAGAGGGGCGACCCTCGAACCTTACCCGCTTGTGTACGTGTAGAATAGTGCAAGATGGCGTCTAACAATTGTTCTCTATGGGTTATATCCTTCCAACTCATATTACTTGCCCAGTTCAGTGCTGTGTCCATAGAGTCCAGAATCGCTCCGTTCCAGAATTGTTCAAGGGCTGCCCAACAACGCTCAATCGGATTGTATTTACTGTGGTAAGGAGGATCTGACTGACGGACACAAGTGGTTGAAAAGCAGAGATAACATAGCAAGTAGACAACAAGCATGAGACACTGAAATTGAACAAAACCAGTAAAATCTCATGACTCATCATCCACGTCTCTATCATCAACTACGACAGTATCTAAGTCAATACAGTCACTACCGCGACCAAAGACATTTAAGCACCTTAAGCTGGATGAGTG
>JBBQDV010000123.1:0-9062 GCA_038320005.1 Cyanophyceae cyanobacterium
ATTTTTATTTGGCTAGGAACTACTTGCATTTCTGCTTGAGAACGCTTTTCGTCATAAGCTTCAAGAGCATCAATACTATTACTTACCAAATTCATGAATACTTGATTGAGTTGACCTGGATAACAGCTGACTTGAGGTAAATCACCATATTCTTTAATAAGTTCAATCGCTGGACGATCTGATTTGGCTTTTAGCCTGCTTTGAAGAATCATCAAGGTGCTATCAATACCTTCATGAATATCTACCACTTTCATGTCTGCTTCATCGCTACGAGAAAAGTTACGCAGAGACTTGACAATTTCGCGAATCCTCTCTGCGCCCACTTCCATTGATTTAAAGAGTTGCGGTAAGTCTTCTAAGAGAAAGTCCAATTCAATATTTTCTATTTGTGAAGTAATCTTAGGGTGAGGTTCTGGATATACTTGTTGATAAAGTTCAATTAAACTTACTAGGTCGAAAATATACCCCTTAGCATGGGTCAGATTACCATAAATAAAATTGACAGGATTATTGATTTCATGAGCAACTCCAGCAACGAGTTGACCGAGACTAGAGAGTTTTTCCCTTTGAATCAATTGTCCCTGAGTTTGTTTTAACTCCTGCAACATTTTTTGCGACTCTTGCGCCTGTTTTTGTGCTTTTACCGCAGCTTGTTGGGTTTGTTGATAAAGTTCTGCTTGGTTAATCGCGATCGCGAGTTGATCAACCACCGCACGCACCAATTCTAGCTCATTTTCATGCCAAGGACGCAAACCGCAACCGTTACCACAACTCAATATTCCCACTGCTCCGCCTTGGGTGCGAATAGATAAAATAAAAACGGAGTTAAAACCAAAATGCTTCAGGAATTTCCGCAACTTCGGATCAGGACAAGAAGAAATATCATCAACCCGAATTTCTTCCCCCACGATTATTTTTTGGGTTAATAAGCTAGATCTTTTGGCGCGATATACTCCTAAAACGCTTTTAACAACTTCTTCTTTATCTTCCTTGACAACTCGGAAAACAGGCGGATTGCGATCAGGTTCATACCAGGAAAAGTGACAGCGATCAATCTGTAAAAGCAGACGAATTTGCGCGATCGCGGTTTCTAAAATGGTATCTAATTCTAAAGACTTCCTAATCTGGGTAGCAAGAGCATTAAAGAGAGACTCCCGCTTCGCTAAAGCCCGAAACTGAGCTTCTGATTTTTTCAATTCCCATTCGACTTGCTTCTGCTTAATTTCTGCTTGTTTGCGTTCAGTAATATCAATAAACATCCCATCCCAAACAATATCGTCCTTGACCTTATCGGGACGAGAAAAGCCTTGTAGCCATTTAAGCTGACCCGAAGGAGTTAAAATACGCCATTGGTAATTCCAGGGTTGGAGAGTTCGCGCAGAAAGGACAACAGAATCTTGAAACCTTTGCTGATCTTCAACATGAATCATCCCCATGACAAATGCTGTATTTTCTATAAATTGCTTTGGTTCAACTTCGTAGATTTCCTCACATCCTGGACTAACATAAGAAAATTCTTGAGAACCATCAGAGTGCAAGATAAACTGATAAATGACTCCAGGGACATTTGCTGCTAAACGACTGAAGCGAGATTGACTAGCTTCAAGCGCTTGCTCTAATTGCGTTTCGATAGAGTTGGGAAGTTTCATGGACAAGAGAAGACAATGGGAATTATCCTGTTTTAAGGTTTGTCAGACATTTTAACCCTTTGTCAACGATCTTCTGTAACTAAACGTCTTGTACGGGGAAACGCTCCATTAACTGGGCGGATCGCTTCGCATTTCGCTTCAACTCTGAACTCAAATGGGGAACATGGGGAATTTGCGATAATAAATCAAGGGTACGCCGAAGTAACCGTACTAAATCTCCATCATCAAAACTACTATTATCACCCAAAGCTTCCCACTCTGCCCCTAATGCCCATTGTTCCACAAGACCAATCAGTTCAATAAACTCATTTTCTAACCAGACTGGAAGCGGGACATTATGACGTAGTTGGATTTGAATCAATTGACGACGTAGAGGGCGAAGTTTTTCTAAAGTCGCGATCGCGTTTTCAGGAGGTAAGTAATTTGTCCAACTATCAGAACGAGGTGGTTCACTAATTAATGCTGCGACAGTAGCAGCCAAATGATGGGGATCAAGATTATCTAAATCACCAGAAATAAAAGCAAGCCCTAGCCATAACTCATTTTCCCCACGAATTGCTGCGGAACTTTCCCCCAGAGCAGTAGGTGTAAAGTTGTCTAACGCATTAAACTCCCGCAATACCTCAACTAAGTTTATAAATTCTTGCCAATGATGGGACTGGTTAGCGCGATATTTCCCTTGCAGCTTATGGATTTCCTCTTTTAGATCCAAACGGCGTTTATGACGTTTAATCAGCTTTCCTGGCTTACCAAACTCCTGAAGGGGATGGTTTTCTAGCTGTTGGCTTACTGCATTTAAACGTTGTCTTTGGGCGACCACCTCTGGCTCTTCCAGATTTTCCGTATAGGGGGGAACTTTAGCCAAAATTTTCCTAGTTGTCTTATCCCCTTTCCAAGTTGCTCCCAGATGCGGTTCTAGTTCACTCGGAGGAGTTAATTCCGTTGCTTCTGAGAAAAAGTCATCCCCAATCCCCATTACATCCGCACTATTAACTACATACCAGCAATTATTTGTGCCAAGACAAACTAAATAGGGAAATTTACCTGAGCCTGGAATTTTGGTAACTAGGATGGCTGGAACAGGAGTAGCTACATGAATGTGCTTCCCTTTGAGATAAAGTACACTTCCCTCTGGCATTCCTGGTAAAGTAGCAGTTACCGCTTTGATGCGACTATCGAGAGCTTGTTTTTCCAAGACTCGTAGCAAGCGACGTTCTTCTTGTTGTTGTTCTTTGAGCTTTTGGTATTGGCTAAAGAACTTAATATTGATGGGAGCAAGTTCGACATCAACTTTTGCTAATTCACTGGTGAGTCCTGTAATTTCCCGTTGCTGAGGCTTTAATTTCAGCATCGAGAGATATTGAGAAAAGCTTTGTTCTAATAAGTCGTGGGTTTCGTTAATATCATGAGTTTGGAGGAGATTCAAAACCATCCCGTAACTGGGGGTAAACTGACTTACCAGAGGATTAGGATCAGAAAGGGCAAGCTTGGCTGAATCTTTTGCCCCTTCAAAGGGGGTTTGCAGCGTCACCACATAGCCTCTTTCATCCATTCCACGTCTTCCAGCACGTCCTGCCATTTGCAAGAACTCTGAGGCGGTGAGCATCCGATGTCCCACATCCACCCGTTTGGAAATTGCGGAAATAACTGTGGTGCGGGCGGGCATATTAATTCCTGCTGCGAGGGTTTCTGTGGCGAAAATGAGTTTCACTAAGCCATCTTGAAATAGTTCTTCGACAAAGCCTTTCCAAGCAGGTAAGATTCCAGCGTGGTGGGCTGCGATACCTCGATGGAGGGGTTCAACTTGTCCTTCCCGTCCTGCGGAGGGGTTAGCAGCAAGAAAGTCCCGAATCCGCACCTTTAGTTGTCTGGCTTCTTCATTATTAACTAAGCGCAATGAACCAGAATCTTGTACTGCGCGATCGCATCCTCGGCGACTAAAGATAAAATAAATCGCTGGAAGCATCTGCTTTTCCTGCATCTGGCTTATTACCAGAGAAATGCTAGGACAGTCCTCGCGACTAATCCGCCCTCGTTGTCTTCCTGGGGTTCTTTTTGCCTTCAAGCGCGTGCTAATCGCTGTTTGTGCCTCATTAAGCAGGGGAAATAAGCCCTGGATGGTACTAAAGTAAAAGTTGAGGGGAATGGGGCGATAGCTTGATTTAATTAGAGTAGTTTGACCATGAATCTGGGAAATCCAGTCTGTCAGTTCTTCCGCGTTAGCAATGGTGGCAGAAAGAGCAATAAGTTGGATATTTTTGGGGCAATAGATAATCGATTCTTCCCAAACTGTTCCCCGTTGGCTATCGTTCATATAATGGCACTCATCTAGTACCACTGCTTCGACATCTTCTAAGGATGTGCCAATTTGCCCGATGGGAGTACCATAGAGCATATTGCGGAAAATCTCCGTGGTCATTACCAAAATAGGAGAGTCGCGGTTGACTGACATATCTCCAGTCAGCAAGCCTACATTCTCTTCCCCAAATAGTTCTTGAAAGTCCCGTAGTTTCTGATTAGATAGGGCTTTGAGGGGCGTAGTGTATAACACTCTTCTTTTTCTAGCGAGAGCGCGATAGATGGCATATTCGCCCACGAGGGTCTTTCCTGAACCAGTAGGGACACTGACAACAACAGATTTTTCAGCGTCAATTGCAGCGATCGCGTCTTTTTGGAACTGGTCTAGTTCAAAAGGAAATAAATTATTTATATCTAAGGTTACAGGGTTCAAATCAGCACTCACTCGGCTTTGTTACTTCTTAATCAATTTAATAGTATTCTACAGAAAAAATGTTAGTACCATGAGAGCCTAGAGAATTTATCTCACCCAGGCTATTGCTGAATATTAGGGCAAATAGTTTGCTCAATTGGTAATTGAGAGGGATTTTCTTGCCAACCAGAGAGAATACCATTGAGTTCTAAATGTAAGACTTGCAAAGATCTTATTTGTGTTTCGATTGTAGCAAGTTTAGCTTCTAGATGCTCTTTGACTACGCCACAAGGTAGAAGTCCAGTATCGTAGACAGCAAGGATTTCTTGGATTTCTTGCAAACTTAAGCCCAAAGACTGACCTCGTTTAATGAAGGCGAGGCGACGATAAATATGAGGGTGAAAGATACGGTAGCCAGACTCAGTCCGTTCCACAACGGGAGATAGTAGCCCCAGGTCATCATAATAACGAATCGTTTTCACAGGTAAACCACTATGATCCGCAACTTCGCCAATTTTCTGCCAGAGATCGAGGGGAGTGCTTAAGATTTGACTTTTAGTCTGCATAGTTTTTTCCCTTATCTAGCCTCAAATTCTTCCCATTCTTTTTCAGACCGCAAGATCTTTTCAATAAGAGGAACGACGCTTCTTACTCGCCAGTTGAGGAAGAGGACGTTGGGTTTCTCCCATTGGTAGATAATGAACTGGAGTTTCTTCGTAATCAGGAATTTTATTACCTTGACTATTGATCCATCGAATCGCGATCGCGCCGAGTACCAACATCATCCCAAAAGCGACTAAAGTGCCACGACTTCCTACACCGCCAATAATAGCATCCACTCCTCCCATAATGATTAAGAAGCTAGTCATAGAGTCTTTGCGATAAGCGGACTTAATAAATCGAGGTACGATCATAGTTATGCGTTTATTCTTCAAACCTTATTCATTATATCTTCCAGGGTATCGTAAACTGATTGCCTTGTCGCCATACCCCAGAGACATAAGCTGCGACAGTTTCAAGTTGGGAAACAAGAAAAGGCAGCAACAAAAAATGAGATCTGATTTTGCTTATTTCTGTTCCCCTTTTCCCCAAAAAAAAGTTATTGTAAACCCAACCAAGCCAGCAAACCTTGACCTGTGAGAAATTCAATAATTAGTACCGCAGCAAAGCCAATCATCGCAGCACGACCATTAAGACGTTCCGCATATTCATTAAAGCCAAATTTTGGTTCTTCAAAGTTCGGGGTAGTAGTGGGTTGAGGTTGTGTCATAAATCTAAATTAGTAGGAAATGCTACTTTGTTACAATTCTTCATTAACTATTATACTATTAACCACAAGGGGAAAAAGAAGCGAGTATCGTGATTAGACCGAGAGCAAAATTGATTAATTAAGGTGTGTGTGATGGAAATAGGTGTTCCCAAAGAAATAAAAGATCAAGAGTTTCGTGTTGGTTTAACTCCAGCCAGTGTACGAGTGATTACTGACAATCACCATAGGGTCTTTATCGAGACAGAAGCGGGACTTGGGGCTGGTTTTACCGATGATGATTATACTCAAGCTGGTGCAAAAATTGTCAGTAGTGCAGATCAAGCTTGGAATCGGGAAATGGTGGTAAAAGTCAAAGAACCTTTAGCCACTGAATATAATTATCTACGACCTGAACAGCTTTTATTTACCTATCTCCATTTAGCAGCAAATCGAGATTTAACCGAGGCTTTAATTAAATCTGGGGTAAGCGCGATCGCGTATGAAACTGTTACACTGACCGATGGTAAACTCCCCCTCCTCACACCCATGAGTATTATCGCTGGACGCTTATCTGTGCAGTTTGGGGCGCGTTACCTCGAAAAACAACAAGGAGGACGAGGCGTATTACTCGGAGGATTCCCTGGCGTAAGCCCTGGACAAGTAACAATTTTAGGAGGAGGCGTAGTTGGCACAGAAGCAGCTAAAATGGCAATCGGTATGGGTGCAAGAGTGCAAATTATTGATCTCAACGTGGAACGCCTCACCTACCTCGAAAACCTCTTTGGTTCTAGGGTTGAACTCCTCTACAGTACCACCGCTCAAATTGAAGCCGTTGTCCCCCAAGCAGACCTGCTCATTGGTGCAGTCCTTGTCCCAGGAAGACGCGCCCCCATCTTAGTTCCTCGTTCCCTAGTAGAAGCCATGAACCCAGGTGCAGTAATTATTGATGTCGCGGTAGATCAAGGGGGTTGTGTCGAAACCCTTTATCCCACCTCCCACAGCAACCCAACTTACATTGATGCTGGGGTAGTCCACTTTGGTATCCCTAATATGCCTGGAGCAGTACCCTGGACAGCTACTCAAGCTTTAAATAATAGTACCTTACCCTATGTCTTGAAATTAGCTAACAAGGGTTTAGAAGCTTTGGAAATCGACTCAGTTTTGGCGGGTGGTTTAAATGTCAAAAATCATCATCTTGTCCATCCAGCCGTGAAAGAAGCCTTTCCTGACTTATAGACAAATAGCAATGGGGGCGAATACTATTCATCCCCACCACAATAATTAGCTAAACTCTAAAAAAACTAGCTAGAAAGTAAAGGTAGTCCGCAGAGTTCCTAAGTAAACATCACTACTGCTTTCACGACCACCAGGAGCAGTTAACCAGGTGAAACTAGGGGTGAGGGAAATGTTCTCGTTAAGTTGGTATTTATAAAAAGCATTGACATGGAAGCCGTTATCGTCTCCTGGGACACAATCTGTACCGCTACAGCTATCAAGATAAGGTTCAACACCAACAAATAAGCCAGCAAGATTGCCTTCTTTCCCAAAGTCAGGGAAAGCTAAACCGCCACCATAGTAGTAGATATCTGCTTCACCAGTAGCACCAGCATCCTCGTTAAAGGCTTTGGTCAAACCACCAAAAGCATTGATCCCAATACGATCAGAAAGGGCGAAATAGGCTTGCGCACCATAGGAGTCGGTTTGAGTTTTTGTATTTAAACCAAATGGTCGTACTGCACTTTGAGTTCCTACTCCTAAGCCAAAGATATCGCTACCTTGGAAGTGAGCGTTAACATAAGTCAAACCTAATTGGAAACGGTCGCCTGGCGACCAGGTAAGCTGTCCTAAAGCGGAGTATTCGCCCTCAAACAAGCCAGAACCTTCATTCGGATTGGCAGTATCGCCACCAAAGTAACCTGCACTAATCATCAAAGAGTCAGAAAGCTCGAAGTTAAGCCCTAAACCGCCACCTTCAGGAAGACCAATTTTGTAGATAGGACTAGATTCACTGAAGCTAGTAACCGCACGACTCGCACCAGAAAAGTCATCAAAGAGAGGGCTAATAGTTGGCACAAAATCTTGCCAAAGAGGGAATGCAGCAGGAAGATATACTTGAACGCGATCGCCAATGGGGAAGTAGTAAGCTAACCAACCTAGTACAATATCATTATCAGTAAAAGAAGTCTGATAAGTATTTATCCCCTGATCAAGATTACTGAAAGCACGAGCATTACTAGAATCAAGACGGGTATAAAGTGCATCTCGTCCAGTGAAGCTAGTAACAAAGTTTAAACGGACTCGATTTTGAAGGACAGTATTATTATCACCTACGTTGACAAGACCTCCCAGATCACCATTTGCATCTCTGATCCTTACTTCTTCTCCGCCAAAGGCATCCGCAACGCCGAAAACGACTTCTCCTGCTAGTTTGGTGGTGGTAGAGAACTGATTTTCTTCTACTACACCTAAACGGGCTTCGAGGTTATCAACACGAGTTCCCAAAGTTGCGAGTTCTGCTTCAAATTCACCAAGTAACCGCTGTAGAGTTACCAAGTCTGCACTAGCTACACCGTCAGTACCTGGAGCGCCCGCAGCAATTAAACGTTCAATTTGAGTTAAACAGGAAAATAAACCAGCTGCAAATTCGTAGCGAGTTAAAGCCCGATTTCCGCGGAATGTGCCGTCGGGATAACCAGCAATACAACCATAACGCTCAACTAAACCTCGTAGAGCTTCAAATGCCCAATCAGTGGGCTGAACATCGCGCAATTGAGTAACGCTGGTTACTTGTTCGATGGAGTTAATACTTTTACCTTCTTGCTGATAACTTTCAATCTGTTGTAGCAACTGATCAACTTGAGGTGTTGCTTGTGCTAGGGTTGTTTTTGCTTCTGGATTAGATAGATCAGAAAACTGACTAAAGTTTAACTTTGTTTCTGGTTGTTCTGTCGCAACTACACTTCCAGAAGCGACGAAAGTTGCAGCAAGAATGGCTGGACTGATCAAGAAAGCCTTTAAGGAAAATTTCGACATTCTATTACCTATCTTCACACCTGAGTTAGAAATTAAATTTTATATATCAGAGATTATCATGTTTAAAATCACTATCTGTATCTCTAGCTACTTTTTGTTAAATAGTTGACGAATAAGGGTACAAATAGTTAAATATAGTCATATTTGGGTGCTAGTTTGGAAAGATGTAGCATAATATTATGCCTAGTTAAAAGATCTAAAAATGACCAAGATAGAACTTGCTGAACGCTTAGTACCCCTTCAAGCTAATGTTTTTGCCGATATGGATCGGGCTAAGGCAAAGGCGAGGGCTTCGGGAAAAGAAATTATTGATCTCTCCCTCGGTTCGTCAGATTTACCTGCCTCTAAGACGGTTATAAAGACTATAGAGGAGGCTCTGTATGACCCCAGCACTCATGGTTATTTGCTGTTTAATAAAACG
>JBBQDV010000124.1:0-9057 GCA_038320005.1 Cyanophyceae cyanobacterium
CGTTGCAGAATTGAGCGTTGTTGTCTAGAGTAACGAATTCCTAAAGTAGTGGTTTCTTGGAATATAATTTCCTCGCAATCCTTCACCTTATCCAGTGGACAAATAACAGTTATTAGTGTTCCTAAACGAGATTTTTTCATATTAATCCCCTGAGTGAATACATCTAATACCCCTGCGTTGAGTAAGGCTTCAAGAGTATAAGAAATAACCTGGGGAGTAGTGTCATCAATTTGCGTTTCTAAAATAGCTATGGTTTCGATATCTTCACTACTTGCGCTACATTCCCCCAACCAGAGGCGAAAAATATTGGGAAGGGATAACTCAATTGTTCCTGCGCCTAAACCAATACGGTGTAGCTGCATCTGAGGCGGTTCACCAAAACGAGAAGCTAAGGTACAGGCTAACGCAGCCCCTGTGGGCGTGACTAATTCCTTATTAATGCCATTACTATAAACAGGAACGCTAAATATTTCCCAGAGTTTCAACACCGCTGGTACAGGGACAGAAAGCAGACCATGTGCAGATTTCACCCTACCCCCTCCAGTAGGAAAAGCAGAACAATGTATTTCCTCAACTCCTAAGTAATCTAATCCTAAGCAAGTCCCAACAATATCCACAATGGCATCCGTTGCGCCAACTTCGTGAAAATGGACTTTTTCGGGAGAGATACCGTGAACCGCCCCTTCTGCTTGGGCGAGTTGGTCAAATACCGCTAAACTCCAACTGCAAGCTTGGGGGGGAAGATGGGCATTTTCAATCAGGGCTTGAATTTCTGGTAAATGACGGCTGTGGGCATGGGAAGGGGATTCTAAGCTATGGTGAGAGTGAATATGAACTTCAACTTTAGTGGCTATTTGCCCTTGACGGTGAACCTTTTCAGCATGGAGACTATATTCCTGTTCAATCCCTAATCCTTGTAATTTTTTTTGTAAATATTCTAAGGGAACTCCTGCGTCAACTAAAGCACCAAGAAACATATCTCCAGCTATTCCCGTTGGACAGTCTAAATATGCCACTTTCATTGTTATGACTCCTGTTCTTTTGCTAACTATTTAATATTATTTGAAATTATGGCAACTCTCTATTCAGTTCACCCCGAAAACCCCCAGACAAGGATTATTGAAGAAATCCACGATGCCCTCAAAAAAGGCGCAGTAATGCTTTATCCGACAGATACAGTTTATGCGATTGGTTGTGATTTATCGGTTAAGTCAGCGGTGGAAAGAGTTAGGCAAATTAAGCGTATTGCTAATGATAAGCCTCTAACTTTTTTATCCTCATCTTTGTCTGATATTTCTAATTATGCGTTAGTTTCAGATACCGCTTACCGAATCATGAAAAGGCTAATTCCTGGTACTTATACTTTTTTATTACCTGCAACTAAGTTAGTGCCAAAATTGGTAATGAGTCCTAAACGTAAAACTATTGGGATTCGTGTACCAGATTATGGAGTCTGTCAAGCCATTTTACAAAGCTTAGGAAATCCGATTATTTCTACCTCTGCTCATATTGAGGATGATGAAGGGGGAGTTGGTACGATTGGTTTAGAAAAAGCGAAACTTTTTGATGCGTTGGATGATTTAGTAGATATTATCGTTGATGATGGTTCAGAAGCAGGTTTTGAAGCTTCTACTATCCTTGACTTAACTAGTTCAGAGCCAAAACTTGTTCGTAAAGGTAGAGGTTGGGAAGAAATGTTGGAATGGGTCTCTCTCGATTAAAAAATGGTCAAAAAAAGTGATAATGGCAGGATAATAGACTTTAGAATTACTGCGATCCCTGAATGTGGTGGTAGAAATAAAGCGTCTATGGGAATGATAAAACTATGCTGATGGTTAAAAGCGGATTGCTATTACTGAGTATGAGTAATCACAGCTTAACCAGAAAAATTTCACTGACGCAATTGTTCAATAGCATCATCAGGGGCAAAGTTTTATGAACGTTGAAGTCGCTAGTTCTTTTTACTCACCTTTCGGCGAAGATTTCGGTCTTCCAGAAGAAAACCAAAGTCAACGTCCTGTTATAGAGATTATCCAAACGCAACTAGCTAATCAGGTTGGGTCGCTGACAGTATCAGTTCAGCAAGTATCCAAGCGCATCAATGCAGAAATAGAGAGAGTGTGTGAGAAGAGCAATCGTATTCAAAAATCTGGTCAAGTATATGGTTGGAAACTTTCCTTAGCCCGTCATCGCTTTCGCAAATGTCTCCACTACTATAAATTTGGTTCTCAACAAGGGCGTGTAGAACTTCATAGCAATTTAAGTGTAATTGTGTATCGCTATATTGCCCCAACTCGTTCTAATTTTGGCTTCAAAGCTCGTTACAATCTCTTGGAGGACTTTTTACAAGATTTTTATAGCGAGTCTTTAAAAGCATTTCGGCGCGAAAATGATGTCACAGCAGATTACCAACCCCGTACTCGTTTAGAGTTGGCGGAGTATATGGCGTTTACAGAACAATACGGAAAAAGGCGGATTAATTTACCAAACGGCTATTCTCAACAGTTAATTATTTTAAGGGCGCAAACTTTTGCTCGTCGCCTCCCGAATGAAACTTCTGTTGATATCGATCAAGCAGGAGAATTTGGACGCGAGGAGGGGAAAGATAATAAGAACTATTCTGCCACAATGCAACAAGTGCGATCGCGCTTAGTCTCCGATGTCTCTGACCCCTCAGAAGAAGTCTTACGAGATTTGGTGATTACGGCTTTATTTAGATACCTAGAAGGAGAGGGACATTCAGACTGTGCAAATTATCTCTCTTTAAAGTTGCAAGATTTGACAGCCACAGAAATTGACGAAATCCTGGATTTAACTCCCCGTGAACGAGATTATCTCCAGCAACGCTTCAAATACCATGTGGATAAGTTTTCTCGTTCCTCCCATTGGCGTTTAGTTCATCAGTGGTTAGGGGCAGATTTAGAAGAGAAGTTAGGTTTAAATCACCAGCAATGGCAAGATTTTCTTAAGTCCCTTTCTCCCAAACAAGAGCAAATTCTGATTGCGAAACAGGAAAAGAAAAGCGATGAAGTCATTTCTGGACAGTTAGAACTAACTCTGAAAAAAGTCCAGAAGCAGTGGACAGAAATATTAGAAGTTGCTGCTAAATTCCGTAACCAAGGCTAAACCATAAATGTATTTACCCCGTTCATTACAACCAGGAGATAAAATCCGCATTATCGCCCCCAGTGGCACATTACGGGAAAGAGAACTAAACGCCTTTGAAAAGGGT
The DNA here is from genome assembly GCA_038320005.1 of Cyanophyceae cyanobacterium. Classification (GTDB taxonomy): domain Bacteria; phylum Cyanobacteriota; class Cyanobacteriia; order Cyanobacteriales; family SIO1D9; genus JBBQDV01. The sequence goes on from JBBQDV010000124.1 coordinate 3,233, forward strand.
GTAGAAGTCCTACAAAGACGAGACTATCAAATTGAACTCGACCCTGATTATCGCGCCTGTACGGGCTACCTAGCTGGCACAGATGCTCAACGAAGACAAGCCCTAAAAACTGCCTGGAATGACCCTGAATGTCGGGCAATTTTTTGCGTGCGGGGGGGCTATGGCTGTATGCGTTTACTGGAAAACTGGCACTGGACAACAACTGATCCAAAATGGTTAGTAGGCTTCTCTGATATTACCGCTTTGCTTTGGAGTCTTACCGTAGCAGGGATTCCTAGTATTCATGGGGGAGTTTTAACGACTTTAGGGACAGAACCCAACTGGTCTATTGACCGCCTTTTTGATTGCTTAGAAGGGAAAGCCTTAGAGCCTCTGACGGGAGAAGGCTGGGGTGGAGGAAAAGCGCAAGGGTGGCTGCTGCCTGCTAATCTGAGCGTTGCAACTCACATTTTGGGGACACATCTTCAACCCAAACTAGAAGGGGCAATCCTCGCTCTGGAAGATGTCACAGAGTCCCCTTATAGTATTGACCGCTTGCTGACTCAGTGGCGATTAATGGGGGCATTTCAGGGAGTAAAGGGTATTGCTTTGGGGCGGTTTAGCCGTTGTGAGGTTTCCCCAGGTATATCAAGTTGGACAATTGAGGAAGTATTGCGCGATCGCGTTGGTGATCTTAATATTCCCATAGTGGCGAACCTTCCCTTTGGTCATGATGGCGTAAATGCTGCATTACAAGCTGGGCAAAGAGTTGAACTCGATGGTGATCAAGGAAATCTAAAATTTCTCAGCATTTAGTGTGCAAAGCAACAAAATAAAAACTCAAGACCCTGGAGAATAGAAGCAGCAATAAAGGGTTCAGGTGGGGTCATGGGTGAAATTAAGGACAGGCAATTTCCAGTAATTCATTCAACACTGTGTAGTCAGTCTCTAAGATTACTCGTGTCTTCAAAATATGAGATTGAAGGGATTGAAACTTGCCATTTTTGGATTCAGGGTTTAAGTGATGTCTATTTAATCACAACTCGAACTAAACCCTATATTCTCAGGGTATCTCATCGAGATTGGCGATCGCGATCTGACCTACTCTTTGAAACAGAATTTCTTGACTTTTTACAGCAACGAAACCTCCCCATTGCAGCCCCTCTCCGCACCAAAGACGGCTTACTTCTCTTAGAAATCAACGCCCCTGAAGGCAAACGTTACGCCAGTTTATTTCAATATGCCCCAGGAGAGGTCGCCCTCGGAGACTTTAGCCCTACTCAAGGTCATCAACTCGGTAAAACATTAGGGAGAATTCATCAAAGCGGTCTTGATTTTGCTAGTTCCACGCAACGCCAACCTCTCAACCTAGATTATTTACTCGATAACTCCTTAGCCCTAATTATCCCCTTTTTAGAACATAAACGTGAAGAATTAAACTATCTGCTTAATATTGCGGATCAAATTAAACAACAATTGCAAGACTTACCTACAACTCCTCCATTTTGGACTATTTGTTGGGGAGATCCCCACAGTGGAAATGTTCACTTTACCCCCGACGGGAAAATTACCCTCTTTGATTTCGACCAATGTGGTTATGGTTGGCGAGCCTTTGATATAGCTAAGTTTTTCCAAATTGCGCTGCGGACAGGAATGAGTCAAAAAGTCAGAGAAGCCTTTCTAAATGGCTATGAAGCAATTTCTACTCTCACCCCCGTAGAGATTAAATCCCTCCATCCCTTCACCCAAACCGCCCATCTCTGGTCATGGGCGATTCATTTGCATATCTCAACTCGTTTTAATTATTGCTGTTTAGATGACGGCTATTCCAATCGGCGTTTATGTCAGCTAAAGCGTCTCAAATCCCCAGAATGGCAACTATTTTAGTATTGACAATCAACTTTAAATAACTAACACTTCACCCCATCACCCCTTCTCCCAAGACGAGATAATTTACGCTTTCTTGTATGTAGAGGAATAACTTCCGCCTCATTGCTTTCTCTCGCCGTACGAACTAATAAACCAGCCAAGACTAAACTAGAAATGACTGAACTTCCCCCGTAACTCAAGAAAGGAAAGGGAAGCCCTGTGGTGGGTAATGCACCTGTAGCGACACCGATATTTAACAAAGATTGCCCAATTAGGAAAATCATCACCCCCATCGCGACTAAGCGTTTAACAGAGTCAGTGGATTTGAGTGCGACAATCAAAGCCAAGGTTGCATAGACAAATAGCATCAGCAGGAGGATGATACCACCCACAAAGCCAAATTCTTCTGCAAATACAGAGAAAATGAAGTCGGTGTATTGAATTGGTAAATAAAATAACTTTTGCTGAGAAAGCCCAAACCCTGACCCCCAAGTTCCTCCAGAACCTACTGCGTAAAGACTTTGGACTAATTGATAACCGTCCCCTAAAGGATCTGCCCAAGGGTCGAGGAAAGAAGTCACCCGTTTCTGCTGATATTCGCGGATACTGATGCTAGTAATCCCTAAAGCGAGTCCAGCAATCGCTGTTCCTGATAATTGTATCCAGGGAAGCCCCGCAGCCATCGCCATTAACCACAAACTCATCCCACATAAAGCGGTGGTACTTAAGTTAGGTTGTAATAATATTGATGCTAAAACTACGGCAAAGATTGCTAACCAAGTGAGGCGAAATCGCCAAGTTAATTGTCCCCATTGTCCAAAAAGATAAGCCCCCTGAAGCACTAAAAAGGGTTTGATTAATTCCGAAGGTTGGAGGGCGAAAGGACCGATAGCAATCCAACGAGTTGCTCCATTTACCGTTGTTCCCAGTCCTGGGATTAAAGTGAGGAAGATTAAAGCTAATGTAATTAGGAGAAAGATAGGGGCGGTTTTAATCAGATTACGTAATCGCGATCGCGAGATAAAATTAAAAGCAATTAACCCAATAAATATCCAAATTGCTTGTCGCTTAAAATAATACCACCCGTCTCCCGACTCCACATCACCCACAGGATAGGATGCAGAAAACATGATCACCAAACCGACAAACATCCAGACGAAGGTTAGCCAGCGCAACAAACGGGCTTCTATTGACCAATCACGAACTTCAGGATCAAAAAAAGGAATCAGGTAACGTAGCCAAGTCAATTGCTTCATCGAGCCTTAATTCGTAAAAAACTTTGGGGTAGTGAGATCATAAGCACCTCCAAAAATAAGATAAAGTGGTTACTTGTGCCACTATAACTTTTATCCTCAATTTTTATTAAATGAACACCCTAGATGACAAAACCGTTGTAACCGAATATTTTAACGCAGTAGGCTTTGACCGTTGGCGACGAATCTATGGCGAAGGCGAAGTTAACAAAGTCCAACGTGATATTCGCACTGGACATCAACAAACCGTTGATAATGTTCTAAACTGGCTTCAAGAAGATGATAACTTAGCGGATTTAACCTTTTGTGATGCGGGTTGCGGTGTAGGAAGTCTCAGCATCCCCCTCGCCCAAGCAGGTGCAACTATTTTTGCTAGTGACATCTCTGAAAAAATGGTGGGAGAAGCCCAAGAAAGGGCAAATGCGACCCCAGAAAAAACAGATATAACTTTTGCGGTTCAAGACTTAGAAGCCTTGTCAGGAAAATATCACACCGTTATCTGCTTAGATGTTTTGATTCATTATCCCCAAGAAAAAGCAGCAGAAATGATTACTCATCTCGCTTCCCTCGCAGAGTCTCGCGTTATTCTTAGTTTTGCGCCTAAAACCCTGTGTTTGAGTCTGCTGAAAAAAGTTGGGGAGTTTTTCCCAGGACCAAGTAAAGCGACTCGCGCCTATCTCCACAAAGAAGCAGAAATCATTAAAATATTAGAAGATAATGGCTTTACTATTAAGCGTAAAGATATGACCAGCACCCGTTTTTATTATTCTCGCCTCTTAGAAGCAGTTCGGGAATCATAATTGATTTTAATTATCTGATAAATTTAATTGCCAGTTCTGATTGAAATACTGGCGATAAATACCCTGAGTAACCAAAAGCGTTGCTAACAAACTGGTAAAAGCTTGCATAAATAAAATGAGAATTTGATATGAAGCAGCATTAAGGGGGTCAATTCCCCCTAAGATTTGTCCTGAAAAAAACCCTGGTAAAGTAACTAACCCCACCACCGTCATTTGATTCAAAGTAGGGATTAAACCTGCGCGAATCGCCTCACGACGGTAATTTTCAGTTACTTGTTGAGGACTCGCGCCCAAACTAAGGTGAGTTTCTATTTCCAAACGGCGATTATTGATGGTACTTGCTAAACGTTCCCCAGATAAGGCTGCCCCATTCATCGCATTTCCAATTAAGATACCAGCTAGGGGAATAAGATATTGCGGATTATACCAAGGGTCAGGTTGAATCATTAGTAACAACACATAAGCGAGGGTGAGTGTGGTACTAATAAATAAAGCTCCCCAGATAATCGGTAATATCCTTTTAGTTTTACTAATCCGATTGCGAACTACAACCGTTGCGAGAGTGAGAAAGATTAACAGAATTCCGACAGTTGCAATGGGAGAATTAAGGACAAAAGTGAGGGAGAGAAGATAGCCTAAGACAATTAATTGTAACAGCGATCGCGCACTAGCTAAAAGTAATTGCCCCTCTAATCCTAGTTTCTGCCACATCGAAAGGGCAACAGCTAACCCTAATAAGATTAAGATTAAAATAAGGTCAAAGCCATCGAGTTCAATGATTTCAGTCATTTTCGCTGTTCAACTAACTCCTTGAAAAAATTGCTGCGTGTGGTACTTTGCATAACGACCATTTCGTGCTAACAACTGATCATGAGTTCCCGATTCAACTATTTGTCCTTGTTCCATTACTAATATGCGGTCAGCACGACGCACTGTGGCAAGGCGATGGGCGATAATAAATACGGTGCGCTCTTGCATTATTCGTTCTAGGGCTTCTTGAACCAGGGCTTCAGATTCGGAATCTAAGGCGGAGGTAGCTTCATCCAAGATCAGTATACGTGGGTTGAGTAACACCGCTCGCGCGATCGCGATTCTTTGTTTTTGTCCCCCAGATAAATTAACCCCCCTTTCCCCGACATAGGTTGAATAGTTTTGGGAAAATTGGTTAATAAATTGGTGGGCGTTGGCAATTTTTGCTGCTGCGATAATCTTATCTAAGTCAACAATTCCTTGTCCAAAGGCGATATTTTCCGCAATTGTTCCTGAAAAGAGAATAGTTTCTTGAGGGACAATGCCAATCTGCCTTCTCAGGCTCTTTAAGGTCACATCTTTGATATTTACCCCATCGATTAAGATTTCTCCTGCTTGGGGTTCATAGAAGCGAGGCAGAAGGTTAACCAGAGTGGTTTTACCTGCCCCTGATGCCCCCACTAAAGCTATGGCTTCCCCTGGATGCGCCAGGAGATTTAAGTTTTCCAGAACTGGTTCAGTCTGATAAGCAAAGGAAGTATTAATATATTCAACTTTACCAGTAACTCTAGGAAGCGCGATCGCGTTAGAACTTTCCCTAATCGTGGGGCGAATATCCATCAGTTCAAACACCCGATCCACCGAGGCTTGACCCTGTTTAAACTCGTTATAATTATCCGTTGCAATCCCAATCGGATCGAGTAATAAAGCCACACCAGCAACATAACTCGCAAACTCTGAACCCGTCAAAACATTCCTCGTAATTTGCCATCCTCCCAAGAAGAATAGTAAAATAATCGCCAGGGCTTCGAGGAAACCAACAATCACAAATTGCAGGGCTTTAATCCTTTCTGTGCGGTATCGAGAACGGCGATTTAGTTCTGCTTCTCGATTAAAACGCTCAATCTCATAATCTTCCGCGGAAAAGGCTTTAATCAGGCGAATCCCACTAAAA
>JBBQDV010000125.1:0-8933 GCA_038320005.1 Cyanophyceae cyanobacterium
AAACCCTGTTGATGTGCTATGTTTGCAAGAAACAAAAGTCGTTGACCCTGATTTTCCCAGAACCGCTTTTGAAAAATTGGGCTATCACTTATATATTTCCGGGCAAAAATCTTATAACGGGGTTGCGATGTTTAGCCGTACTCCCCTAGAAGACGTTAGTATCGGTTTTGCAAGCATTGTCGGAGATGAACTTGCAGAGGAATTTGACCAACAAAAACGAGTGATAACAGGGGTTATTAATAATATTCGCATTATTAATCTTTATGTTCCTAATGGTTCAGCTATTGGTAGTGATAAATATGACTATAAGCTGCGCTGGTTTGAAGTATTACGGCAATATTTGCAAACCTTGTTAGAGAAAAATCCTGGACAAATCTGTGTTTGTGGTGACTTTAATGTAGCTTTAGACGATCGCGATATCCATGACCCAAAAGGGAGAGAAAAGAAAATCATGGCTTCTGATATTGAACGTCAGACCTTACAAACCATTCTCAATCTTGGCTTTCAAGATGCCTTTCGCAAGTTTACTGTAGAGGGAGGACACTTTAGTTGGTGGGACTATCGTAGTCGTGGGATTCAGGGTAATCGCGGTTGGCGTATTGACCATGTTTATCTCACCCCAGAATTATATGAACAGGCAGTAAGTTGTACGATTGATATTAAACCGCGAAAATTACCGAAACCTAGCGACCATACTCCTGTTACCGTTGAACTTGCGTGACGAATGAAGAACTTAAACTTAAAAGAATTACAAAACGGCTCAGATATTCGGGGCGTTGCTATCCCTGGTGTCGCAAATGAACCCGTCAACTTGACCCCTGAAGTTGTTAAACGCTTAGGATTTGCCTTTATTAACTGGCTACAAGCAAAACTTGTTAAACCCCCCTCAGAACTCACTGTAGCGGTGGGTCGTGATAGTCGCCTCTCAGGAGAAGCTTTAACCCAAGCAGTAATTGAAGGCATGACCGCTACAGGCTGTCAAGTCTATGATTTTGATATCGCCTCAACCCCTGCGATGTTCATGAGTACCGTTACCCCCAATTTACATTGCCATGGGGCAATTATGCTCACCGCCAGTCACTTACCCTTCAATCGTAATGGTCTAAAGTTTTTTACGGCAGAGGGGGGATTAGATAAACCAGATATTACCGCTATCCTCAACCTTGCGGTCGAAACTGAAGTTCCCGATGCGACTCAACCTCAACAAGTGACCGATTATGACTTCATCTCCCTCTATGCAGAACGACTCGTAAACATTGTCCGTGAAGGGGTTAATCATCCGCAAAACTTTGCCCAACCCTTACAAGGATTAAATATCATTCTTGATGCTGGTAATGGCGCAGGAGGCTTCTATGCAGCAAAAGTATTAGAACCCTTGGGTGCAGATACCACGGGTAGCCAATTTCTTGACCCTGATGGCACATTCCCAAATCATGTTCCCAACCCTGAGAATAAAGAAGCTATGACGGCGATCTGTGAGGCAGTAAAGAGGCAGAAAGCGGATTTCGGGATTATTTTCGATACAGATGTAGATCGAGGGGCTGCGGTGGATGCTGAGGGGCGTGAACTAAATCGCGATCGGCTTATTGCCTTAATTTCTGCTATTGTTCTCAAAGAACACCCAGGTTCGACCATTGTCACAGACTCGATTACCTCCGATGGCTTAACTCAATTTATTGAACAGGAACTAGGGGGAAGACACCACCGATTTAAGCGAGGTTACAAAAATGTCATCAACGAAGCAGTACGCCTAAATCAAAAGGGTGAGAAATCGTGTTTAGCAATTGAAACCTCTGGTCATGGGGCGATGAAAGAGAATTATTTCCTTGATGATGGGGCTTACTTGGTAACAAAGCTACTGGTTGAACTAGCAAAATCTAAATTGGAAGGTTATTCTTTAACTGATTTAATTGCCAAGTTACCAGAACCAGAAGAAAGTGCCGAATTTCGTCTCAAAATCAAAAACGATGATTTTCAAACCTATGGTCAGGAAATCATTGAAAAACTGACCGCTTTCGCCCTTCAGCACCCAGATTGGCAAATTGTTCCCCAAACTTATGAAGGAATCCGCGTTTCCTGTCCTTCCACCACTGAACAAGGCTGGTTTCTGCTGCGGTTATCTCTCCATGACCCCGTGATTCCCTTAAATATTGAATCAAATGTAGCTGGGGGAGTGAATAAAATTGCAAGTAAACTAAGAGACTTTTTCCAGGAATTTTCCGCCCTTGATTTATCGGTATTACCACAATAGCTTTACCGATTAGGGTTTGATGACCAGTCCTCCTTGACAAAAGAGAAGCCCAGGTAATAAAGAAATTTCCTGAATTTGGGCTTCTTTTCCTAAGTCTAACTCTAAGCTTTGAGGCATAAAGGAAAGAATTTCGGGAGGAAATTCGATATGAAGGGGATCAAGACAAAGTTGATAAGGACTGAGTAATTTAAAACCAGTAGTAATAACAATGGGAATTCTCTTCCCCCTTGAGGAGGTTGAGTAACCATCAAATTTGAGATAATTTGCTTTAATTTCAATATTTTGCCAAGAAATCTCTTGGTTTGCGAGAATTTGCGGATATTTTCTCCTATTATTTTGAGCTAAGATGAGAGTTAATAAGTCTTTGAGGGCGTTATCGAGTAGGGGAGATGTACAAGAAGCTTGTAGATTTGCTTGAGATAGCTGCACTTGACCTAAAATTGGTACTGGTTCAATTATTCCCAGAGGTTGACCTTTGAGAACTTGACCAATGTTAATGCGAATATTGCTGGCTTCTAATTCAACTTGAGTGAGATGAAGTCCTTGATATATAGCTTGTTGAGCAAAAAGGTGAATTCTGGGAATATAGCCTTGGAGGATATTTGAGTCTTGTCCTTCAATTCTTACCTTTAGTCCTTCTATCCCATCAACTTGTGACCGTAACCAAAGCTTAACCCCCTGTTCTAGTCCTCTAACTAAAATTGTCCTCCCCAACTTCCGTGTTTCTGGTTTCTTAGAGACTTCTTGTTTTTCTGGACCGTCTTTCATTAGATATATTTTTGTCATGGAAAAGTGTTAATCTATTCTTGTAATATTTGTACATAGTTATTTTTTATTTTGTTATTTAGTTTTAGCTAATTAGCGGAAGTTTATGGAGGAAAGGATACAAAAAATTTTATCTCAATGGGGCATTGCTTCCCGTCGCCACGCTGAAAAGATGATTTTAGCGCGACGAGTGCATCTTAATGGGAATATTGTGCAATTAGGGCAAAAAGCTAATCCTTATACAGATCGGCTCGAAGTCGATGGTAAAATCATCAGACCATTGGAGCGTCCGCAGTTAATTTACTTGTTGCTCAACAAGCGTTCTGGGGTTGTCTCAACCTGTAATGATCCCCAAAATCGCCCCACAGTCCTTGATGTACTTCCTGCTGAACTTAGGGAAGGTCAGGGTATTCATCCAGTCGGACGCTTGGACACTAACTCCACTGGAGCATTGTTGCTGACAAATGATGGGGATTTAACCCTACGCTTAACCCATCCTCGTTATCATTTACCAAAAAAATATACCGTCTGGGTAGAGGGTCAACCAGGAGAAGCTGTGTTAGAAAATTGGCGTAATGGCGTTAGCCTGTCGGGAAAACTAACCCTTCCCGCGCAAATACATCTTCTCAAACAAAAAAAAGACTGTACTCTTTTAGAGATTGTCTTAAGGGAAGGTCGCAATCGTCAAATTAGAAGAATTGCTGAACAACTAGGATATCCTGTGTTGCATTTACACCGTACTGCTATCGGTTCAGTCCAACTCCAAGCTGCGAACAAACCCCCTTTAGCCAAAGGGAACTATCGCTTTTTAGAAACGAGCGAAATTAATTCTCTCCTCAATCAATCCCGAAATACCAATTTAACGCCAGAATTCTTAAAGGAGAACCACACATGAAGGATAAGAGAGTTGTGAAACCTCAATTCACCCAACAGGAAAAATTGGTCGAAATTGGTTCTTACCTGCATCAAATTCGCACGAATAAAGGGATTTCTCTCGAAGAAATTGCCAAACAAACTCAGATTCAAACTCGTTTACTCAACGCTATTGAAGTCGGAAACCTCAAGATTTTACCTGAAGCGGTCTATATACGAGGCTTAATTCAAAAATTTGCCCATGCGCTTGAGGAAAATGGCTCAAAGTTAGCTCAAGATTTTCCTGCTGATCAGAAAATTCGGATAGAAACGCGCCGATTAGGTTGGATTCATTTACCACAGCCACAATTGCGTCCAATTCATCTTTACTTAGCTTATATTGCCCTAGTAATAGGCGCGGTAAATAGCCTTTCTTTAATCGTAAATAGCTCTGATCCTCAAGTAAATGCGGATTCTTCAGGTTCAGTGGCGATTATTTCCTCAGTCGATTCAGATGAAGCCACTGCTTCCCCGATTTCTAAAGTAGTCCAGCAAGGTCAGTCGAATGAACCTGTAGTGATTGAGGTGACTCTTCAGGATCAATCTTGGCTAAGGGTTGTTGTTGATGGTGAAGTTCAATTTGAAGGGGTTTTACCCGAAGGTACTCAAAGAACTTGGATTGCGAATCGGGAATTAACTCTGCGTACCGCTAATGCTGGGGGTGTAGTTGTAGCCCTTAATAATAAGAAAGAAGAACTTCTCGGAACACCTGGAGAAGTGCAAGAAGTGACCTATGTGGTTAATCCTTCTCGTTCGTGATAACTAGAAAGTAAGATTAAGATGGGGGAGGTTGCTATGATTGAAAACCTGTACTAGCATCAAAGTTATGCACTTAGATAATCCCCTGGGTTCAGTTATTCAAGGTTCTCTTTCCCAAGGCTTAGAAGTCCGTCTTCATGCTGATGTTTCTGTTGAAGATATGCGGGTGGGAAAATTCCTTGTTGTTCAGGGAACGCGATCGCGCTTTTTTTGTCTCCTCACCGATGTCTGTCTGGGAACATCAAACAATAGTATTCTCTCCAACCCCCCTAATCCTGGAGATGATTTTTTACGGGAAGTCCTGGCTGGAAGTGGGACATTTGGCACAATAGAAATTGCCCCAATGTTAATGTTTACCCCTGGGAATGGTAACTCAAACAACGGGGATAAAAACACCTCCCTTGGTTCAATGCAAGTCCAAAGTAGTGCAGATTTACAGCTACTTCCAGTCAAAACAGTCCCTAGCCACTTCAGCCAAGTCTATGATGCGAGTGAATACGACTTCCGCGCCGTTTTCGGTTGGGAAGATGATCCCCTGCGGAAAAACTTCGCTGTGGGTCAACCCCTCGATATGGATGTTCCCATCTGCTTAGACCTAGATCGCTTTGTGGAAAGGAGTAACGGTATTTTTGGCAAATCAGGAACAGGTAAATCCTTCCTAACGCGCCTTCTCCTTTCGGGAATTATCCGTAAACAAGCTGCGGTAAATCTCATGTTTGATATGCACTCAGAATATGGTTGGGAAGCAGTCAGTGAAGGGAAACAATTTAGTACCGTTAAAGGTTTGCGTCAACTCTTTCCAGGACAAGTTGAAATCTATACCCTTGATCCCGAAGCTACTAAACGGCGTGGAGTCAGGGATGCACAGGAACTTTATCTCAGCTACGATCAGATTGAAATTGAAGACCTGCGTTTAGTCGGACAGGAACTAGGACTCTCAGAAGCGAGTTTAGATAACGCCAACATCTTACAAGCGGAATATAAGAAATCTTGGATTCTGACGCTTTTGGGAATGAGTAACGAAGATATCAAAATCTTCTGTGAAGAAAAGCAAGGTCATCCAGGCTCGATCATGGCACTACAGCGGAAATTGATGCGCCTCAATAACTTAAAATATATGCGTTCCGCTTGTCCCCACGACTACATCAACCACATTCTCCAATCCTTAGATGCAGGGAAGCATATTATCGTCGAATTTGGCTCTCAGTCAAATATGCTTTCCTATATGCTAGTCACCAATATGATGACTCGCAGGATTCACCACGCCTATGTTCGTAAAGCCGATCAATTTCTCAGCAGCAAAAACCCTTTAGACCGTCCCCGTCCCCTCGTTATTACCATTGAGGAAGCGCACCGTTTCCTTGACTCTGCTATCGTCCACCAGACAATTTTCGGCACAATTGCGCGTGAGATGCGGAAATACTTTGTCACCCTCCTTGTAGTCGATCAACGCCCTTCTGGAATTGATAATGAGGTCATGTCTCAGGTAGGAACTCGCATCACCTGTTTACTCAATGATGATAAGGATATTGATGCTATCTTTACGGGGGTTTCTGGGGGACAGAACCTGCGTTCTGTCTTAGCTAAACTAGATTCTAAGCAACAAGCCCTCATTCTCGGTCACGCTGTCCCTATGCCTGTTGTGATTCGTACTCGTCCTTATGATGAAGACTTCTATCGCGAAATTGGTGATACTGCTTGGGCTGAATTAAGCGATGCGGAGGTATCAACTGCTGCGGAAACAGCCAAGGCTGATCTAGGATTTTAGGAAGGTGGTATAAAATTCATGGCTCGTAATTGGAAAACTGACCTATCAGAAGATGCTCTATCTGAGCAAATTAATCAAAGATATTTTCGGTACTCAGTCATGGATGGCAGAATTGGGACGCAAGGGAGGTGAAAGCACTTCTCCTGAAAAGCGTCGTGCTGCACGTGAAAATGGTAAAAAAGGAGGAAGACCCAAAAAAGTTAGACCCTAATTATTTTATTTAAATATGACTCACCATCAAAAAACGATCGCGATTAAAACTACAGGCAAAAATTTCCAACGAATTACCCGTGAAGTCGCTAATATTGTCGAAGAAGCGAATATTCATATCGGTCTTTGTACTATTTTTGTGCGCCATACCTCCGCAAGTTTGCTCATTCAGGAAAACGCTGATCCCGATGTTTTAAAAGACTTATCGAACTTCTTTGCTGACCTTGTACCCGAAAGCCGTAACTATATCCATAGTACAGAAGGAAAAGATGATATGCCCGCTCATATTCGTTCCGCGTTAACTCGCACTTCTGAACAAATCCCCATTGCTAACGGTAAATTAGTGTTAGGAACTTGGCAAGGCATCTATCTTTGGGAACATCGTCAACGCAACCATTCTCGTGAGGTAGTGGTTCATGTCAGCGGAAACTAATACTACTGTCGTTCAAAAAAGCAGGTATTAAAATCGTGACTCAAACAGTAGAGCGAAAACCAAAACTAGATATTATTTGGAAAAAAATCCCAGAAGACTTTATTTTACCTGATGCTCCAGGGATTGATCCTTTAGAATAAATGGACTGGACTGTGAGCAAGATTTAAGTTATATGATTATCGAGTGGTTAAAAATCCAAATAAAACCAGAATTGCGAGAAAAGTACATTGAGAAAGATGCGGAGATTTGGACTTCTGCATTAGAAAAGTATCCTGCCTTTTTAGGGAAAGAAGTATGGCTTGATCCGAAGAAGCCCGATGAGATTATTTTAGTCATTCGCTGGCAAACTGAAGCAGCCTGGAAATCTATTTCCCCAGAGGAAGTTGAAAAAGTGGAGGCTGAATTTGATGCTCAGATGCCCTCCCAAGACTATAAAATGATTGAGGAAGGAGAGTTTCAAGTTCGTAAGTTTCCCCAAAGATGAAGAGTTAGGAGAGAAAGAAGACGGATATAATGGGAAAAAATTAATTATTGGATCTCGTTTTCCTAATTTCTTGTAATTCGCTAAGATCAAAGGAGTACGAGCTAGTTTTGCTGCACTTTTGCACAAATGCCATATTGTCCTCGCTGTCACAAATTTGTTGATTCTCAAGCTATTATCTGTCCCCATTGTCAAGTGACTTTGAAGGCTCATGGACATCCAGGGATAACGCTTCATCAGTCGATGGGAGAAACTTTTTTATGTGAAAGTTGTGTCTATGATGCTGATGATACTTGTACTTTTCCTCAACGTCCTTATGCGAAAACTTGTACTCTTTATCACAATATCGCTGAACCGATTACTGAGCAGGTGAATACAGTCAGTCCAGGGAGATCATTAAAGGCTTGGTGTTGGGAACATAAAGGCTTACTGATCTTGAGCAGCCTATTTTCGGTTAGTATTTTGCTGGCATTAACTTAATATTTGTGTTTCTTTAAAAATGATTAATAAAACGTGGCAATCAATCAAAAATAGCTTTCAAGATCAAAAAAGTAAACCTGGAATGACCGTCCTGGAAAATGGAGAAGTCAATCTCCCTTCTTTAACTGATGCTGATTTCGATTTTTTATTTAACCAACTCCTTGAAGGGGTAGTCAATGGTTGGGAAGCCCACCGTGTCGAAAAATTCTTTCAACAACTTGATGAGAGAGCGCAAAAAGAACAGTGGTTATCTTGGTTAGAGAGATATGGCGCAAGGGTTACTAGTGTAGCTAAACCCGATAAAATTTTGGGGAGAAGGTTACTCCTGTTACAACAACAAACTCGCTCGCTACCTAAGCTTAAAGAAATTAGCGCAATGACGGGGGATATTGGTCGTGAACTTCTCAACCCCAAGAAAAACCAGCAAGTTACGGTTACTCATACCCCTGTTTGGGAATATGAAGGACCTGATGCACCTGAAAAACAGCAAGCTATGGATATCGAGATCCCGAGTAATCTGCAAACAGGAGCAATTAGTGTGGAAGAGTTGGCTGAACGTCTCGAAACTGATCCTAATCTGCGCCATCATATCGCTCAAGAATTGGGGATAGATGAAAATACAGATGCTAAAATTATGATTAACTCGCTGCTGGCTCAAGCAAAGACAGAGCAAGCAACTGAACCAACTGATGCTGATGGTTGGTTTCAACAGGGATTGGGATTAGCGGAATCTGCTAAGTGGGAAGAAGCCCTACGGTGTTGGGATAAGGTTTTGGAAGTAAATCCTGATTCCCAGCAAGCTTGGTACAATCGGGGCGGAACTTTGATGATGATGCAAGACTTTACGGAAGCGGTTGCTAGTTATTCTAAATCT
>JBBQDV010000126.1:0-8861 GCA_038320005.1 Cyanophyceae cyanobacterium
TTTCCTTGATGACTTCTGGCTGGATCAACCCGATAGAAACGATCAAAAATATGCGCGATCGCGTTTTCAGGAATACCCTCACCATTATCTTCTACCTTCACCTGTAACATCGGGCTATTCGCCTTTTTAACTTGCTGTAACTCAATCATTACCGCAGATTCAGATCCTTCCATAGCAGTATGTTCAATCGCATTACTAATCAAATTTGTAAACAAACGGGCTAACTGATCCCAATCCCCAGGTAAAGCAAAAGGATCTTCAGTGTTCTGAGGAGAAGGTTCAACAATATGAAGAGATAGATAAACCCCCTTTTGAGTAGCGAGTAACCTTTGTTCCTCAATCACCTCAATTAGTAAAGCATCCAAAGGAATAGATTGCATCTGAGTCTGAACTATACCACTATCAGAACGGGCTAAAAATAATAAATCATTCACCAACCGTCCCAACCGTTGCGTTAAGCGTTCAATCGTCTGAAGTTGTTGTTGCTGTTGTTGCGGTTCAGCATTCGGATAAGCCAAAGCCATTTGAACATTGGTTTGAATTGTCGCAATGGGATTTCGCAACTCATGGGACGCATCAGCAGTAAACTGTTTTAAACTCTGATAAGACTCTCGAATCGGCTGAATCGCCAGCCCAGACAGAAACCAACCAATCCCTGCGACCGCTACAACTGTAGAACTAACCCAAATTACTAAATCAACCGTTAACTGACGAATTGGCTTAGTTACCTCAAACCAAGGATGACTAACACGCAAATAGCCCAAAACTTGGCGATTGAATTGAACCCGTTCTGTCACCTGACGTAAAGAATGATCATCCGTTGTTTGAATCGTCTCCCCTCGGTTCGGGTAAAGAGGAAAATTCAAAGGAGAAGACAAAGTTGACCAAAGTAAATCCCCCGTTGGGCTAAACCACTCCAAATCAATGCGGTCATCCTCCACCGTATCAGCATTTTGACGAAAAGTCGCCTCCACATTAACGCGATAATTAGGATAACTATCAGTAGTTACAGGTTCAATCACCAAAGACCGTTCCACCACCTCCACCACATGCTTCAGGGTATCATCTACACGGTCAATTAGGGTATTGCGAACATAGAAAAAAACCCCCGTCGCGAATACTAATAGTAAAACCGCAGTTACCGCAGTGTACCAAACAGCAAGACGACGACGAGTAGCTTGGAACATATTTTAGTTAATATCGTAAAATTGCTGTAGCAGGGGTATTTTCAGGAACTTCCTCATCAGGAACAATAAAAACAGGACCTCCATTCAACAACGTATGAACCGCAGCAAAATCAAGTAAATCTTCATCTCCAGGCTGTTCAGTGGGGTGAATTTCAACAGTATTGCTTTCAGGATCAAATTGTCCCCAACGATGTTGATTCATCGCAGCAATCAGCGAATCAACGCGCTTATAGTAAGCAGCCTTAACAATTTCTTCTAAATCTGCTGAAGCTTGTTCTGGGTTATTTCCCCGAAATTCCTCATAGCGTTTCGCTGTTGTTTCTTGCGCCTTTTGAAAATGGGGTTCAACAATAGCCCAAGCCTTTTGATGCAATTTCTCTGGCTTGATAATATCAGGATTTCCTTGAATATAATCTTCTAGTAAATGATTGTAAGAGTTCGCCGTTTTATACCGCGAAACCAACTTTTCGACCCCAGCCAAAATAAGAGGGGCTTGTTTATCATGAAGAAACTCTTCTAGTCCCGCATCGAGACGATGACAGAAACGCAGGATTTTCTCCTCCATATCTTCATCTATCCCTTCACCGTGAAGTACCCCAGGATTAGATCCAGGTGCGCCCGCAGGTGATATTCTATCCTTATCCACCATGTGAGTTTGATTTTCTGATTCCTCATAGGCATAAACCGCTTCTTGCAAGCTTCTGGGGACTTCTTCCAAACTATTAAGGTCAACTTCCATAATACCATCACGACTACCCTGAAATAGCCTCACTTTATTTAAAGATATTGCCAAAACAAAGAAGCGTCCATCGCCACTTAGTAAAGGCATAATTGGCTTAAGATGGAAGCGTTCGCTAACTATTGCTAACTCTTCAAACTTTAAAGGTAAACGGTAATAACGAGAGAAATTATCAGCAATAAATATAACTAAACCATCACGTTGATGTCGCCAAAAATCAGCTTTATCTAAGTTCCTCGCAGGTTGTAAAAACTTTTCCGCATCAGTATGACGCATTCCTTTTTTGACAAGTTTTTCCTCTGCTTTTGTGACTAAATTTTTGAAGCGAATCGGATCTTGTCGAGTCTCAGGTCCGGCGATATGTGTAGGTAAATAAATGGAAACGCAACATCCTTGCTGTTGTTCTACTAATGCTTTTAACTCCGTTGTTGATAATATTGCCATATAAGTTTAAATTCCCTTTGATTATTATTAACTCGTAAAGAGGGGAGATGAATTAGTTCTCACTTAAACATCTCACCTAACCTTTATCGAAGCTAAAATCACCCTTAATTACATCTTTCTTAAGACAGGACTTTTTAAGGATCAGGAAGTTAAACTAATTTCAAAAAAGCAGAACACTCCACATGGGCGGTTTGAGGGAAAAAATCCGCAGGTTGAACTAAGGTTAACTCGTATCTACCAGACGCACAAAGTAGCTTCAAATCTCGCGCTAAGGTAGCAGGTTTGCAACTAATATAAACAATCTGACGCGGTTCGATATCCAGTAAAGTTTCGATAACCTCTGGGCTACAGCCTTTACGAGGAGGATCAAGCAAAACAATATCGGGGTCAACATCCAGGTACGGAAGTAACTTCTCTACCGACCCAAATTGGAAACTGACATTAGTAATATCATTAATACGGGCATTTTGTTCCGCTTGTTCGATAGAAGTATCTTGAACCTCAAGTCCAATTGCAGATTTTACTCGTTTTGCTAAGGGTAGGGTAAATGTACCGATACCACAATAAGCATCCACTAGGGTTTCATCTCCCTGTAAATCCAACTGCTTAACGATAACTTCTAGTAAAGCTTCCGCAGATTGAGTATTAACTTGAAAGAAAGTTTCCGAACGCAGTTGATAAGAAAGTCCTGCGAACTTCTCTGTTAAATGGGATTTTCCCGCAATACAGTGAGTCACTTGGGTAAAGATAACATTACCGCGATCGCGATTTACATTCACACAGACCCCCACCAACTCAGGATACCTCTCCAGCCAAGCCTCTGCCTGTTCCTCTAACCCATCCAAATCCCGATGGGTCGAAATAAGCGTCAGTAAAATTTCCCCCGTCTGCTGTCCAATCCTTATGGCGAGATGGCGTAACTTCCCTTGATGGCGTTCCTCATTATAAATCGACCAACCCCGTTTCTCAATATCTTGCTTAATCTCAGCCAACAAAGGATCTAAACGATCATCTTGCACTGGACAAGCATTAAGATTAATTAACTGGTGTGTCCCCTGACGATAATATCCCGCTTGCACATTACCCGTCGCAGAACGTCCCAGAGGATAAGTTACTTTATTGCGATAACTCAACGGTTTTCCCGCAGTCAGAATGGGCGCAACAGGAGGATTACTAAAGCCAGCAATTCTTTCTAAAGCTTGCACCACTTGGTCTTGCTTCGCAACTTGCTGATAGCCATAATCAACGTGCTGCCACTGACAACCGCCACATTTATCCGCGACAATACACTGGGGGCGAATTCTCTGCTCAGAAGGCTCTAGAATCTCTTCTAACTTACCGTGGGCATATTTTGGCTTAACGCGGACTAAACGCACCTTCACCTTATCACCTGTCACTGTATCGGGGACAAATACCACCCGTCCTTGATTGCGTCCAACCCCATCACCACGATCATTGAGATCAACAATATCAACCTCAACTAAATCACCTTGTTGCCAAATATTTGAAAAATTTTCTAATTGCATCATAAACTCTATTTTAGTCTTTCTCAAAATGTTAATAAATTTAACTTTAGGAACAAACCCTTGCTATCAGACGTTTCCTCACTGCTTAGAACTTTAAGTCTTATTTCGTCCCTCTTTCGGACTGTACCTAAGAGTAGCTAAACTAAAGGGTGTTATTATTTTTGAGTTAATCAAAACACCTAAATATGAGTGTAGTTAGCCAAGTTATTCTCAATGCCGACGATGAACTCCGTTACCCCAGTACCGGAGAACTAAAGGGAATCCAGTCCTTTTTGCAAACAGGGGAAAAACGCCTTAGCATTGCCCAAACCCTGGCAGAAAATGAGAAAAAAATCGTTGATGAAGCCAGCAAACAACTCTGGAAGCAACGCCCTGACTTTATTGCCCCTGGTGGTAATGCCTATGGTCAACGGGAACGTTCCTTGTGTATCCGCGATTATGGTTGGTATCTCCGCCTAATTACTTACGGGGTACTAGCAGGAGACAAAGAACCCATTGAAAAAATTGGCTTAGTCGGGGTAAGAGAAATGTACAATGCCCTCGATGTACCTGTACCAGGAATGGTAGATGCAATCAAAGCTCTTAAAGATGCCTCTTTAGGACTTCTTAGCAGCGAAGATGCAGAGGAAACTGCTCCTTATTTCGACTATATCATCCAAGCCATGTCTTAACAATAGTGCCGACTCTCACGAGTAGGTGTCATAGGATTGAGAGCAAATCAGCAATAAATTTTGTCAGTAAAATCTTAGGGAGAATCAGATCTCCCTAATTTTTGTTTGAATGTATCAGAATATGAGAAGGAGATACAGTAATAACACAGATAGTAAATCCACTCCTATTTTTCCCAAACCTATGATTGAAAATATCTCAAACCCCAAAAAACGCTTACTTCTTATTGACGATGATCCCAATTTAATTTTACTCGTCAAGGATTATCTCGAATTTCGAGGCTATGAAGTTACCACCGCCGAAAACGGTCAAGAAGCTTTAAGTATTCTCAAGCAGTTATCTCCCAATATGATAATCTGCGATATCATGATGCCCGAAATGGATGGCTATACCTTTGTTCAGCATATTAGAGAAAATAAGCAAACTGGTTCAATTCCAGTCATGTTCCTTTCTGCTAAAGGTCAAAGCCAAGACCGAGTCAAGGGGTTACAGGGTGGGGCTGATGTTTATATGGTAAAACCCTTTGAACCTGAAGAGTTGGTAGCACAAGTTGAAGCCTCTTTACAACAAGCTAAACGCTTATCTCAAGGGGGAGGACGAGGTATATTCTCAGAACCAACAATTCATGTTGATCCCAGTATCAAGCTTACTCGCAGAGAATTAGATGTGATTCGTTTATTGGCTCAAGGGAAGTCAAATCAAGAAATTGCTGGAACTCTGGAAGTTAGTCAACGAACTATTGAAAGTCATATTTCTAATATGCTTAACAAAACTAATCTTCACAACCGTACGGAGTTAGCTCGTTGGGCAATAGAACAAGGCTGGTTGTAAACTCTAATTAATTATCTTCATACCTATGCCAGAAACAAGATCTATAGATAAAAAAAGGATACTTCTTATTGATGATGACAGCAATTTAGTTTTACTTGTCAAAGATTATCTTGAATTCCAAGGCTATGAAGTCATGACTGCTGAAAATGGACAAGAAGCTTTAAACCTTCTTAAAAAACAGTTTCCCAATATGATTATTTGTGACATTATGATGCCTGAGATGGATGGCTATACCTTTGTCCAAAATCTCCGAGAAAATAAGCAACTAGGCTCAATTCCAGTCATGTTCCTTTCTGCTAAAGGTCAAAGCCAAGACCGAGTGAAAGGCTTAGAGGGTGGGGCTGATGTTTATATGGTAAAACCCTTTGAACCTGAAGAACTAGCTGCCCAAGTTGAAGCTTCTTTGCAACAAGCTCAACGCCTAGCTCATGGACGAGGCGTAAATTTACAATCTACAGTTTATGTTGATCCAAGGATTAAACTCACTCCCACTGAGCTAAAAGTGATTCGCTTAGTAGCTCAAGGTATGGCAAACCGTGACATTTCTCAGCAGCTTGAGGTCAGTCAACGCACAATTGAGAGTCATATATCTAATATGCTTAATAAAACTAATCTTCACAACCGTACAGAGTTAGCCCGTTGGGCGATGGAAAGCCAACAATTCTAATACTCTCTTTGGGTTTGGTATTTGAGAATTACTTTGAGGATGAGGTTTTTCTAATACCTTTTGCCTTGCTTGGGTGTATTTTCACATCCAAGAAGAGGGCAATATTTTCGATTGTAAAGCAGGGAAAGTTGCTAATTTAATATTTTGCGCAAAAATTCAATACTTACGTAAGTTTGATGACCTGGGTTTCCGAAGAGGACTTGAAAAGGTTGCTCTGGTTCACCAAGATGGTTAATTACTAAGTTTGCGCCAGAAAAGTCTTGTCCTTGGGTATATTCGTTTACTGTTACGATGGTTGAAAGCCCTACTTGTTGTGCTGCTTGTAGCCCTGCTTGGGAGTCTTCAAATACTAAGGCTTGGTTTGGGTTTAGGTTCATCTGCTCAAGGACGTATTGATATATATCTGCTGCTGGTTTTTTGTGGGGAACGATGTCTCCTGCTGCGATTACTTCAAACCAGGAAGGACTATCAACGCCTAAAGTTTTTTCGAGGAGGGCTAAGACATTGGTTAAAGAGGAGGTTGTCGCGATCGCGCATCTTATTCCCATTACTTTAGCAGATTCTAATAATCGTTTCACCCCAGTCCGCAGAGGAATAACACCCTGACCTACTAACTGTTCAAAATGTTGGTTTTTAAGCTGATGTAAATTAACAATAAAATCCAAGAGATTTCCAGAGGATTGAAACTGGGGCTGATATTGTTGCAAATAGTATCTAATTCGTTCCTTTCCACCTGAAACTTCCAAGAGATTTCCATATAAAGATTCAGACCAATCCCAGTCTAAATTAGCCTCCGCAAAAGCCCGATTAAAAGCAACACGATGACCATATCTTTCTGTTTCAGCTAAAGTGCCATCCACATCAAAAATCAAAGCCTTTAGTTCACCCATTCTCACTTTATTAATTTAAGTTCTTAATTAAGATTATTCAATTCCTCTGGACTAGTAACATCATCATCGACAAATCCACCAGGATTACCATTTTGAGAAAAACCAGGAGATTCAATCATCGTAATCGGGATAATTCGGACTTGTAACTCTACTTCTCGACCCAACTTCTTCGCGAGGAACTCTTGAACTAATTCTACTTGTCTTTGGGAAATAGAATCTAGACGAGCAGCTACTTCCAACTCAATAAAAGTTAATCCCCTAGAATTGCGCACATTTACAGAGCGCAAATCTTTATCTGAGAATGTTACTGTCTCACGAGTAACTAAGATAGAGACACTACGGCGCACATTAGATCGTACCAATAAACTACGCATTTGATACCCTAAAGGCAATCCTAAGACAGATAACGCCAAAGTTGAAATCACCAAACCTTGTTTGGCTTTTTTGAGCGTACCGTAGCGCATGGTCAAAAAGACCACTCCCCCACTAAAAATCATCCCCGCTAAGTTAGTTAGAAACAGCAGGGAAGCACCGTAAGTAACTTGTTGTTCTCCCAAGGCAAGACCAATCCCAATCACGCTCACAGGGGGAACAAGGGCAACAGAAATAGCAACCCCAGGAAGGGCATCCGCTACACCCCGTCGGGAATTGGCAAAAGCACCCGCAGCCCCAGCCCCAACCGCCACACCGAGGTCGATAAGAGTGGGAAAGACTCTAATACTGATTTCGTCTGTCAGAGTTTCTAGTCCAATCAGTCGGGTAATTGCAATGGATATTAATATATTTAAGAGGACACCACTTAGTAGGGTTAAGATAGACCGCTTTAGTAAACGACGATTAGAGACAACCATCGAATAGGCAATTCCCAAAATAGGACCCATCAGGGGAGCAATAATCATTGCGCCGATGATACTCGCAGCACTATTGGCAAGTAGTCCTAGTGTGGCGATAATGGCAGATAGCCCCTGTAAAATAAAGAAATTTGTGGTAGGGACAGAAGCCCGCCAGAGACTGCGACTGAGGCTGGCAACAGGAACGGTCTTTTCCGCAATCCAATGCCAATCGCCACTTTCTTTATTCCAAGCCTGAGACAACTGCTTACGGACAATTACGACAAATTTTTTTAATCGGTAGAACATAAGCATGGAGTTTTGGGGAAAATTATTAATCGGGTTAAAGACTCACCAAAATGTTACGCTGAGAGATAAAGTTAGTTGCAATAATACTCTACTTTATTATTTTTTTTCGCTCGAGAAATTCCCTTGCAGCTTATACCTCGCCTATTACCTGGAAGTTCCCAATACCTAAAACTAGAGTCTTCTCTAAAGGCACTTAGGCTTTGGGATTTTGTCGTGGAAGCTAAGATATTGGGCAAAGAAGTTGCTCAGATTTTTGCAAAATATCCTTGCGTCCCTGGAGTAATTTTACAAGAGCAGGGTCAGTTTTGGGGAATGATTTCGCGATCGCGCTTTCTCAAATTTTTGCTTCGTCCCCAAGGTTTAGACCTATTTCTCGAACAACCTCTAGAACTACTTTTCAGTCATGTTTCCGACTATCACGATAGTTTACTCACCCTCCTCAACGCTTATGAAAGCGAATTACCAGAGCAATCTGAACCTATCTTAAAACTGAAAGAAGACCTGGAATTTGACTATCTACGGACTGACTTACCCAAAGCAATTGAAAGCATCACCACAGGGGCTAAACGCTTAAAAACCTTAGTCACTGCCTTACAAAACTTCTGCCATATTGATGAAGTCTATCCCAAACCTGCCGACTTAAATACCTGTTTAGATAGTATTCTGCTTCTAATCAAAACTCGTTTAGATAGTCAAATTAGAATAGTTGAGAACTATGGTAATTTACCGCCAGTGTCTTGTTATATTGGTCAGCTTTCACAAGTTTTTA
>JBBQDV010000127.1:0-8823 GCA_038320005.1 Cyanophyceae cyanobacterium
AAGTCACCCCTGAGTTGGATGCTGAGTTGATGCTGAATACTGATATTGCTATTCAAGGTTGGGCAGTTGCAACGGCGACGGAAGCGAATCTTCTTTTAGAAATGGGATATCACCAAGACGCGAAAGAAGTCTTAGCTGATGAAGTACCCAAATTTAGAGAAGTTGCAGAAAGATGGGCAGATAATTTACTGAAAACTGAACGTCCTGAATTGGCTACGGCTTATCGTTTTGAAGCCCCTCGTTTTACTGGTTCGATTAGTGATGAACGAGTTAAGCGGATTGTCGATATTTCAAAACGCGATCGCGCCCTCTCCCCAGATCAAGTTAGACGCAAGAAGAACGAAGTTGAAGTTGAGTTTGAAATGTCCTACAGCGAAGAGTTTGATCAACCCTGGACACATCGCCAAATTGCTGTCGCTGATTATCTAGATGCTTTAAGCGAACTTTCCGCAAGATTAGATAGCTTAGGATCTTTTGCAACTCTGTGTGAAAGTAAAAACGTCAAGAGTAGTCGGGATATCTTACCTAATGCAGATGCTAAACCAGGATTATATGTTTTGTCTCCTCAAGAGAATTGAGTCCATATCTGTTAGGGGTTTTGGGCGTTAGCTGTCGCGGGGAAGCCCCGCACTCTACCCGACAGGGTGAGTGTCGGGATGAGAAGCGGTTAATCGAGGGGGTTCAATACCCCGAAGATTGACAATTTCGGAACTATCAGATATTCTTTAGAAACCAGTTAATCTTTAACCCTGAGAAGACCCCCGCTTTTAGCGATGGGATGAATCAGGAGCATCTTGATTTTCGACATACTGTTTTAACTTCTCAATGGTAACTCCTCCGCAACTTGCTACGAAATAAGAACCCGTCCAAAACACCTTTGTCTTGTAGAATCTAGAGGTTTGATCTTCAAAATCTCGCCACATTGTCTTTGACGATGTGGCTTTTAAGTTAGCAATCAAGCTACTAAGTAGCTTCTGTGGTGGGTAAGAAAACAGGAGATGAACATGGTCTGTCTCTCCATTGAATTCCAGGAGGCTACCATCCCACTTTCTGAGGACACCATCAAAAACTTCATTTAGTCTCTCAAGCATATCGGATGTAATTACATCTCTGCGGTATTTAGTGACGAACACCGCATGAACAGTAAGATTATATACTGCTCTGCGACTACTTCTATATTTGGTTTTCATGTGTTGACAATGACTGACAATAGTTGTACAGTAAGTCTATCACGGTTATTTGCGCCCCATGAGGAAGACATATCAATACAAACTGAGGTTGACTCCCCTACAACGCCAAGAAATTGAGCGTTGGTTGGATATGCTCCGCCACCAATATAACTACCTGTTGGGTGAGCGTTTTCGTTGGTGGCAGTACAATCGCTGTGATGTTGTTCTTCCTCAAGGTGAATTCTGTTTGCGCTATTGCCAGATTGGTAGCCAAGAACTCAAGGACAATCCTAGCTGGCATTCACAATCTGCTTCTTTACCTCAACTAAAGAAAGACCGTCCTTGGTACAAACAAATATATTCGCAAGTGCTTCAAGACTGCGTTAAGCGTGTTCAATTAGTATCTGAGCGATATGTTATAGGAGACAGCGAAGGCAACAGAAGTGGAAAACCTAGATTCAAGAACAAGGCTAGGTATCGTACTTTTACATTTCCTAGTATTAAGAATGAAAACTTGGTGGGGAATACCATTAAGTTACCTAAGTTAGGAGTCCTGAAATTCATCAAGTCAAGGGAGATTCCTGACGGCTTTAAGCTCAAGACAGTATCCATTACCCGCAAAGCTGATGGTTATTATGTTTCATTCTCGGTTGAGGATAGGACTGTACCAGAGTTTAATCCCGATACCATCCCTACCCAGGACAATAGTATCGGAATTGATCTAGGGCTTGAGAAGCTATATGTAGATTCCAACGGGAATCAGGTTTTACCTCAAAAACATTTCCGTAAGTCTGAAGAGCAACTAGGAAGGCTACAACAGAAGTTAGACGATAGATCTCGTAGTAAGAAGGCGAAAAGACTCATACGGGATACTATAGCAAGACTTCACCAGAAAATAGCTAGACAACGCAAAGACTGGCATTACAAGCAAGCACATAATCTCCTGAAAGGTTGCCATGTCCTTGTCATAGAAGACCTTAATATACGCAATCTGAAGCGTAGAAACAAACCCCAAAAAAAGGATGGGGTTTTTGTTCCTAATGGACAAGCTTCGTCCTCTGGGCTAAACAAGTCTTGGTCAGATAATGCAGTAGGTCAGTTTGTCGAGATTCTGCATCAAGTTGCTCAAAAATATGAAGTAAGAATCATCAAGATCAATCCCAGAGGCACAAGTCAGCATTGTAGCCAGTGCCTCAACAGAGTCAGCAAGTCTCTTTCGGATAGATGGCACAATTGTCCTCAATGTAATCTCAGTATAGACCGAGACGAGAATAGTGCCATCTTGATCAAGCGGATTGCTATTGAATCAGTTGCGGTGGGCAGTCGTAACTATAAAATGCTTCCTTCCCTGAAGTTAATTCTTGGATGAGAAGAATCCCTCGTGTCACGCGGGGGAGTATGTCAAGGTGTTTGCATAATAACTAACTGGTCTTCTGGTAAATAGCTGTGATAAACACCATGATTAGCCAAAACAACTACCAACTCCAAAGAAGAATCTGGCTCTACATGAGTCTCTGACCAAGGAAAGGACAATTCAACACATTCCTCCACAACAGCTTTGGCATTAGATTTGCGAGGATACCAGGAATGGTTGTCCCCTGCTTCCTCAAACCAAGCAAACTCCCCTAGTAAATTGACACCCAAATGATGGCGGAATAAATAACTAGCAGGGGTTTCTGGTGGTACGTCTTTTAGAGGTGCAGGACTGTTATGAGATGTTTTGCCTGGATAATACCAAAGTAAATGCAACTCTCCAGGTAAATCCTTGCCGAATTCTAGCCCTGACTTAATATCAAAGCGAAGATAGAAATTGAGGTGATCCCAACCATAATATAGTCGTTGCACATCACTGCTACGGTGCATTGTTCCTCTCGCCCCCCCAATTTCAATCCGCCCAGCTTTGTCCCAATCTTGGGGATCTTTTTTGCCGTTAATATAAGGATGGATAAAGGTTTGAGGGCGATGATCTCCTTTTCTCCCATGAGACTCTAAGGGCTGATAGAGGTGCGGTGGGACAGGCAAATTTAGAGCCTCGTAGATAGCGCAAAGGTGTTCTCGGAACAACTGGTCGAACATCGCATCATGACTTGAAGAATGCCCTTCCCCAAACCACCAAAACCAATCAGAACCCTCTGCTGCATAAAGGGCTTCCCAAACTTCTGGATTAGCTTCTTCAGTTGCTTCAGGATGTTGTGCTACCAAATTACGGGCTTCAGTGAGGAGATCCCAAGCGCGGTTTTTCACAGAATCCCCAATCCAAGTGGTGAAACTACCATCAACCCAAGAACCACTATGTAATTCTTGAGCAGGGATTGTCACTTCGGGGGGATATTTTTCAGTAAACTCTGAAACTGTTACGACTTTAATATTAGGATCATTACTCAGATTTTTATAAAGAGCATCTAAGAAAAGCATCCCATCTTTTTGATAATATTCCCAACAGTTTTCCCCATCTAGGGCAATTGTTACTAGCCAAGGTTTTTCTAGGGCTGCACCTTGATTAGCTTGACGACTTTTGAGAGAACGGGAAATTGCATCTAGGTGTCCCATCAAATCCGCAGCAGCCTCACGAGGGGGCATATGACTGTAGCTAAAGCCGATTAAGTCAGATAAGCGGTGATCTCGAAAAACTATAGATAAGTCTCCATTGGGTGTCTCTAAACGATAAGGACGGTAGAGGATTTCTGGTTCGTAAACATTTCCCGTCTCATCTCGATGGAAGAACTCTTTGACACTCCAGCCTAAAACTGCTTCATCTGAGCAGATCCATTTAAACCCTTCTTTGGCAATATCAGGTAAGATTGCAGGACTCACAGATTGTTCTGAGGGCCATAAACCTCGCGGTGTTCTGCCAAAGCGGTCAATATACATATCCCAGGATTTGCGCAGGTGACGAGGGATATCTTCTGCCCACTGGAAACGCTTTTGCGGAAGAGCCATATTGGGGACAGCAACTCGTCCAGCGTTGGTATCGGCGAGGAGAGGTAAGATGGGGTGGGTATAGGGTGCGGTAATTACTTCTAGTTGCCCTGAGTCCTGCATCTTGCGGTGTTGGGGGACAATTCTGCTAATTATTTCCCGTTGCTTAGAATAGATGCGCTGACGGTCACTGAGGGTAAAGTCTTTGCCTTTTTCTAGCCAGGCAGAAATTTCAGGATCATCC
Source organism: Cyanophyceae cyanobacterium (assembly GCA_038320005.1). GTDB lineage: Bacteria > Cyanobacteriota > Cyanobacteriia > Cyanobacteriales > SIO1D9 > JBBQDV01. The sequence continues at coordinate 4,333 of JBBQDV010000127.1, forward strand.
CAGAAGATTGGGTCAATCCAGGCGAGATTGTGCCAAGCAAGGAGGTCACTAAAATCTTGGCTTGTCCAATTCTCTAAACACCAAGGGTGTCCTTGATTTTGCCTTTGTTCGTAGAGTTGGGCATAACGGGGATGGGGGTCAATTAGGGTATGATGGTTGCCATCGAAAAAGTTTTGGATGGTAAATTGTTTTTGCTCAAGGGTAAGATCTCCTTCGGGGGTGAGAGCAACAGCGAGATAGGGATCCATTGCTCTACCTTGGGCATAATCTTCAAGTTGTAGAATCAGCGACGGGACAAGGTTTACAGTTTGGTGTAGCTCAGGGTAACGCTCTAGTAATAAGATTAAATCGAGATAGTCTTTTGTGCCGTGTAAACGTACCCAGGGTAAGCGGTAGCGTTCTAAACTACCTGAACCGCGATCGCGCGATTTATAGAGGGGTTGATGCTGATGCCAGATAAAGGCGACATGAAGAGGATAAGACATAGAAGCAAAAATAGTAGCGATTAACAATAATTATTTCATTAATGATACATGAGGCGCACAAGAATACTATGCTCATAAATAGCATCTAGTTAATATAATTGGCTGATGCTTTACCCTTAGCGCAAAAAGATTAGTGGAAACGTTGATTCGCTTCGGTACACTAAAGGAAGGGTGCATATTTTAAAATTAACTTTTCAGTAAAGATGCAACGAACTTTCCTGTTTGCAAAAATTCATAATGCGATGGTGACGGCTGCCAATATTAATTATATGGGGAGTATTAGCATTGATCAAACCTTGCTGGATGCAGCAGGAATTTATGCTAATGAGCAGGTTCAGGTGGTTAATATTACTAATGGGGCGCGGATGGTTACTTATGCGATTCCGACTTCTGAAACTGGAGCGATTGAGTTGAATGGTGCAGCAGCAAGACTGGTTACTCCTGGCGATCGCGTTATTATTATTGCCTATGCTCAGTTAACCACAGAAGAGATGCAATCTCACACCCCTAATGTGATTTTTGTCAATGAACAGAACCAAATTATTACTCAACGGCGAGACACAGAGGCAGCTAAGGTTGAATGGGTGCTATAAAACGGCAGGGGAGATTAAGTTACTATGGATAAGGACTCGAAAAACAGTAGTTGTTGAGTTCCTATATCAGAAATTAGCTTAGGAAAAATGGACGATTTTTGGCAGAATATATCGCGCTATCCGCGTTATTTAGTGACGATTATTTTAGGGGTTTTCTTTGCTCTGTTTGAGCGCGTTAAACCAACATTGAGTAATCCAGTAAACGCGATCGCGCTAATTGGGATCTTAATCTCTGGGTTTATCTTTACCTATTTTACTCTCCAAGCAATGTTAGGAATCGCTTAAGGGTGATCTTAAACCTCAAATTGGGCTATGCGCCCGTGCAGTAAATAAAGGAAAGCAGTTAAATGGCAACAAGTCGCCGTATAGTCAGAGTAGCTTCTCAGATCAAGCGAGAAGTGAGTCAAATGTTAATCGATACGATCAAAGATGATCGAGTGGGTGCTGGGATGGTCAGTGTTACCAATGTGGATGTCTCTGGAGATCTCCAACACGCGAAAATTTTTGTCAGCATCTATGGGACTGAGGAAGCGAAAGCGGAAACTATGGAAGGTTTAGCAGCCTCCACAGGTTATGTTCGTCGAGAGTTGGGACAACGGATGAGTTTACGCCGAACTCCAGAAATCAGCTTTAAGGAAGATCCATCTCTCGAAAAAGGTGATGAAGTCTTAACCTTGCTGACTAAATTAGATATAGCCAGAGAAGACGAACCTGTAACAGAAGATGAAAGCCCTGCTGATAGCGAGGAGTAATATTAGTGGCAAAAAAACTGCCAAATTGGGAAACCTTGTCTCTCGCGCAGATGGTGGGTCAAATGGTGGTAGTGCGAGCCTCTGGCTATCTATTTGACCAACAAATTCGCTATCCAGCTTGGGAAGCCCCGAATCATCTCCTTCAGCATTGGTTAGCAGATCTCAATGTGGGGGGGGTGATTTTGTTGGGGGGAAGTGCGGGGGAATTGTCCGCGCGATCGCGCCAACTACAATCTTGGGCGCAAACTCCCTTACTCCTCTGTGCAGATATTGAGGAAGGGGTGGGTCAACGCTTTCCTGGGGCGGTCTGGATGCCTCCACCCATGGCGATATCTGCCACGACGCAACCCGTACAGTATGCTCAGGAAATGGGCGCAATTACCGCCAGAGAAGCCCTAGCAATTGGGATTAACTGGTTACTTGCTCCAGTTATGGATGTCAATAATAATCCTGATAATCCAGTAATTAATGTGCGTGCTTTTGGGGAAACTCCCGAACAGGTGCAAGAATTGGGGACAGCTTTTATACAAGGGGCGCAACAATACCCTGTTTTAACCACTGCGAAACATTTTCCTGGTCATGGGAATACGCAAACGGATTCTCACCTACATTTACCGACAATTCCCCATACTGTTGAGGAGTTGGAGAGGGTGGAATTACCTCCTTTTGTCAGCGCGATCGCGATCGGGGTAGATAGTGTCATGACTGCACATTTATTAATCCCTGCTTGGGATACGGAACGCCCTGCTACTCTTTCTTACACTATTTTGACAGGAAAATTACGTCAAGACCTTGGTTTTGAAGGCTTAATAGTCACTGATGCTTTAATTATGGGGGGAGTCGCCAACTTTGCAAGCCCTGAAGAAGTTGCGGTTATGGCGGTAGAAGCTGGGGCAGATATTTTATTAATGCCCAAAGATCCCGAAGCTACTATTAATGCGGTAGTAGAAGCGGTGGAAACTGGACGGATTCCCAAGGAAAGGATTATCGATTCCGTGAGGCGCATCTTCCAAGCTAAGGAGAAGGTGATCCCTGTTCCAGAAATGGATTTTACCCATGAACTTTCCCAACCATCTGCTTATAAAACTACTGAAGCAATATTACGAGAGTCTATGCAGCAAGGGGGTAATTTACCTCTAGAAGCGCAAGGGAAATATAACTATATTCTCGTTGATGAAATCCTCAAGTGTAGCGAGTATATCGCCCCTCATACCCCTGCTGTCGCCTATGCGTGTCAATTAGGCTACCAAACCCGCTTATTAGAGCAAAGTGACTTTCTGCGCGTACCAGAAGAACCTGGACTCCTCCAGATTTTTATGCGCGGAAATCCCTTTCGAGGTCGGGCTGGTTTAACGCCCCAAACTAAAGAAATCATCCAAACAATGCTCAGAAATGGCAAAGTTGAGGGGTTAATAATTTATGGTAGCCCCTACGTTTCCAATTGGTTACAGCTTCATCTACCAGAAGGCTTACCTTGGGTATTTTCTTATGGACAAATGCCTTTAGCCCAGAAGCTTGCTTTTGAGACTTTGTTCCCTATTTCCAGGTTTGCTAATTTGCAGGGAGGGGCGTTTACTACTTGAGTTTTAGCCTGCGTGAGCGATAAAGTGATTAAGATCTTCTACTAAGCGCGTTAATTCCGCTTCTGTGGTCAGGCGAATTCGTTCATCGCGAAGGGTTATGAGAACCTTTGCTGAGAAAGGACTAGGATAAATATTCGGGTTACAAAATATCTCTAAGAAGACATCGCCCGTATAGCGATATTCCATTGATTCTTTTTTACTCGGTCTTCCCCCACCACTAGGAGACTGACCTGCAATTTCTTTGAGACTTTGCATTAATTGCGCGATCGCGCTTTGCAGATCTTTCGCTGCTTCGGGGGTAAAGTTAAAGGTAACTGAACCTTCGATCAAGTTGAGGGTTAATGGAGAGGTCATAAGGTTATGATGCGCTGGGACTGCTATTTCAGAATACAGCACTAGGGAGTAAAGGAAAACTGTCTATAGTCTAGGTTGAACTATTTGAAAACTCAGAATCTTCAAAATTGTATCCTTGTCAATTGGATAAAATCGTATGATGTGTAATTTCAATTCGGGAATTGATGAGAATTCGTTAGTAGAACTAACCGAAGCAGACAACAAACTAATTATTAGTAAAAAACAATCTGTCCCAACTCTCGATGCTTTATTAGTAAGCATTCCCGAAGGGTTTGAATATCCTGACGACCTTGCTGATTTTGTCAACAGCGAACCTCAAGGCGAAGAAATTTTGTGAAGATTTAACAGTTGAGACTTTAATTGCGCGATCGCGCTTTGCAAAACCTTAGCTATTGCAGAGATAAAGATAACTAGAGTTTGCTTTCAGAATCAAAAGATACACCCTCGTAGAGGTCAGAAAGAGAAAGTTGAAAATCTATACTTTGTAGCTGCATAGATTCATCTCCCGTGTAATTCTTGTACAACCATAACTTCCCCTCCCCACGTTGATAAATTTCCACAGAAAGAGATTCCGAATCAATCAAACTCACCGTTCGCGCATTTCTAAATAAGAAAAGATACTTAGAGATCCAAAAGTTGAGCTAGCGAGACTACAGCGAGACTAACGAAGAATCAACCAACCCTGCATAAATCTCAGGAGATAACCCCAAACACCGGATGATCT
>JBBQDV010000128.1:0-8802 GCA_038320005.1 Cyanophyceae cyanobacterium
CGCTTGACTGGTGGGGTCGGTACAGTAAAAGACGCGATTTTCTTGCTTTTCTTTATTGCGTTCGAGATATTCTTTGAGAGTGGTGTAGGTTTGTCCTGACTCACTCTTGCTAATCCCTGGGGTGGTGGGGGTGGTATCTTCCCACGCATCTCCTTCTGTCGCAGCGACTTCTACCTTCGGTTGTTCTGTATCCCCTGCATAGGTAGTGCGGTAAACGATGATATCTTCAACTTGCTTTTTGAATTTATCGTTTTTCAATACGCCAAATTTGACGAATGTGCCGACATCTTCCCAAGATTTGAGGTATTTCTGACGGTCTTCGTCGTATAAATCGGTGAGGCGACCGCCAATTTTCTTGGCGATGAAGTCTGCAATGCGACGCACGGTGCGGTCGTTGGTGAGTGCGCTACGGGAGACGTTAAGGGGGATGTCAGGGCTGTCGATGATGCCTCGTAAGGGCATGAGGAAGTCAGGTACAATCTCTTCGCAGTGGTCACTAACAAAGACTTGGTTACAGAATAGTTTCAGTTGTCCTTGGGTGACATCTACATCAGGGCGTAGTTTGGGGAAGTAGAGGATACCGTTGAGAAGGAAGGGATAGTCGGTGTTGAGGTGTACCCAAAGGAGGGGTTCATCTTGGAAAGGATAGAGGTAACGGTAGAATTCTAGATAGTCCTCATCGGTGAGATTTTGGGGTGATTCTTTCCAGATGGCGCGTTGTTTGTTGACTTGTTCCCCATTTAGTTTAATGGGAACGGGCATAAAGTCGCAGTAGGTTTTAACTAGCTGCTTAATTCTGGATTCTTCGACGTATTCTAGTTCTTCGTCTTGGAGAGTGAGGGTTACGGTTGTCCCGATGTTACTGCGGTCTGATTCTTCGAGTTCAAATTGGGGTGAACCATCACAACGCCAGTGGACTGCTTGGGCGGATTCTTGATAGGAGAGGGTATCAACTTCTACTTCTTTGGCGACCATGAAGGAGGAATAGAAACCGAGTCCGAAGTGACCAATGAGAGAATCTGCACTATCTTGGTATTTTTCCACAAATTCTTCGGCACTGGAGAAGGCGACTTGGTTAATATATTTTTTAACTTCGTCGGCGGTCATCCCAATCCCGTTATCGGTGACGGAGAGTTGCTTTTTTTCTTTGTCAATAGTCAGGTTGATTTCTGGTTCAGGAAGGTCGCCCTGGTAGTCTCCCGCGAGGGATGCCATTTTTAGCTTGGAGATAGCGTCAACGGCGTTAGAAATCAACTCTCGTAAGAAAATCTCATGGTCGGTGTAGAGAGATTTTTTGATAATGGGAAAGATATTTTCCGTATGGATGGTAATATTTCCCTGTTCGAGAACAGCCATAGTAGTTATTCCATAAAATTAATCAGTGATAGCTTAATTGTGCGCGATCGCGATACTTTTATGTAAGGGGATTACCACGAAGTACCTATTTCGGATTACCCTACATCAGCGATGATTGACAATTTATAACTGGACTAGAATTGTGCTGACTCCTTGACGTTGAAGGGTTCGGCGGATTTCTTCTGCGTTGGCGCGATCGCGAAATAAACCGACTTGCAACATGGTTCGCCCATTATAAACTGTACGGAAAGCTTCCGGCATAAGGCTTCGCACCTTTTGTTCTTGGGCAGAATTGCCAGTTGCGACCATAACTTTGTAACCTTCTTGACGAGTTACTTGAGTCGGTGCTTGGGGTGCTACTTCAGGAGTTAGTTGAGGTGCAGTATAAGTGTAAGAAGGGCGAGCATTTTCTGGATCAAGATTGGGTTCGAGAATGAGAATATCTGCTAAGGAGAGTCGTGGAAAAGATTCATCAATAGTGCTAGGAATAGGCTGTTGGATTGAGGGAGTTACAGGAACTACGATACTCCCTTCCAGAGAACTTGCTATCAAATCATTCCCTTGGGTGGGAACAGAATCCATTTCTCCTTGACTGACATCAGGATAAGCATGTGCTTCCTGTGGCGAGATAAAAGCCAGTGCCATTGCTAGAGTAAAACCTAAGTGAAAGTTACGACAAGAGAGAAAACTCATTTATTATTACGTAAGTATTTTCTATAGAAAAGCAAAAGATATTTAGTTTTTGTCGATTATTTTATAATTAAGTTCCTTCCAGATGGGATAAACTATTGTAACCTTTCTCTCAGAAGAATAGTTAACTGCGGTAATTAATGAGAAACTAGCATAATATTGTTCTTTAGTAAATTATTTAGATTAACGTGCAGCTTTTTGTATATCATACTCCTGAAGAAACTCCCACCGACCATTTACCTGATTGTGCTGTGGTCATCGATGTTTTACGCGCAACAACAACTATTGCTACCGCTTTAAACGCTGGCGCAGAAGCAGTCCAAGCTTTTAGCGATGTTGATAAGCTTCTCAAGGTGAGTGACTCTTGGGAGGAAAATAAACGGATTCGCGCAGCAGAAAGGGGAGGCGCAAAAGTTGATGGCTGTGATTTAGGTAATTCTCCCTTAGAATTTACCCCCGAACAGGTTAAAGGGCGCAGAATTTTTATTAGTACCACCAATGGTACAAGGGCTTTACAACGGGTCGAAAATGCCTCCACGGTAATCACCGCAGCCCAGGTGAATCGTCAAGCAGTGGTGAACTATCTGCAAGAGAAAATGCCAAAAACGGTCTGGTTAGTTGGTTCAGGTTGGGAAGGGGGCTATTCCCTGGAAGATACGGCTTGTGCTGGGGCGATCGCGCAGGCTATGATTCATACATCCGTTGAAGTTGGGAATGATGAAGTTATTGGCGCGATCGCGCTTTACGAAAAATGGCAAAATAATCTTGTCACTATGTTTCATCAAGCTACCCACGGTCAACGCCTACTGAGACTTGATGAGGACGCTGATTTAGATTATTGCGCTCGTACTGATATTATCGATATTGTCCCGATTCAGAAAGAACCAGGCTTATTAGTGAAGCTTTAGCCTCTCTTGCTTGTACTTTCTCGCCTATTATCCTATTCTGGTAAAATGGCTAGGATTAGATAATCTGTCTGCCTCGTCAAAGAGTATTTATGGATTCTGAGTCCGTTGCGCTAAGAGTAATCAGCTTAAACATACGCTATGATAAGCCTGATCCTGATGATTTTAATTGGCGAGTCAGACGAAGCGCGATCGCGTCTTTCATCAAACAGCATTCCCCTGACCTGATTGGTACTCAAGAGGGAAAAGCCCATCAGTTACTAGATTTGCACCGTTTGTTACCAGAATACCAAAGTATAGGGGGAGATCGCACTGGGAAAGGAACAGATGAACACTGTGCCATTTTTTATAATCCCAAACGCTTGCATTGTCTGAAAAGTGAAGATTACTTTCTCAGTGAAACCCCAGAAGCACCAGGAAGCATAACAATTAGTTGGGGTAATCCCCTACCTCGGATGACTACTTGGGGCATATTTACCTTGAGAGAAACACCGATTCAAATTGCCCTTTGCAATACTCATCTTGACTATAACAGTGCGAGGTCACGAGAAAAGAGTGCTGATGTAATTTGTCAATATAAATCCCAAAAAATACCCCAAAAGACTTATTGTTTTCTAAGCGCAGATTTTAATGACGTTCCTGATTCTTCTCCCCGTCAGCAGTTTAGGGAAGTTTTGCGAGATACATTAGAAAATCTTCCTTTAAATGAGCAAAATACCTATCACCATTTTACAGGGAATGCGACTGAACCGATTGATACTATTTATTATGATCCCCGTGTGCAGTTAGAGAATGTGCAAATTGACCGCAATAATTATGATGGGGTCTTAATTTCTGATCATTTTCCTGTTATTGCTGATTTTAATATAGATGCACAAGTTTAGGTGAGAGGGTGAGGGGGTGATAAATAGTTGTCAAAAAAGACTTTAATTTCAACGACTTTCCCCCATTTTTAATTCTTCAACGCCAAAGTTAAACCATCTGCAATCGGGACAAGACTTAAGAAAACTCGCTCATCTTGGTGCAATTTCTCATTAAAATCGCGAATAGCTTGGGTTTGCTTATCATCCTCTTGGGGATCAGCCACTTTTCCTGACCAGAGGACATTATCCACCGCGATTAAACCCCCAGGACGGACTAACTTTAAGGACTGTTCGTAATAGTTGGGATAGTTGCGCTTATCTGCGTCTATGAAGGCGAAATCAAAGGTTTCCGCTTCACCATTAGCGAGTAGTTTATCAAGGGTTTCTAAAGCAGGTGCGATGTGAAGATCAATTTTTGAGGCGACTCCTGCTTCTTGCCAATATTTTTGCGCGATCGCGGTATACTCTGCACTAAGATCACAAGCAATAACTTGTCCGTCTTCTGGTAAAGCTAAAGCAACCACTAAACTACTATAACCAGTAAAGACCCCCACTTCTAAAGTCTTTTTTGCCCCGATTAATTTCACTAATAATGCCATAAACTGCCCTTGTTCTGGGGCTATTTGCATTCTACTTTGGGAATGTTGCGCGGTTTCAGCCCGTAAGCGAGTTAATATTTCTGGTTCTCGCAAGGAAATAGATTGCAGGTAGTGATAGAGTTGATCATCGAGTCCAATTGTTTTTTTCGTCATCTGTTTTAAGTGAAAATTAGGACACCCCAATATTTCTTTGATTTTGGAGATCTGCAAGGTCTCGATAAAGATATTTGCATAGTGATATAATACCAAAGCTAAGGTGTTGTAACAGTTATCATTGGGAAGAAGAACAGCAATTTAGAACAAACTCAAACTATGGCTTCCCCTGAATTTTACACTTGGAAAGACTTTCGTTGTAGCTATGAAGCTTATCCTGGGGAATCTGACCTGGGGTTGCTATTAATCCATCCTGTGGGGGTTGGTTTATCCAAGAAATTTTGGCATCGTTTTTGTCAGCAGTCACAATTACCTTATCCGATTTATAATCCTGATTTACTCGGTTGTGGTGAATCTGATATGCCTCATACAGTCTACACCCCCGATGATTGGGCAGAGCAACTAAATTATTTTCTGGTTAATATTATCAAAAAGCCTGTGGTAGTTATTGCTCAGGGGGCATTATGTCCAGTGGCGATTAAGTTAGTCTCTAAAGAGGGGAATGATCTCATTAAAGGCTTTATCTTTGCGGGTCCTCCATCTTGGAAATTGATGACGACAGACACCCCTGCTTGGAAACATCGTCTTGCTTGGAACTTGTTTGATTCTCCTTTGGGTAAGGCTTTTTATCGTTACGCCCGTCGTCGTCAGTTTTTGCAATCTTTTTCGGAAGATAAACTATTTGAAAAGCCTGAATCTGTTGACGATCAATGGTTGGGTGATTTAAAAGAAGGGTCTGAGGATTTAGCCAGTCGTCATGCAGTATTTTCCTTTTTAGCAGGTTACTGGCGTGAGAATTATGAAAACGCGATCGCGTCTATTTCTCAGCCTACTCTAGCAATGTTTGGGGAATATGCTTCTAGCATTAGTAGTACAGGAAAACAAGAAACACCCCAAGAACGGATGGTTGCTTACGCGCAAAATCTACCCCAGGGTGAAGCTATACAGATTCCTGGGCGTAATGTTCTCCCCTATGAATCAACAGAAGAATTTATAAACGCGATCGCGCCTTTTATTGAAAAGTTATAGAAGATGAATCTAACAATTATTTATTGGTTACTCGTTATTGTAATGAGCATCGGTGCAGTTGGCGAACTATTACCAGGAATTCCAGGCTTTCCTTTGATTATCGGTTCAGTTTTAGCTTGGGGCTTCCTGACGAAGTTTGCTGGAATTGGCTGGTCAATGGTAGTTGTCATTAGCTTATTAGTTTTAAGCGCGATCGCTGACTTTCTGGGGAGTTATTTGGGGGCGAAACGCTTTGGGGCGAGTAAGTGGGGACAAATTGGGGCGATAGTTGGCTTAGTTCTCGGTGTATTTGGGCTATTACCTGCTTTACCTCTTGGAGGTCCATTAATTGGCTTATTTTTCGGTCCTTTTATTGGGGCGTTTATTGGTGAAATCTTGACCCGCAAACCTGAACCAGGTCAGAATCGTTTTCAGATTGCCCTTAAGGTTAGTTTTGGTACAGTTGTGGGTTCGTTTATTGGTAATATAATTGATGGCGCGATCGCGATTTTAGCCGTAATTATTTTCGTCATCAGAACCTATCCCTTCATTCCCAATTAACTCACCCCCTCACCAACTACCTAACTTGGGCAATAATCGTCCGATGTCGAGGGCTATTACTGCGGATAGTTGGCGTTGTAAAACCTGCTGCTTCCAGGGCTTGGGAAATATCTAAATTAAAATATTGATCCAAATAGGGTTCAGTGCTTTTAAGTAAAGTAAAAATATAAGCAGGCATTTTCCGATAAGCTTCTGAAGCTGGGTTCATATCCATAATCGACAAATAGCCCCCAGGTCGCAGCAAACGCCTCGCTTCGATGAAAATTTCCTTTGCTGCTTTTTGAGGTAACTCGTGAAATAGCAAACAAGCAGAAACGAGATCAAAACTTTGGTCAGGTAAGCCAGTAGCTTCTGCGGGTGCATGATGCCAATTAATATCTACAGAGCGTTCTTGGGCGTTATAACGGGCGACAGCAAGAAAATAGGGCGACAAATCCAAACCCGTGAGTTTCGCGTCAGGATAAAGCTTCTGGAGGGCAAAGCTACTCATTCCAGCACTACAACCGATATCTAAAATATCTCTCGGATGAATATCTAACTCTTGCACAATTTCATGGTAACTTTGACGCAGTTTACTATCTCCTTGTATCCCTGCACCTTCCCAAATGCCAGAATGCACTGCTAAAGCAGCAGATTCCACTTCTAATGCGGGTTTCCAACTTAAATTACCTTCGTCATAAGCATGAAAGGAAGTGAGATAATATTTAGGATAAGCCAAGTCAGGATTTACTACTGCTTGCCAATCTTCCTCCCAATCTCGCTTTTGTAACTTATCTACTGTTTCAGTCCAGGGGATACCTAATTTTTCCGCACGTTTAACCATCATCTTACGGGCTTGGTTTTTGGCTAAGTTGGCGAGAGGTTTGACACCTAACAAACCATTGACTAAACGAGAAGCAAGTTCAGGGGATTTGGAAGTAGTGGTTGACATAATGATAATATTTGACTCGTTCAAGAACCGATTGTGCTTATTTTAACTTCCGTGATGTCTAAAGAAAAATGAGGTCTAAAGAAATTGACATTCTCACCATCAACTCAGCTTAATTCAGATCAAGACGGATTTGTTGCAGCCCAATCTGCGATTGAAATACTCCTCGATTTGGCACAAAGGGGCGAAATTAATCCTTGGGATGTGCAAGTTATTGATGTGATTGACCGCTATCTCACTGATGTGGGAGTGGATAAAGGTTTAGATACCAAAGTCCAAGAGGCGGATTTACCCCAGTCAGGACAAGCCTTTGTGTGGGCATCTATGCTAGTTTTACTCAAAGCGCAAACTCTACAACTAATTGCGGAAGAACCGCCAGATTTAGAAGAAATAACAACAGAGATAGTCACTACTACGGATCAACCTCTACCGAAACACTTAGAAAATTACCTCCATAGACGCGCAGCAGCCCCACCCCCTCGCCGTCGTCGCGTCACTCTGGAGGAGTTGATAGAACAGATTAAGCAGATGGCGGTAGTTCTCGATTCCCCTCGTCGTCCTAGCCCTAAACTAACTCGGGGTCAATCAAGGCGAGAATCTGCCCAAACTATTTCTGAACTCGCCCATAGTGAAGATCTCACCGAGACAGCGAAACAATTAGAGACTTTCTTGGAGGGAGGGTGGTCACAACTATCTCTAGAGAATGATTGGTTAGATTTAGAGGTATTGCTACAGTTATGGGGCAGAAATTCTCCTGATTCTGCCAAACAAGGAACGAAAAAGGATCGGGTTGGCGTATTTTGGGCGTTGTTACTTTTATCTGCACAATCTAAAGTAGAGTTGTCCCAAGAAGAATTTTATCAAGATTTAAAAGTTCGTTTTCTCAAATAGTTAACTTCTAGTTAGTTTGTTGCGTTTAGAGTGAAGAATAATAAATTTAAACAATAGGCAACTGTAAATTTACCCAAATAATAATTCAAGAAGCGAGGATTTATGAAAGCAATGATTTTGGCTGCGGGAAAAGGTACACGGGTTCGCCCCATTACTTACACTATTCCCAAACCCCTAATTCCAATTATGCAAAAGCCTGTTATGGAGTTCCTTTTGGAACTTTTGCGCCAGCATGGTTTTGATGAAATTATGGTGAATGTGAGCCATCTTGCGGAGGAAATTGAAGGTTATTTTCGAGATGGGCAACGGTTTGGGGTGCGCATTGGTTATTCTTTTGAGGGGAGTATCGTTGATGGGCAGCTAGTTGGGGAAGCGGTTGGTTCGGCGGGGGGAATCCGCAAGATTCAAGATTTTAATCCCTTTTTTGATGATACTTTTGTCGTATTATGTGGGGATGCTCTAATTGATCTCGATTTGACCGCAGCGATCAAGTGGCATAAGGAAAAAGGCGCGATCGCGACAATTGTGACAAAGGCTGTTTCTCAAGATCAGGTTTCAAGTTATGGAGTTGTGGTTACAGATGCAGAAAATCGGGTTCAGTCGTTTCAGGAAAAGCCGACTATAGAAGAAGCCCTTAGTAATAATATTAATACTGGAATTTATATTTTTGAACCCGAGGTAATTGATTATATTCCTTCTGATACGGAATACGATATTGGTAGTCAGTTGTTTCCGAAGTTAGTGGAAATTGGCGCACCTTTTTATGCAGTTCCTATGGATTTTGAATGGGTTGATATCGGTAAAGTTCCTGATTATTGGCACGCAATTCGCGGTGTCCTCCAAGGAGA
>JBBQDV010000129.1:0-8754 GCA_038320005.1 Cyanophyceae cyanobacterium
AGAACGCGGAAGTTTTTAGCACAAATTATTTAAACTGGGGCTTAAGACTAAAGTTATTCAAAAGTAGTTATTAAGGATTCTTTTTCATTCTGTGCTACGATTACTGGATATGAACATAAAGCTAGATTTCACAAGCGTAAAGCTAAAAATTTCAGGAATAATGCCTTAATGTCTAAAATTATCTTTTTTGCTGTTTTAGTAATCGGTGGTTTGATTGCGAGAGAATTTATCGGTAATCAGTCTTCCCCTACCACAACATCTATCGCGCCTCCTCCAATTACTTCTATCCCTAAACCTGACTGCAATATTAAAGGAAACATTTCCCATAACTCGCAAAGGAAACTTTATCACATACCAGGAATGCAAGATTACGAAGGAACGAATATTGATCCTACCTATGGAGAAAGATGGTTTTGTACAGAAGCTGAAGCTAGAGAAAATGGTTGGCAAAAAGCACCCAACTAAACCTTTTTTATTACTTAGGATGGAAATAGTTATGAATTTCCTCTGCTAACTTTTCGCCAATTCCAGAAACTGCTGTAAGCTGCTGGGGAGAGGCTTCGCGGATGTAGTCAACGGAGTGAAAGTGGGCGAGAAGTAGCTTTTGGCGTTCAAAGCCTAAACCTGGGATTTCATCAAGGCGCGATCGCGTCATTTTAGTGTTACGCTGTTGACGATGGAAGCTAACAGCAAAACGGTGGGCTTCATCTCGTAAACGACGCAATAGTTGCACTCCTGGCTGGTCTGCGGTGGTACTAAGGGGAGAGGATTCCCCAGGAAGAAAGATTTCTTCTCGTTGTTTAGCGAGACTAACTACTTTGACATCTTCCAGTAATTCCAGTTCTTGTAATACCTCCACCACAGAAGAAAGCTGTCCTTTTCCGCCATCAATCATGATTAAATCTGGGAAATCGGGGTTTCCTTGGCGTTGTAAATCAGGATTTTGGGCAAATGTGCGAAAGCGTCGGCGTATCACTTCAGCGAGACTAGCAAAGTCATCGGAGTGACCTGCTTTAACATTAGGATCTTTAATTTTATAATGGCGGTAATGCTGCTTTGCTTGTACTCCATCGACAAAGACGACCTGTGAACCGACAGCGTTTGAACCCTGGATATGGGAAATATCATAACCTTCAATGCGTTTAGGTATTTCTGGTAAGTCGAGGATATGGGCTAAATCAAGCAGGGCTGCGGTATTACGACTTGCAAAGCGTTGGGTGCGTTCTAACTCATAAACTGCATTGCGTTCCACCATTTCAATTAGTTCTGCTTTCATTTGCCGTTGGGGGGCAATGATATTAACTTTCCGTCCTTTTTGACTACTTAGCCATTCACTAAGCATTTCTGGCTCACTGAGGGGGTGCTGCACTAATATTTCTGTGGGGATCTCCACTGGATCAGCACTGCTATAATGATTTTCGAGAACTCGTTGTAATATTTCCCCAGGGCTACCAGATTGGGCATCAGCAAAGAAGCCTAAGCGTCCCACAAGTTTTCCCGCGCGGATTTGGAATAGCTGCATACAGGCGTGTTTGTCGTCATGGGCGATCGCGATCGCGTCCCTGGAAATAGTATCATCAGATAAGGATACTTTTTGATCAGAGTGTAGGGCTTGCAAAGCTAAAACGCGATCGCGATAAAGGGCTGCTTGTTCAAAATTAAGCTGTTCTACCGCCTTCTCCATCTGTGTATTAAGGAGATCAATTAACTCATGGGTGCGTCCCTGGAATACCATCGCCACTTTTGCGACAATCTTGCGATACTCTTCAGGGGTGACAAGTTGCTGACAAACCCCAGGACAACGCCCCAGGTCATAATTTAAACAAGGACGGTCTTTAAATAAAGGTTTTGGACGTTGGCGCAAAGGAAAGATCCGTTTAATGATTGCCAGGGTATCCCGTAATAAGCGAGTATCCACATAAGGACCATAATAGCGATCCTTTTCTTGTTTCTGCCTCCGTTTGCGAGTTATAAAAATACGCGGATAAGCCTCTGACCAAGTAATGCAGACATAGGGATATTTTTTATCATCCTTAAGGAGGACATTAAAATAAGGCTGATGCTTCTTAACCAGATTTGCTTCTAAAGCTAAAGCTTCCGCTTCCGTATCCGTGACAATAAACTCAATCTCCACCACCTGACGCACCATCATCGCAATCCGTTCACTGAGACGCTGAGAATCACGAAAATAGGAACGGACGCGAGAACGTAATTTCTTGGATTTACCAATATATAAAATACGATCACTTTTATCACGCATCAAATATACCCCTGGTTCAGAGGGAAGTTCCTGGAGGCGTTTTTCTAAAAGTAGCGGATTTTCGACTAAAGGCAGTAGTTCAACTAATGTTGTCACTATAAATCATTTTTTAATAAGTCTTCTTTCTTTATTTTAGAAAACTTATTGCACTTTTTCGCCTTTGGGCAAGGAGTTAAAAATAAGTGTATAGCAAAGTTAATGTTTCCTTTTTTACCTACTCGTTTGCTTCTGAGAAATTGGCACATATTTACGAACCAAAGCCATAACCTTTTGCGGTTCTAAGGGTTTACTCATAAATCCTGTCGCCCCTACCATTTTGGCTCGCATCCGATCAACAAGACCATCACTTCCTGTAACAATAATAATCGGAATCTTGGCAAACAGAGACATCCTCCGCAGTTGAGCACAAATTTCGTAGCCATTAGCCACAGGCATAACTAGATCGAGGAAAATCAGACTTGGTTTTTGCTCAATTAGTAGTGGAATCGCTTGTACAGAGTCTTGAATACCGATAAATTTATAGTTATGCGGGGTCAACATACTCCCTAACATTTCGCTAATTTGGGGACTGTCATCAATGCAAGCAATAAGGGGGAATTCCTCTCTTGTTTTCGTTTCTGTCTGGGAAGAAGCAATGCGCTGTTGCTTAATGGGTAAAGGCAAATCAGGAAGCTTTACCAGTTTAACCATTCCCTTCTGGATATAAGGCAATAAAGAACGGGTTAATTTGAGGGGGTTTTGTTTTATCTTCAGTTCTAAATCTCGTAATGTCGATTTACCTGTCAGCAGTTGCACAAAATTTTGATAGACTTGCTCATTGAGTTGTGCTTGGAGTTTTTCTGAAGGGATTAGCTTTGGGGCGAGGTTAGGAGATATTTTTGTGAGTTTAGCTTGTTGCCATTTTTCCCAATCTTTTTGGGCTTGTTGCAAAAATGAATCAGAACTACTTAGGGTAAGAGGCACATCTAAGATTTCATCTTGGTTATGATCACTACTAAGGGGAGAAAATACGCTTCTTTGCACAATATCAAAAAGTAGTTCGGTGATAGTGCTTTCCACAACCGCGTTAACCTGTTCGGGTTTTAGCTTCTGGCGTTGATGAAGTAAAGTCAGGATATGATAATCCCAACTATTGCTTTGAGCAACGCTATCACCAAAATTCAGGGTTCTGAGGTTGATTTGCGGGCAGTGTTGGGTAATTTTTCGATAGAAGCGTCGAACGGGATGAACTCCTCCTGTTGCCCAGACAATACGCCCTAAGCGATAGTAGAAAATCCAGGTATTACCATCTGTGTCCTGAACATCTAAGTTCCCATTAAAACGGAGTTGCCGACAGAGGTTAAATTGATCGAGTAAATTGTTGATCGAAGAAGGTTTAGAAGAGTTCACAAATTTTTGTAATGATTTTAACAGAATTGCCTTGAGATCTAAGCTAAGACCAACAAGAGTTTATCTAGTCAGTGAAACACCCTGTTTTATTTTAGCTAACCCTAACCTTTTTCTGTCTAGAATAGAATTAGTTGCCAAGAGACTTATAATCAAATCCAAAATATATTAGCATATTAGACACTATTTAAGTGATGAAAAAAAGTAATCCTAGATACTCTTATGATCGTCCCCCTAGCCCAAAAAAAACTCCTTCTCTACCTCTATTTAATTTGAGTTATGCTTCAGTAGCCCTGGTGGGTTGCATTTTTGTGATTGGGATTGGGGTGGGGATCGCTTTCAGTTCTACGGCTAGTTTCAACCCTGAAAATGTGGCTTCGCGAGAAGTGATCGACCGTAGTGCGCCTAACCCTGAGTTGTGTATTCAATATGGTGCGAGTGCGATTGTCACAGATGTGCGCTTGTTTGTCTCTCTCAACCCCTTTAGTGTCTATGTGACCCAGCCGAAGATGCAGCCTGGTTGTGTGTTGCGAAGCAATAACTGGTCTTTACTGGAGAGGGAAAATCTGGTAACGCCTGAACAGGTGAGAGATTGTAAGCATCGCATGAATACTTTTGGCTTTACTGGTAATCTCGAAGGTGGTTCACCACGAATTAGTTGTATTTACCAAAATGATTCTGCGGGTAATTTATTCTTAAATCAACCTGGACAAGCAAACCCTCGCCGTGAATCGGATAAGTTCTAGGTGAGACCGAGTTCTCGTTGGAGTAAGATAATGGAGTCAGTGCTAATGTAGTTTTCACTACAAAAGAGTTTGGGAAGTCGAATTAAGTCCTCTCTGGTTTGGTTAATGGAGTTTTGAACGGATTCATAACTAGCGCGATCGCAGATAATGGTATGAGCAGAGCGAACAATAGAACTAAGTCTGTTTTCGTCTTTGCTCTGGGCGGTGACAATTAAGATATCATCTCCCCGTAAGCTATGGAGAATACTCTCTGCAACCCCTAATGTTCCTTTGCTTAAGCTGACTAAGCCGAGATAACTTCCTTTGGGGAGTTGATAAACAAGTTCTAGTTCTTGGCGGTAGTCGTAGATATCAACGGTGATAACGCGAATGGAATCAGGAATTTTAACTTCTTGTAGTTCGCTGATAAAATAACGACTGGTGACAACGGTAGCAGATTGGGCTTGTTCTAGGACTTGGCTTAGTTCTTCGGTGGGTACTAACTGGACTGGAATCCCCAGAGATTGTTCTAGTTCTCTGGTCATTAGTTCCCCAGCCCCTAAATCTCGTTCAGGGACGCTCAATAAGACTCGCGCACTACAGCGTAAACGCCAATCAATTTCTGCTAAAAATAATTCCCTTGCTTGGGTGAGGGAACAGCCTTGAGAGAGGAGTTTATCTAGACTGTCTTTGACGAGGTGACAGGCTTGAGGATATTTGTCTGGAATAATAGAAGGGGGATGACCACCGTTTTCTGGATCTTGAAATTTGACATAAATTCCTGAGCCAGGTTGAGATTCAACAAGCCCAGTTTCTTCGAGTTGCTGATAAACTTTACTGATCGTGTTGCGATGTAAGCCAGTGATCATCGCTAGTTGTCGGGTGCTAGGAAGGCGTTCACCAGGGGGATATTGTCTTGACGCGATCGCGAACTGAATTTGCTCTAGTAGTTGCTTAGAAGCAGAGATGTCACTATCTGGCTGAATATGAAATTGAATCGTTCTGCCCTTATTGAGAGAAGATATTGCCATAAGTTGCCTTATCATGCAGGAGTTACAGATATGGTATCAAACGGCAGTTGATCTTGAAAATTTCCCGCAGCAAAATGATTAATTCGGGGGAGTTTAGCCTAAATGGTTGCTTAATACTGCGATCATCCTTTAAACTTGATCATTAATAAATTGTTTCGTTATGACTACAGATTCGACCCAATCCCCAGAGCCAAATGTTTCCTTCTCGATGGAAGACTTTGAAAAAGCTTTGGATCAACACGATTATATTTTCACGAAAGGACAAGTTGTTCGGGGTAAGGCTTACGAGTACGATTCTGAAGGAGCTTATGTTGATATTGGGGGAAAATCCCCTGGTTTCGTGCCGAAAAGTGAAGTCGCCCTCACAGAAGTCGCTAATATTGCGGAAATCCTCCCCGAAGGTGAAGAAATTGAATTTCTAATTATACGGGAACAAGACCCTGAAGGACGCACAGTTCTCTCCCGTCGCCAGTTACAGGTTCAGCAAGTGTGGGACGAGTTGGTTGAGATCAAAGAAGCAGGAAAAACTGTACAAATACAGGTGAATGGGGTTAATCGTGGTGGTGTTACGGGACAAGTACAAGGGCTAAGAGGCTTCATTCCGCGATCGCACCTTATTGAACGAGGCGAATTAGATGTCCTCATTGGTCAATCTTTCGCTGCGACTATCCTG
The DNA here is from genome assembly GCA_038320005.1 of Cyanophyceae cyanobacterium. Classification (GTDB taxonomy): domain Bacteria; phylum Cyanobacteriota; class Cyanobacteriia; order Cyanobacteriales; family SIO1D9; genus JBBQDV01. The sequence goes on from JBBQDV010000129.1 coordinate 6,076, forward strand.
GAAATAGATTCCGAAGAAAGAAAGCTTGTCCTCTCCCAACGGGAAGCAGCTAAGGCTGATTTAGTCCGCCAGATTGAAAAAGGTCAGTTGATTAGTGGAAAAGTGGTAAATATTAAACCCTATGGTGCTTTTATCGACTTGAATGGAATCACTGGACTTTTGCATATTAAACAAGTGAGTGGGGGACGGGTTGAATCTCTCGAAAAACTCTTTGAACCCAACCAAGATATTAAGGTAGTAATTCTTGATATCGATGAGTGGAAAAATCGTATTTCTCTGACCACAAAGATTTTAGAAGAACATCCAGGGGAACTTCTAGAAGACTTTGATGCGGTTATGGCGAATGCGGAAGAACGCCTTGAAAAAGCAAAAGTAAACGCCCAACTAAATCCTCAGAAGGAAGAAGATGAGGCTTAATCTTTTAGATTGAATGGGTTTATTTTTTATGGAGACACGGAATAATCAACGTGTCTTTTCTCCGTTTTAGTCCCTCTCCCTTTCCCCCGTCATGACCTCTCTTTTCACCCCTTTTCAAAAGTTTTTGATTACTTGGTTACTCATCCTCGTAACAGGATGGTTAACAGTGAAGACGATTAGTTATCTGGGGGGATTGGTCAGTATTCTAATTGCAGCAGGGTTAGTAGCTTTTTTGCTCAATTATCCTGTCAAAGCCCTTAGAAAGCTGTTCCCTCGCTCTCTGGCTGCGGTTTTGGTCTATCTAGGAACGGGGTTTATTGTGCTGTTTCTGGTTTTTATTCTTTTACCCCCAGTTGTCACCCAAGGGCGACAATTAATTACCAGACTTCCTGAACTTCTCGATACAGGACAACAGCAGTTAGATAGTTTTCAGCTTTGGAGTCTTGAGCGTAAGTTACCTTATAATGTCGATGTGCAGTTTTTGGTTTCGCAAATTCTTGAGCGTATTGAAGCCAAAGCAGAAGCAATTGCTTCTACGGGATTTGATATTGTTATTGATACCTTTAATACTTTACTCAATATAATTCTCATCCTAGTTATCTCCTTTTATTTTCTTCTCGATGGGGAGCGTTTATGGCAAAATTTAATTAATATTTTCGCCCCTCCACTTCAACGAGAGTTAACTGTCTCAATTGAACGCAATCTTCAGGGTTTTGTGACGGGTCAACTGATTCTTGGCTTATTTATGACCACGACTCTTTCTTTGGGTTTTTGGCTGTTAAAAGTGCCTTTTTTCCTCCTCTTTGCTGTGTTTATTGGCTTTATGGAGATTATTCCTTTTATTGGCGCAACTTTGGGAATTGTAACGGTGGTAGTGATTGTGGCGATAATTAATGGCTTATTAGCACTACAAGTTCTCGCGATCGCGATCGCGCTACAACAAATCAAGGATAATTTAATCGCCCCTCGGATTATGGGTAATCTAACAGGAGTTTCCCCTGCGGTAATCTTTATTTCCCTCTTACTAGGGGCAAAAATTGCTGGCTTTCTTGGGGTAATCCTCGCCATTCCCCTAACTGGAGTAGCAAATAGTTTAGCTGATGTTATCAACGATCCCGATTTACCACCTCAAACTGGAAGTTTCTTTCAGAATCCTTTAAAAGGGAAAGCTTCAGCACCTAATAAGCAAAAAGGTTAATTTTATCTATTGTTATGCAAGAATCAATTTTAATTCCTCTTAGTCTTGTCTTCGCTTACTTAGCTATTCTTGTAGTAATTGCTGAAAAACTAAATAATTTGGGAGCAACAGATACAGAATTAACTCGTAAAGTCGTTCATATTGGTTCTGGTAATGTGATCCTAATTGCGTGGTGGTTCGGAATTCCTGCTTTACCGATTTTAATTGCTTCGGGAATAGCTTCTTGCGTTGCGTTACTTTCCTACGCTCTACCTATTCTACCGAGTATTAATAGTGTGGGGAGAAAGAGTTTAGGGACTTTCTTTTACGCCCTAAGTATTGGTATTCTCACCGCTGCGTTCTGGTCAACAATGCCGAAATATACTGTTATTGGCATTCTAACCATGACTTGGGGCGATGGTCTAGCTGCATTGATTGGACAACGCTTCGGGACGCATAAATATCAAATCTGGGGTATCTCTAAGAGTTGGGAAGGCTCTCTCGCCATGTTCCTCTCTAGTTACTTCATTATTGTTCTTATATTTGCCAATACGGGGGTTTCTTGGCAAATTGTGGGAATAACTGGAATTGTTGCCTTGGTAGCAACAGCCTTGGAAGCTTTATCGAAATTAGGCGTAGATAATTTAACTGTACCTTTAGGTAGTGCTTTTCTTGCCTACTATCTATGTGACATACTCCTACACCAACCCTAACGGGTATGGAGTAGGCTTCCAACAGCCCGATAAAGGATATGAAGGATTTCCTTCGTGGTACTCTTATCCATAGTTCCGACTATGAAAAGCTTCCCACTACGGCGTTTTATACTGGGGAAAATGTCCAACCCCAGTCTTTTCAAATTAATCGCAGAATTAATGTCACGGTCAACCATCAAAGATTCCTGCTCATCCCAATAGCCTCTGATACTGCAATCGGTGAAAATCACTTCATCCCGATAACTGAGAATCATTGAGGTGTAAGCAGGGTTTTTTGAAATGACTACTGATCCAGCTTTTTCGGCTATGTATTTCAGTGTCTTGAAAAAGTTACCAAACGCAGCATCAGACCAAGACTTATTCAGTCCAGAT
>JBBQDV010000130.1:0-8561 GCA_038320005.1 Cyanophyceae cyanobacterium
AGTATCCAAGGGGGAACTTATCTAGATACCCAAAAACGTTACCGAGTTCTTGAGGTTAAGGGGAAATTGGCAGTTCCTGGGGAAGAGGATAAGCATTGGGTGCAAGTTTTAGTGGTAGATGGGCAGCCTCTTACACAACCTGAAGTGCAGGTAAGTTTAGGTAAGGGCGATGGAGACAATACTCTCGCTATAGCGATCCCCTATTTGGGGCTAAAAGATTTATTTTATTTAGTTCTGCCTTTGGTTTACGATGTTTGGGAGGAAGGAACTCAACAAGTTCTTATTCTTGAGGATCGCTCGGAGTGGGATTTAGTCACTGAGGTGCTAATTCGAGAGGATTTGCCTTTAATCCAAATTTTGCACTGGCTTGATGAGATGCTGCTGTTGTGGCAACCTTTATCGGAGATGGGGTATAGCCAAAGTTTAGGGGTTGAAGCTAATCTACGCCTTGATGAAGACCAAAGTTTGTGCTTACAGCAGGTTTATCCTGATGCACTGGATGGAGTATTAAGTTTGGCTGATTTGGCGCAATTTTGGCAGCAGTATCTTGAGCAATTAGAGTTGAAGTCTTTGCTTGAGGGGATGATTGTGGGGGAAATTACGGAAGTTAGCGAAGCGCGATCGCGACTTGCCAAAATTGCTGAAACTCAAGCCGAATGGGAAATAGAGACTAGCGATTCTGAGGATGATTTCCAGGGTAATATGGTGACTGACGTTGATGAAGCAACGGTGTTACTGCCGATGCAAATTTTTAGTCTTACGGATGCAGGGGTGACAAATGTTGGCAGACAACGCCATCATAATGAAGACTATTATGCTATTCAAACTCATATTAATAAACAAGAAACTGTTTTAGGGCAAAATCTGTCTGCTAAAGGGCTATACGTCGTCTGTGATGGTATGGGAGGACATGCAGCAGGAGAGGTGGCTAGTGCGATGACAACGGAGAGTTTATTGCGCTATTTTAAAGGCTGTTGGCATGATCAATTACCGAATCGGGAGCAGATTCAAGAAGGGATATTTCTGGCAAATCAGGAAGTTTATGAGGTGAATCAAGAAAATGCTAGTTCTGGTAGTGGGAGGATGGGGACTACTTTAGTAATGGTATTAGTACAAGATACCAAAATCGCGATCGCGCATATTGGCGACAGTCGTATTTACAGCTATAGCCACAAGAAAGGTTTACGACAAATTACCATTGACCACGAAGTTGGACAGCGAGAAATTCAGCGCGGAGTTGAGCCAGAACTCGCTTATGGGAGAGCGGATGCTTATCAACTCACTCAAGCCATTGGTCCACGAGACAATAGCTATATCTATCCTGATATTAACTTTTTAGAAATCAATGAAGATATGGTCTTGCTGCTTTGCTCCGATGGACTTTCTGATAATGATCTCCTGGAAAATAACAGTGACTTATATATCGCGCCTTTAATTAGCTCGAAAGCCAACCTGGAAAAAGGCGTTGAGACACTAATTGATTTTGCTAATGAATATAACGGTCACGATAACATCACCGCAGTTGTCGTCCAGATTAAAGTACGTCCTAACTTAGGTGATAGTGTCAGAAGCTTAATCTAGTACGGCTAGACCTCTTTTTCCTTTTCTGTTCGTGCAACAATGCGGTCAAAGTACCAATTGAGGAGGGGTGCGAAAAGACTGTGGAAACGATGTAATAAGGTGATTTCGATTCCAGGCGCGATCGCGAAAACTTTTTTCTCTATCCCTCGGATAATTTCTAAGGCGATATCTTCTGCTTCCCACAGTTTTGCTGTGGCGGTAATCTCTTTCGTCTCTAGGGGTTTAGTCTTATTCTCCTCAATTAGTTGGGGAGTATTTGTATCTGGTGGATAAACAATAGAAATATTAATTCCCAAAGGCTTCAACTCTCCCCGTAGAGACTCTGCTAGACCCCGTACCGCAAACTTACTAGGAGAATAGGCACTATAGCCATAAATGCCCACTAACCCTGCTCCTGAAGAGACAAACACGATCTGACCTCCTTTGCGTGTGATCATACTAGGTAAGACAGCCTGCACACAATAGAGAGAACCAAAATAGTTAATCGCGATCGCGCTTTCAAACACATCCACAGGAATCTCTAAAAAGTACCCAGGTTGAGCAATACCCGCACAAGTTATTAACAAGTCTGCTGGCGCAATCTCAGCAATTGCCCTCTCTATCGCCCCCACCGCCTCGGTTTGAATAGAAACATCTGCTTTTATTGCTATTACCCGTTGCTGAGGAGAGAGACATAGTGATTCAATTTCGGTTTGCGCGATCGCGCTTTTAGCCTGATTACGAGCAATGATGGAAATATTTGCCCCCTCCTTAGCCAAAGCCAGAGCCAGAGCCTTCCCAATCCCACTAGATCCCCCCGTAATAATCGCGTGTTGTCCCTTAAATCTTGCCATTACTAGCGAGCTTCTCCAACTCCTCCGCCACAGTATCCACCGTAAAGCGAATTTGCTCCTCCGTATGATTACAGGTAATAAAGAAACGCAAACGAGCCTCATCCTTCGGTACAGAAGGATAAAACATAAACGGCACATTAATACCCCGTTTAAAAAGATTGTGTGATAATTGCACTGATTTAAGAGCCTCTCCCACAATCACAGGCACTACTGGAGAATGCTTATTAGTTCCAGTATAGAGGCGTTTTTTCTCAGCCAAATCTAAAAATAGTTTTGACCTCTCTTGCAAACGTTGCACCCTTTCTGGTTCTGCTTTCAGAACACGAATTGCAGCCAAAGCAGCAGCAGCATTAGGAGGAGAAATACCAACACTATAAACAAAACCTGGAGCAGTATATTTGAGATATTCCACTAATTCCCCAGAACCAGCAATATAACCACCACAACTAGCAAAAGACTTACTGAGAGTACCCATCCACAGATCAACCTCAGTCGCTTTCACCCCAAAATGTTCGCTTATACCCCGTCCTCCTGCACCAAGTACCCCCATCGAATGTGCCTCATCAACCATAAGAAAGGCTTTATGACGCTTCTTGACCTCAATAAATCGGGGCAAATCAGGGATATCACCATCCGTACTATACACCCCCTCAATTACAATCAACACCCGTTGATATTGACGACGACGATCGCGCAAAATCTTATCTAAAGCTTCCCAATCATTATGGGGAAAAGTCACCAAACTCGACCCTGAAAGGAAACAACCCTGCAAAACACTATTATGGCTAAGAGCATCGTAAACAATAAGGTCATCTTTACCAAACAAATGGCTAATTGTGGTGACATTAGTAGCGTGTCCCCCCACATAAACAATACTCGCCTCTGTCCCCAAGAAATCCGCAATTTCCGCTTCTAGTTCCTGGTGTAGGGGTTTCTCCCCCGAAATGAGGCGACTAGCAGAAACCGAAGTTCCATACTGCTCAATCGCTTCCTGGGCTGCCTGAGAAACCACTGGATCACCGGACATACCAATATAATTATAGGTAGCATAATTAATTAATTCTCGGTCATCAATAAGAGCAGTTTCCTTCGCAATACCCTGTTGAGGCACAAAAAAGGGATTACCCAGCCCACGCTGCTCAATTTCTCCTAATTGCTGTTGCAGTTGTTTATATTCTGGAAACTGAGCAAACTGATAGTATTCAAGGGGAATATCGGAATTATCAACAGTCGTCGCTGTCTCTTGGAAAGACTTTTCTATGCGAGATAAATCCCGCGGATTATCACCCAAATATTGGGCTAGGGCTTTAATACTGGGATAATCCCAAAGGAGAGTCGGAGGAAGGCGATAGCCAAGAAAGCCCTCTAACTCTCCCGACAAGTTGACAGCTTCGAGAGAACTTAGTCCATAATCCATGAAATCCATGTAATTATCTATCTCTTCTGCTGCTAAATCTAATCTTGCTGCCAAATTAGAGGTTAGCCAGGATTCTATATTTGTCTCTAAAGCATTCTCATGATTAGAATTACGATGTCCATTAGCAAGAGAGAGATTCGTTTCATTTTTCATGTTTCTCGGATCAGAAAATATTAAATTTATATTTGTAGTTGTATCTTAAGCTAGATAGTCTTTTTGGGAAAATGAGCAAGCAGTAGGAAAAATCATCTATAATTCCTTGGTAAAAGTGAATTTATCCTAAGCTTATAAGCAAATTTACAGTTTGTCGTATTTATTCATAAATATCAGATCAGGAATTAAACAACTTTTCGAGACGTTTATCCCATTTTTTCTGATTCACATTGGCATCTTGCACAAACGGCGACCAGGCAATTAAATTCAAAAGCAGACGATTAAGAATAGATAAAGGAAAACCCAGAGGTCTCACAATGTCCATAAACAAGACCACTCGTACCCCCTTCGTTTCATTCCAGGCTTCGTGGGGAAAAGCATCATCAAAAATCAAACATTTCCCCTCTTCCCAAGAACGAGTTTCATCCCGTACCCGAATCCGACATTTTTCTCTAGGTTCAGGAATCTTTAGCCCCAACAAGCAACGAATTACCCCCTTATAAGGACCTCGATGTTCAGGGATATGTTTCCCTGGCATCAGAATCGAAAAGAAAGCAGTTTTCATCCCTGGAATATTTTCGATAAGGCGAGTTGTTTCTGGACAACGTTGGCAGTTTTTTGCCATCTTATAGCCATAACCATAAAAGAAATAGGTTTTCCAAAGATTATCTGCACCACTTAAATTGCCTTGGTCGGGAGAAATATCCTCAAAATTAGGTAAATTCTCTTGATACTTGAGAACTTCATCTAACTCACTGCGAATCTTATCCCAATTTGCCTCAAGTTCCTCAGTCCAATCAAATTGACAAGCTTCAAAAAAAGGTGTATCACCAATGAGAGAATATTTAGGAATCAGCCTTTCAAACTGCCAAAGTAACTTCGCCCCAACTTTATATAAAAAGAACTCTCGGAGAGTATCCTGAAGAGGAGCAATTAGATTGAAAGACTTACTCATAAGGTAATTGATAAAAAAACTAAAATAGCTAATTTGGTAAAGAAGTTGGCAATGGAACCGCAGTTAAGGTCTGCTCAAGAAATTCTTGGCGACAGACGAAACGTTTTATTTTACCACTAGATGTTTTGGGTAGGCTACCTGGTTTTAATAAACAGATTTCATAAACATCTAAATCAAAATTCTTGATTACTGTACGCCGAATCGAAGTTAAAAGTTTTCGTCCCTCCTCATTTTCCCCTGGGGAATTAGCAGTTTTGCGCAAAGATAGCCATGACTTGCGTTCGACCTCCATCACCACAACTAACTGTTCCTTGCCAGATTTTTCCACTGAGAAAGCTGCACAACAATGAGGACGAAGTTGCGAGTGATTTTGTTCAATTGTCCATTCAATATCCTGGGGATAGTAGTTAAGACCGTTGATAATAATCATCTCCTTCAGGCGACCCGTAACAAAGAGATGCCCCTCGCTGACAAAGCCTAAATCCCCTGTCCGCAAAAATGGCGTTTTTTCTCCATCTACCTGGTTGAATAGATAGGCAGCAAAAGCTTCTTCCGTCGCTTCAGGTTGATTCCAGTAACCACAAGCAACACTAGGGCTAGATACCCAAATTTCTCCCACTATTCCCTCTTGACATTCTCTGCGGGTTTCTGGATTAACAATAACTAGAGTTTCATCAGGGATAAAATGACCAACACTTACTAATTTTTTGACAGAGGTTTGTGCTGATGTCGCAGGAATGACTTGATTTTGAGCGAGGGCAGACCCTTCCACCATTTTTGTGACGACAGGCATTCGTCTATCCTGACTCGAAATCATTAGGGTCGATTCTGCCATACCATAGCAGGGGGAAAAGGCATTCGGGTTAAAGCCACAACCTGCAAACTTCTGAGCAAATTGCTCTAGGGTTTGATAATTAATCGGTTCTGCGCCATTAAAAGCAACCTGCCAACTACTCAAATCCAGATTTACCATTTGTTCAGGGATAATCTTGCGGAGGCAAAAGTCGTAAGCAAAATTCGGTGCGCCACTGGTAGTAGCACGGTAGCGAGAAATCGCCTCTAGCCACCTTACAGGGCTTTGCAAAAACATCAGGGGGGACATCAAAACTACGGGAAAACCACCATAGAGGGGCTGCAAAGCACCGCCAATTAAGCCCATATCGTGATAGGGAGGCAGCCAAATTACGCCACGACTTTCTGCTGTATGCCCAAAATATTGGTAGATGGCGTGGAGGTTATGCAAAAGATTCTCATGGCTAATCATTACTCCTTTCGGGTTGCCCGTAGAGCCAGAAGTATATTGGAGAAAGGTTAAGGTCTGGCTATTTATATCAGGAATTTGCCAGGCAGAAGCAGGGAAGTTAAAGAGTTTTTCGGAGGTTATCCAAGCTAGGTTTTCTAGTTCTGGTGCTTGGGAGAATTGCCTTTCTAAGTTCGATAGAATCGAGGTGGTAGTGAGGGCAGTATGTGCCTGGGCATCAGCGATAATGGCACGCAGACGCAGCAGGGAACGGTTCGGGCGAGGAGGATAGGCAGGGACAGCCACAACTCCAGCATAAAGGCAGCCAAAGAAGGCAACTATATAATCTAATCCTGGCGGATAAAGAAGTAATACTCGTTCACCAGGGGCGCAATATTTCTGCAAATAGGCTGCTGTGGCTCTCGCTTTTTGGTCGAGTTCTCGGTAAGTGAGTGTCTCTTTCTCGTTTTCACCATCAATTAGGAAAGTGTAGCCCACTTGGTCAGGTTGATTTTCTGCTCGTTGGCGCAGGAGGTCAACTAGGGTAAATATATTTGCCACGAGGGGGCTTGGTGACAAATCTTTGAGCTTGTTTATATTGATCATTGACGAACCATGATAGGGAGGGGCTTCCTTTTGTGATTAGGCTTCTATGAGTTGGAGGAGGTCGGACATATTACTTTTACTACCAAGGGGATTCGACCATTGGCTCACTATCTTCATTTCTCCGTTTTGAAATTGACTGCGACAGAGGCGACGTTGAATTTTGCCACTACTGGTTTTGGGGATTGAGCCAGTTCTGAGTAAAACAATGGCGTAAACGTCAAAAAGATGCTTTTCGATAATTGCTTTGCGGATTGCGCCGAAAATCTCTTCTTCGTTGAATTTTTTTAAGTGTGACCGTTTCAATTCCTGGGCAATAACTAATTGTTCTTCGTTATCAATCTCGACAGAGAAGGCTGCACCACAGTTGAGTCTTAAGGCAGGATGGGCGGATTGCACAGTTTCTTCTAGGGGTTGAGGATAGGCGTTACGTCCCCAGAGAATCATCATTTCCTTCATGCGTCCGGTGATAAATAGTTCTCCTTGATCTAGAAAACCGAAATCTCCTGTACGTAAAAAATGTTTTTCCCCTTGTCCGGCTAATTTTGCCTGAAATGTTGCAGTGGTTTCTGCTGGTTTTTCCCAATAACCTTGACCAACACTAGGACTAGAAACCCATATTTCGCCAATTTTATCGGGGGGACAGGGTTGATGGGTTTCGGGGTCAACAATACAAATATCAACTTCTGCTCTTGCGTAACCACAGCCGATAATCTTTTCTCCTCCTGCTTGCTCTATTAACTGGTTTTTTTCTAGGGCAACTTTATCTATGGTTTTGACAGGGGGTAATGCTTTTTTATCTCCTCCAGAAACAAAGAGGGTTGTTTCTGCCATACCGTAGCAAGGATAAAAAGATTCGGGACGGAAATTGGCGACAGCAAAGAGTTGATTGAATTTTTCTAGGGTATTTGCTCGCACTTGTTCTGCACCGGAAAAGGCGATTTCCCAACTACTGAGATCTAGATTTTTTCTTTGTTCAGGGGTTACTTTTTCACATAAAAGGTCATAGGCAAAGTTCGGTCCGCCACTGATGGTAATGCGGTAGCGGTCAATGGCTTCTAGCCAGCGCAGTGGTTTTTGAATCATGGCTATGGGGGAGGTGAGATAGGAGATTATATCACTATATAGGGGTAGCATTACTCCGCCAATTAGGCCCATATCATGAAAGAGGGGCAACCACATAAACATCCGATTTTGGTTACTAAAGTCAAAGCTTTTGTAAATCAGGGCGCAATTGCTTAAGATATTTTTGTGCGTAACCATTACGCCTTTTGGGTTGCCTGTTGAACCAGAGGTATATTGCAAGAAGGCGAGGTTATCTGCTGTAATCTGGGGTTCTTGCCAGTTTTTGGCTTGGGTAATGGGGATGAGATCCGTCGCGAGGGTTGGGATGGGGGGAAGTTGGGGGGAACGCTCTAGAAGCCCTTTCGTGCTTAAAATGGCTGAGGCTTGGGAGTCAGTAACTCGTTTAAGGAGTTTGCCAAAACCACGACTATGGTGGGGGGGGCTATCGGTAACGGCAATTACGCCTGCATAGAGACAGCCGAAGAAGGCAGCGATAAATTCTAATCCGTCGGTGTAGGGATAGACGAGGAGGGCGCGATCTCCTGGGGAGAGAAAGGTTTGTAGTTGGGCTGCAATGGCTTGCGCTTGCTGATCTAGGGATTGATAGGTGAGAGAACCATTCGCTGTTTCTCCATCTGGGAGGAAAGTATATAGGGTTTTGTCGGGTTCATTTTTGGCGCGATCGCGCAGTAACTTTATTAAGGTAGTTTCGTC
>JBBQDV010000131.1:0-8549 GCA_038320005.1 Cyanophyceae cyanobacterium
GGGAATATGGAAACAGAAGAAGAATTTTTAAAAGCGCGATCGCCCTTATTCTTTGTTGATAAAATTGAGAAACCCCTCCTAATCGGACAAGGTGCAAATGACCCTAGAGTCAAACAAGCCGAAAGCGAACAAATTGTTTCCGCAATGGAGAAAGCAGGGAAACCAGTAGAATATGTTCTCTATACCGATGAAGGTCATGGTTTCGCCCGTCCAGAAAACCGCCTCCACTTCTACGCCATCACCGAAGAATTTTTAGCTAAATATCTTGGTGGTCGTTGTGAAGAAGTTGGTGAAATAGAAGGGCATTCTGGTCAAGTTATCGCCAAATAAATTAAAAGAGGATGTAGTTAGGATTGAAGCCCTGACTACATCCTCTAAACTGTAATACTCCCTCTAAAGCCCTGACTACGAAGCAAAATTATAGGTTAAACTAAAATAATGCCGTCCTAGCTCAACTGGCAGAGCAACTCATTCGTAATGCGTAGGTTGGGGGTTCAAGTCCCCTGGATGGCTTCTGTCAATCAACTAATTTTACCATTTTTAGCTTCAGAAGACTTTGGGTGCATCTGCCCCAAATATTTCTGTAAATAAGGGGAAAACACCTCATAAATTAATGTTAAAGGCTGTCCACTATGCCAAAACAAATAGTGACGACCCCAAAAAGGACCCACTTCACCAAAAGCCGTTTCCAGTTGGGGACAATGACCATAATAAACCCCCTGAATATCCCGATACAACTCACTATGTAAACGAGAAAGATTATCCCAAATCGGCAAAGTGCGCTGTTGTAAATACTCATCTACTAAACTCGCATCCCACCAAGACACCGCATAAGCAAGGCGTTGTTCAGAAGCGGTTCTTAACCAAACCTGTCTCCGTAACCGAGGCGCAGGGACAGCCTCAATTAAACTAGGGGCGTGGTCATCATCCATACCAATCACAGACATATCAATGACATCTACCTCCGTTTTCTCTTGAGTGAGAAGTCGTAAATGGCGAGTTGGTGAACCATCCCCAAGTAAGAGGATTTGCCAAGCAGGGGAAAGTTGGTGGTGGGGAAGTCCCTCTTGAACCGTTTTCTCTCCGCCTTGCCAAATTGGTTGAAGTGCGTGCCATTGGGTGACAACCCTATTTTTAGGTTTCAAGGTTATTGTTAGAGGTGAGTTTACATATCTTAATCTATCTTAAGAGATTTCGAGACTTGAGAACAGTGTTAAGACAAATTTGAGAAAAAAATAACCCAGTCAAGAAATAAAACTTGATAGGGCTTGCTGTTTTGGCAAAAAAAGGTTAACCTAAATATTGGTTAACCTTTGTAAGTTTGGGAATGCACTTCTAAAATCTACTGGAGAACCAGCTTGACGTTAGCATTTTCAAGTCCGCGTTGCTTAACTTGTGACAAAGTTTTGTTAACAGCGTACTTTTGGTTGATAGAGTTGATCAATTCGGTTTGGTTGTGCTTTTTAGCAACACCCCAAAGGTCAGCGATTAGGTCGAAAGAACCATCGCTATTTTCAGACCAGCCGAGATCATACTCGCCTTCTAGGACTGCAACAAGGTCAGCGCGAAGACGTTGACCGTTGTAACCGCGAACGTCAGCATTGTCTTTTACACTGATTCCTAAGTCACTCAAGGAGGTCTTGAGGATTTCAGCGTCGGTGATTTTAGTACGAAGAGTGCTAAAGTGAGACATAGTTTTGCTCCGATAGTTTAGATCTAGTAGTTGGGTTTGAATGATACCGCCTTAGAAAGAATGGGGCGGTTTTTTTATAACTGCTAACAAGATAACTTGTTAGCCTTTGCCCCTACAAACCTGTAGAGGAAAGCCTGTTAGAACTCCAGACGCTGATATTCAGCGACGGAGGCAGCAGCAGGTCGGGCGCGTTGTCTTGCCCAGTCTCGTAGTGCTGTGACCTGCTCTGTCATAGTGCGAGATAGAGGCAGCGTGGCTTTAATCGCAGCAATAATATCTAACTGCGTAAACTCACGGTCTTGAGCAAAGGCATCATACATCGCAGCGATGATTGCCTGTTCTATCTCTGCACCGGAAAATCCATCTGAAACTTTGGCGAGTTGCTCGAGATCAAATCTGGCGATCTCTTTGCGTCGCTTGGTTAAGTGAATTTTAAAAATTTCTTGGCGTTCGTCACTAGTTGGTAAATCAACAAAGAAGATTTCATCAAAGCGTCCTTTGCGGAGGAATTCTCCAGGAAGTCTCTCAACTCGGTTTGCTGTTGCCATGACGAATACTGGTGAAGTTTTCTCCTGCATCCAGGTCAGAAATGAACCAAAGATGCGACTTGATGTACCGCCATCAGAATCTGATGATCCCGTTCCACCAGCAAAGGATTTATCAAGTTCATCGATAAAGAGAATGGCTGGGGAAATAGATTCTGCGGTTTTGAGTGCGTTTCTGAGATTAGCTTCCGAGCGACCTACCATTGAGCCATCATAGACTCGTCCCATATCTAATCGGAGAATTGGTAAGCCCCAAAGACGGGATGTGGTCTTGGCGATGAGAGATTTCCCACAACCTGGAACTCCTAGAATTAGCATTCCTTTCGGTTGGGGTAAGCCGTATTCCCTCGCTCTCTCAGTAAAAGCGTTAGAGCGTTGTCGTAACCAAAGTTTTAGTTCTTCTAAACCTCCAATGGCATCAATGGTTTCATCTTCTTCGATATATTCAAGGATACCGTTACGACGGATGATTTGCTTTTTCTCAGAAAGAATGATATCTACTTCATCTTCTGTTAATTGTTTCGCTTTGACCTGTGCCTTACGATAGACTTTTTCTGCTTCATCTTTAGTAAGTCCCAAGGCTGCTTTGAGCAGTTTTTCGCGGACATCAGTGTTGATACTCGCGTTTTTGCCTATTTGTAACTGATTTGTAAGGACTTTATTCAATTCAGCTAGATCAGGAAGGGGATAGTCAATAACAACCACTTCTTTTTCTAATTCAATGGGAACTTGCTGATAGGGTGACATCAGGATGATCGTTTTTTGAGTTCCTTTAAAACTCGCGATCGCGTCTCGAAGCCAGCGAGTTGTTGCAGGAGAGTCGATAAAAGGATGGAGATCCTTGAAAATATATATTCCCTGCTCTCGGTGTTGTACGACCCATTGAATTGCAGCTTCAGGGGAAACTGTATTGTGTTGGGTAATGTGCCTGGGTTGACCATACTCTACAATGCCGTGAGTTACTGTCCAAACATACACCTGCCGATGAGGGCTACCGAGTTGGGCAATTTTCGCGATCGCTTGTTCAGCTCGTTCTTCTTCGGGAGTAACAAGGTATATGAGAGGATATTGAGCCTGTATAAGGATATTTAGCTCTTCTTTCATGACCATCGACCTAGATAGATTAATTTGGTACAAGCACTGACACTTTGAGAGTTTACCGCTCTCCCCAACTCTTTTTTAGCAGGGGACTAGTTCCTCTTCTCCTTGAGAGTCTTGGTTAGATTTTACTGGCTGCCTAACCTGATCGACATCTACCGAAAGTTCTTCGGGTAAAATACTAGGTTTATTTTGAATGGCAGCTAGTTTTCCATCTCTTTTCACTAAGGAGGTTCGACATTCGGGACATTCATAAACCCGATGGGTTTGTCCACAAGCTGACTCTACATCTTCAACTATTTCTGGATGCTTCAAGTAAAAAGCAATAGACTTTTCAACTAGTGCCGACATAGATTCAGTATCCACAGCGGAGCGGATCTTTAGCTGTCGGTGAAGTCCTGGAGGGATATAGAGTGTGACTTTTTGCTTTTGGTGCATATCACTTTCTTTTGATTTACCCGGGTATACCATATTAATTTAATAGGTTTGTTTGAGACTGTCAAGACATTATGCCATTATGACGGCATTTTTGTAATACTTGTTTACAAATAGACAAAACAAAAGAAACTTTCACCACAAGATCTTCTTTTCCTGGTAGGATTTTGAATAGTTAATAAAACGCTGAGGTTATCTGTTTGCATGACTTCTGATTCTACCGTCCCTTCTTTTCGTTCCCTTCCCGCTGATGAAACCTTAGAAGCAAAAATTGATTCAGGCTTATCTGAAGATATGGAGGGGTTGCCCTTTGTCGAAGATGAATCATCAATTATTGACTTAGACTCACAAGTTTATCTCAAACCCCAAGGAGAATATCTACTCTTAATGCTTCCTGAAGCCTCAGAACAGGAGGATTGGTCAGTAATCAAAGAAACCCTACACCACTGCTTGCAAGGGCGCGATCGCGTTTGGCAAAATGAAGCCCCTGTTCACCTCATTGCTAAAGATCGCCTTATAGATAGCCGACAACTACAAGATCTAACCGATGCCTTAGCCCAAGCAGATCTCAATCTGCAAAAAGTTGTCACAAGTCGCAGGCAAACCGCCGTCGCAGCAGCCACCGCAGGTTATTCCGTCACCCAACAATCACGGGAATCCTTCGCTACCCAATACTCTCAACCCAACCCTGGCTTAGTCGAACCCCTCTACTGGAAATCAGTCCTCCGTTCAGGAATGGAAATAAGCCATCCTGGCACAGTAATCTTAATAGGCGACCTCAACCCAGGGGCAAGCATTGTTGCAGCAGGGGATATCCTCGTTTGGGGGAACTTGCGTGGCGTTACCCATGCAGGGGCAGATGGTAATCACCAAAGTCGCATTTTCGCCCTGAGAATGGAACCAACCCAATTGCGCATTGCGGAAAACCTAGCTAGAGCGCCAGAAAAGCCCCCCAACCAGTACGAACCAGAAGTTGCCTATGTCACCACAGAAGGAATCCGTTTAACCAAAGCCCAAAACTTCAGTAAACTATATACCTTCTCCCCCGAAGCAAAAGGCTGGACAGCCAGCAATAATCATTAATACTTCCTTTCCTTGGGTTCAAAACGATTAATTACCACAGGCATATAACTAACCTCAACTCCAGCAGCTGAATGATATGCCAGAGTGTGACAGAGAAAATTATCATCATCCCGAGTCGGATAATCTTCTCGTGCATGAGCGCCTCGGCTTTCTTGGCGCTTTAAAGCAGAGGAAAGGATAATTTCCCCAACAACAAGGAGATTACGAAGTTCAAGGGCTTCAATCAGTTCCGTATTCCAGCAAGTATCTGAATCGTCCAAATAGACCTGGGAGAATTTTGCCTTCAACTCTTGCAGTTGTTCAAGTCCTGCTTGCATAACCTTTTCAGTGCGGAAAACGCTACAATACTCGCTCATACAATCTTGAAACGCAGTTCGTAACTCATTGATTCGCATCGTGCCTTCTTGCTGTAAAAGTCCTTGAATTGAGCCTTCTGCCTGTCGCAGATAGAGCGATTCATCCACCTCGGGTAACTTACGGCTTTGGACATATTCTGCAATAAAGCCTCCCACCCTGCGCCCATAAACAACACATTCTAAAAGAGAATTACTTCCTAGACGGTTTCCGCCATGCACCGAAACACAAGCAGATTCTCCCGCAGCAAAAAATCCTGCCACAAATCCTTCTGCACTGCTGCGCACCTGTCCGTTTGTATTTACTGGAATGCCCCCCATCGAGTAATGAGCGGTAGGACGTACTGGAATTGGCTCATAAACCGCATCAACCCCCACTAAACGATGGGCTTCTTCCCAACAAAAAGGAACACGACTCATGATTTTTTCTTTCCCCATGTGGCGCAAATCGAGGAAAACACAAGCTCCTCCTGAGCTACCATCTTGGGGATTGATCCCCCGTCCCGCCCGCATTTCTAGGGTGATAGCACGGGAAGTAATATCTCTGGGGGCAAGTTCCATCTGTTTTGGGGCGTAATCTTTCATAAAACGCTCCCCCTCACTATTAATCAAATATGCACCTTCGCCTCGCACTGCTTCAGAAATCAATACCCCTGCGGGATAGAGTCCTGTGGGATGAAATTGGACAAACTCCATATCCTCTAGAGGAAGCCCTGCTGCTGCACACATCGCCAAGCCATCCCCTGTGGAAGCATAATCATTAGAAGTAGTATTAAAGACACGACCATAGCCTCCAGTGGCAAACATGACCGCTTTAGCACGGAGGACTTCTACTTTGCCATCAAGAATGCGATACATCACCACCCCTTTTGCTTGGGAGTCTTCTAAAATCAGTTGCATTACATACCATTCATCGTAGATATGAACGCCATGATGTCGTAAATTATTCACCAACTCATGAAGAATCGCATGACCTGTTTTATCCGCAGCGTAACAGGTTCGCTTATGAGAATGCCCACCAAAGGCACGTTGAGCAATGCGACCATCTTCTAAACGAGAGAAGAGTACCCCCATATGTTCTAGGTCAATAATCACCTCTGAGGCTTCTTTGGTGAGGATTTCTACTGCATCTTGATCCGCGAGATAATCTGAGCCTTTAACTGTATCAAAAGCGTGTGCCTCCCAACTATCTTCGGGGTCAACATTTTGTAAAGAAGCAGCCATTCCACCCTGAGCAGCAACTGAATGGGAACGAATTGGGTGCGTTTTGGCAACTAGGGCAACATCAGTATCAGGATAAATTCGTTTAATTTCTAGGGCAGCGCGAGAGCCAGCTAAACCACCACCAATAATGACAACATCATGTTCAAGCATAGTAGAAAAGATAAAGAAATTTAAATAAGAGGGTTAATAGTTTTGTGTAAAAGTATTTTGTGAGGATATGACCGAAACCAAGCCCCATAATTGGCTTCAACTCGTTCTAGGCGATACCCACAACTATGATAGAGATCGCGAGCTTGTTGATTGTTGTCTAAAACATGAAGGTAAAGTTCATTGAAACCCCAGGAGGAAACCGCTTTCTCGCAACTTGACAAAAGTTTTCTGGCGACACCGCGCCTGCGATAGTTGGGGCTGACGGCTAAGTTAGAAATATAAGGATACTTTTGCCGATGCCAATTCCAACCGAAAGACCGTAAGGTTAAGTCTACTGTTCCAGCAATCTGCTGATTTTCTCCACTAACGGCAGAGACTCCTATGGTCGCGACTAGACAAGTATAGTAGGAACTAGGAAAGTGGAGACGACTCTTTAGGTCTTCATAAATTCCGATTTTTAGTAACGGATAAGTCCAGCGGTTTAAGCCTTCATAGGGATGAAAACTCTCGGTCAAAATTTCAGATAAACTTTGCAGGTCATAATCCCGAGCCGTCCGAACCAAAATATCCCCTGAATTATTTGCAGGATTACCCACTGACTTGGGGGAAGACAGGATAAAGGAGAAATACGAGTTCGCAATAGTACGAAGGTTAAAGGAATTCAAACCTTAAATCCTCAAGTGAATTTGATTTCAGGGATTTGCTACTTATATTGTATTTTATCGGGTCTGAGTTTCAAAAAGCACGTTGTTCAATTTCTCGCAATTTAGGTAAATCTGTCAACTACTGATAGTTTTCGTTAAAATGCAGTTTGGCGCGTCCCTGGAGGATTTTTAGCAAGATGAATCTTTTTTACCGTTTCTCGCTCAATTAAGGTTCACCATGTGAATGGAATGATACTTATCTAATTTCAAATTATAAACAGGATAACTCCGAAAAAGCGAAAGAATGCAGTAATCTAAAAGAAATTAACTTTACGATCGCGATTATTATCTTTCTTCTCGTCTGTGTAGTCAATCAATCTTTAGCTTATCGCGGGGAAGCGGAGCACTCTACCCGACAGGGTGAGTGTCGTATGGGAGAAGCGATCAATGGAGGGGTTCAATGCCCCAAAGATTGACATTAAATCCTTTGCATACTACTATTGTTTATAGAAATTCCAATTCACTCTAATGTTAAAGGCATTCAAGATCAGGCTATACCCAAACAGGCAACAAAAGCAGTTACTAGAGCAATCTTTTGGCAACTGCCGTTGGCTATGGAACTATTGCCTGGACTTGATGAACAAAACCTACAAAGACACTGGCAAGGGTCTGTCAGGGTATGATATCAAAAAACAAATACCTGCCCTCAAAGAAGAATACGAATGGCTAGGATTGACTTACTCTCAATGCTTGCAACAGGTCTGCCTGAATTTAGGGGTAGCCTTTAACAATTTCTTTGAGCGTAGAGCAGGTTATCCTAGCTTTAAGTCTAAGCAAAATAAGCAGTCGCTCCAGTTCCCCCAAAACGTCAAGGTGTTAGAAAGTTGCTTGAAGTTGCCAAAAATCGGTGAAGTCAAAGCAGTTATTCATCGTCCTATTGAAGGGAAAATTAAAACCGTTACCATCTCCAAGAATCGCTGCGACCAATATTATGCGTCAATCTTAGTTGAGGACGGGAAGGAAAAGCCGTCCGCAAGTATAGAGGGTAAAGCCGTTGGTATTGATTTGGGACTAACCCACTTTGCTATCACTAGCGATGGCTCTAAGTTTGACAACCCGCGATGGTTAGCCAAGCATGAGTTGAATCTCTTGCGCAAACAGCAACAGCTTTCCCGTAAACAAAAAGGTTCTAGCAATCGCCACAAAGCAAGAAAGAAGGTTGCTAAAGTTCACAACAAAGTTTCCCGTTGTCGAGGAGATTTTCACCACAAACTATCCCGTAGGATAGTAAACGAGAACCAAGTGATTGTGGTAGAAGATCTAG
>JBBQDV010000132.1:0-8516 GCA_038320005.1 Cyanophyceae cyanobacterium
CGCATTTACCGCGTGACGGTTGTTTTTGCTGTCGATCTCATTTCTAAGATAACTTCTTGGGTGGATCGTTTTATTGTGGATGGCTTTGTTAATGGAGTCGGTTTAGCGACTATCTTTAGTGGTCAAAGTCTCAAGTATAGTGCGACAGGACAATCACAGTTTTATTTAATTACGATTGTGTTGGGGCTAGCTGCAATATTCGCCTTGATGATGAATTGGTCATTTTAAAACCATTCACTTTCTGTCTTGCCTACAGTCTAAAGACTGAGGCTTCCTGAACAAAGCCCTCTAGCGCGGGCTAGATCTAATTATTTAATTTTTGCAGTTTAAATTGTTGTTTGTTGTGTAGTCGGGAGCAAAAGAATTAAAATCCTCAGTTGAAAAATTGGAGCGACCTCGCTTTTAATATGCTTTGTTACTATTACTAAATGCGAGAGTGTCCGTTGTTACTCCGTCAGGCAGGTAAGTTTATTCATTCAGGATAGTGCCGTGTTTTCAAGAACTGGTGTAACTACCATAATACAATGCTATTATACAGTAGTTTGCACAGTTGATTTTGGGATAAAAAAGACTTTTGTCATATTAGAATCATAAAATTTTCCTAGATGTTTCACCTGTGAAGTAGTAATTTCTTAAAAATATTAATGATTAAGCACGGAATAATTTCATTAGGATCTAGTCTACTTATACTTAGTAGTTTAACAGTATTTACGGATGTCAAAGCTCAGGGTAATCAGAATCCTAGAAATAACCGAACAGAAACATATTCACCTCTTGAAAACCTTGAAATTAAGCTAGTTAATATTGCAGAGGCAGTAATTAGGGCAGAAAAAGATGTTTTAGTTAACGGCAATCCAGACGCAGCGATAAGACGCAATCCTCGTGCTGTAATGGCTAGGGGAGCAACATTCCAAAGGCGTTTACAGCGAGCGCAAGAACTAAGAAGTCGTCTAGCTGGTCGTAGTGGTTACATTGGCTTCAAAACCTATTTAGAGGTGATAAATTTTGAAGTGATGGAGAACACAGCTATTTTAGAGGCTGAAGAAAAAACGGTATTTGATTATGACCTATCTCAGGATTCTTCTGATGCCCCAACAAACACTGAATCTCATATTAAACACCGCTTCACTTTCATCTTGAGTAATGGTGAATGGGAATTAACAGAAGACGAGTTACTGAATACTCCTGGTTCTCGAAGAGGAATTCCCGAAGAGCCAATAGAACCTCTTATTGATAAAGAATATCCTAATATTACTCCAGCTGACCCTCTAGCACCATCAACTCCGAGCAATGAGTCTAAAGTTGACTCATTTATAGTGGGATATAGTTCGCTTAAGGATGTAGCTCAATTAAAAACAATTGAAACTTCATCAGAAACGGATTTGATTGCTCAGTCAAGTTCACTTGACCGCTCTGCTATTGTACAGTACATATACTACTACGCTTTAACACCAAACCCAAGCTATCGAAACTTTGAAAAGAGTGGCACTCGAGGAGGAGATTGTACCAATTTCGTTTCTCAAGCACTTAAGGCGGGTGGATGGCCAAGTGAACAAGGTTGGTATAGAAGCCCTTCAAATTGGTGGTATGACTTCTCCACTGTTACCGCAGGGCAAAGCTGGACTTGGATCAATGCTGACTACTTTTTTGATTTTATTTATAATCGACCACGTGCTAGAACAATCAATCGCGTTGCCGATCTCATACCAGGTGATGTTATTTCTGTAGATTTTGATAACGACTCAGTTATAGATCATACTATGCTGGTATCAACTAAATCTAATAGCGGAGAAATATACTTAGCATACCATACTAACAATACACTCGATAAAAAATTCTATGATTTTTACAATCAAGTGGCGTTGGAAAATCCCAATGCGCGATACTATGCCTGGAGCTTGTTATCTAGTTACAACTAGCGTATTATGACCCAAAGAAGCTCTGCTCGACGATTCTATATTATAATTGCACTATTAACCTTAATTTTAGCTGTACTTATTGCTAGTTCTTTCGTCCCTCATAAAGGAACTTCTGAGCGGTTTGAATTGATAGAAAACTATTTACAGGCTTTGGAGAATAAAGACGAAAGGTCTATGCGAAGATTAGTACATCCTAACTTTGAAGCGCGTGCAGCAGTGCAAGGTAAAATTGAACAGTTAGGAGGTAATGAAATAGCCCTCCAAGAAGTCTGTTATTCTCTGCTAAAACCATTCATTACAGTTGCTTCGCTTCGAGGTTCTTATGTGGATGAAAATTTGCAAACTCAGCAGATTCAAGAAAGATTGTTTCTTAAATATGAGCCAGGTCCTTTTTATATAGGATATAAAGGTCGTTGGTATCTTTCGCTAGGACAAAGCAAAAGCTTTTATTCGAGAGATAATTGAAAGTTTTTATAGCACTCTAAGAAAACCTAATCTGGTGGGCAATGCATAGCTACCCTTGTCAAGTTTACTGAAAACCATGTATTTTGGTGGTTTCGCCTACAGTCAGAAATACTAAGGCTTCCTAAACAAAGCCCACCTGTGCGAGCTAACGTTAATTGTTGAAATCTAAATGTTGTTTGTTGTGCCGTTGGGAGCAAAAGAATTAGAATGCTCAGTGCTTTAATTTGGATACCCGTTTTGGGTGCGCTTATAATCGGGTTTGGGTCAACTCTGACCGAGGGAGTGAGATCGCGCTATCTTGCTTTAGGAATTAGCTGGGGTCTATTGATTTGGACGGGGGTAATCACTTTGCAATTTGACCCGACTACTGTCGGAATGCAATTTTCCGAGAAGTTACCTTGGATTGATTGGCTAGGATTTAATTATCATTTGGGTCTTGATGGCTTATCTTTACCCTTAATCATTCTTAATAGCTTCTTGACAATTATTGCGATTTATAGTACCGATCTGAAGATTGAGCGTCCCCGTTTCTACTATGCTTTAATTTTATTACTAAATGCAGGGGTCGCTGGAGCATTTTTAGCTCAGGATTTGTTGCTATTTTTCTTGTTCTACGAAGTCGAAATTATCCCCCTCTACTTCCTGATCGGGATTTGGGGAGGTCAAAAACGCGATTATGCTGCAACCAAGTTTCTTATTTATACAACGATTTCGGGGTTGTTTCTCTTAGCTTCTTTCTTAGGAGTAGTCTTTTTAAGTGGGTCAAGCAATTTTGATTATGAACCTTTGCGATCTCAGGTACTCCCTCTCGGAACTCAGTTAGTCCTCTTAGCTGGAATTTTAATTGGTTTCGGGATTAAAATACCCATTGTCCCCTTCCATACTTGGCTACCAGATGCCCATGTAGAAGCCTCTACCCCTGTTTCAGTCTTATTAGCGGGGGTACTCCTCAAGTTAGGAACTTACGGCTTATTACGCTTCGGTGTGGGCTTGTTTCCTGATGCTTGGGTCTATCTCTCCCCCTATTTAGCGATTTGGGCTGCGGTGAGTGTTTTATATGGGGCTTTAGCTGCGATCGCGCAACAGGATATGAAGAAGATGGTCGCTTTTTCTTCTATCGCCCACATGGGTTATATTCTCCTGGCTGCTGCTGCGGGTACGCCTTTGAGTTTGGTGGCTGCATCTGCACAGATGGTTAGTCATGCTTTAATTTCTTCCTTATTATTCCTCTTAGTTGGGGTAGTGGGAAAGAAAACTGGAACTCGCGACCGACGAGAACTACAGGGACTCCTCAATCCAGAGAAGGGCTTACCAATTATTGGCACATTGATGATTTTGGGAGTTATGGCGAGTGCAGGTATTCCTGGGATGGTGGGCTTTATCACGGAGTTTATGGTCTTTCGAGGCAGTTTGATCGTTTTTCCGATTCCAACCCTGTTGTGCATGGTGGGAACAGGCTTAACAGCGGTTTATTTCCTGCTGATGATCAATGAGGTGTTTTTTGGACGTTTGCCAGAAAAGTTAGCGAATTTGCCTTCTGTGGAATGGCGCGATCGCGTTCCCGCCATTGTGCTGACAATTCTAATTGTTATCTTTGGGCTACAACCTAATTGGTTAGTGCGTTGGAGTGAGTTAGATACCGCTGCTTTGCTGGTGCGACCGACGACTACTATTACTGAGGTTGCTTATCCTGGGGATGAGTTTAAAATGGAGAATTGAGAATGAGGTGATGGGGAATTAGAAAATAAGATTCCCAGGATTATAGCTGAGAATCTTATTTTAGTTTTTAGTCAATTTCAATAGCAGTAGGAGCAGATCTCGAAGCAGGAGAAACAAGAGAAACTAATGGTTTGCGGAATTCTGTGTAAACGCGATCGCGCCACTCAAAGAATATGTCATACATACTATTATCTGCCAACCCAGGAATCCCTTTACCCTTTAAGCTAGAAGGAATATCAAGATAAGACCCACTGGGGAACTTAATCAACATACTCAACCCTGCAACTGCTAAGTCTGCCAAAGTAGGGATATCGGAAACAAGATAAGGGCGGTCTTGTAATAACAAGCATAAAGCTTCTAAATCTTGCTTGAGGGCATTATTTGCCTCCTTCACCGCATCACCACCATAGCCAACCCCTGAACCTAAAATATCGAGGAATTCAGAAGGGACAGAACCGACTAAGTTTTTGAGAAAATCAGGAGTCTGATTAGGTAAAAGCGCAGTACGAAGATTTTGATTCTTATTCACCGCCCCAATCAAAGCTTTGCGACTCTTTACACCAATAGACTCATCCGCCCATTCTTCAATCAACAGACAAACCCCCCTTTCTTTGGGGTCAGTAGGTATCAGAGGGCGTTCAGGGTACTTGCGTTCCAAATACATCGCAATCTCTGTCGAGTCAGCAATATAGCTGCTACCATCTTTAAGAACTGGAACTCGGCGAGAACCAGATTTTTGGAATAATTCTAACTGTCCTAAACCAGGGGTAACTTCAATCTTGCGATACTCCAACCCTTTGAAATCAAGGATTAGACGCACTTTCTCGCAATAATGGGACATTTCAAATTGATATAACTCAAGCATAATCTCTCCTATTTAGTTCGCAAAAGTTTACACTTCCTTCAGTTTAACTTTAACTTGATCTTGGAATTGCAAAACACTGTCGCTGTTATTAGCACCTTTAGCAAAGAATAAAAGTACAGATTTTGCAAAATGCCTTGAAAGTGCTAACTTAAAACATAAAATTATTCTCTAAATTCATGTTTACAGACGGGCTGTTAGGTACAGTAGAAGCAGCGATTAATGACTTGATTGGCAACACAATCAGGGTTATACCTGCAATATTGGGGGCATTGATAGTTCTCTTTTTAACTCGCTATGCTGCCCAATATTTGGGGAAGGGAGTCGATAAGGTTATTGGCAAAACCGTTAAGAGTACCTCCTTACAGCTACTTGCTTTACGGGCAACTTCCATCACTATTTGGCTTGTTGGTGTTTTATTCGCTTGCTTACTGGTCTTCCCTGACTTAGGTTTAGGGGATCTTATCGCCACTTTGGGACTTGGTTCTGTCGCTATTGGTTTTGCTTTTCAGGATATCTTCAAGAATTTCCTGGCTGGAATCATCTTATTATTGCAACAACCCTTTCAAATTGGAGATCAAGTCATTATCAGTGAATACGAAGGAACTATTGAAGGGATAGATATTCGCACAACCCAGATACGCAACTACCAAGGAGAACGAATCCTTATACCTAACTCTACCGTCTTTACTAGTGCTGTCCAAGTTCGCACCGCTTATAGTTGTCGTCGTACTAACTTAGCCGTTGGCGTTGATTATAATACCTCCTTACCAGAAGCTTCTCAAATTTTAAAGAAAACTATTGGCGCAGTTGAGGGAGTATTAACAGAACCAGAAGTTGAAATTGATTTAGTAGAATTTGGAGACAGTTCGATTGATTTTATTGTCCGTTACTGGACAAAACCGCAACAAAAGACTTTTCGCCAAGTACAAACTCGCGCCATCCTTGCAATTAAGGCAGCTTTTGATTTAGCAGATATCAGCATCCCTTATCCCATTCGCACGCTTTATCACTACGACCAGGATAAGTACAATGATTATCTCCCAATAAGTGAGAATAGATCATCTCAAGATAGATGATAAAACTCTCTCTTATATTCAAGCCCGACTTAATTGATAATCAGGAATGGCTTGACCCGTTATTGTTGAATAAAGAACATCGGGGTCTAAATCAGCCCCACAGTCCCAATAAATCGTTCCCCAATCAGGATTTGCCTTAACCATATTAAAATATTCTTGATTTTCTAAAGCAGCAAAAACACCAGTAAACTCTACCATCTCACTAATATTTACCACCCCTTCAACATCATCTTCAAAACGGAGATACAGTTGATATTTTTCTAACGGTTTAACAGATACAATATCTTTTAATATTCTCCTACTCCAAAGGTTCAACTTTACTTAGGTGATAATTGCACCAAAGAAACGGCTGATTTCTGGCATGACTATTTCTCTCTAACAACTATTCTTCCTGATGATAGCTAGAATATAGGAAACATCTTTAAGAAACTTAATAATTAATCGTGACTACTCAAACTCCTGCTGTAACTCCCCCTATTGCTAAACAAATTTGGAATTGGGGCGATTATTCCATCCCCTATGCTGTAATGGGAACAGGACAACCCCTGCTTTTAATTCATGGCTTTGGGGCATCTATTGGACATTGGCGCAACAATATCCCGACTCTCGCAGCCCAAGGTTATCAAGTTTTTGCGATTGATTTACTCGGTTTTGGCGGTGCAGATAAACCTCCCCTTGATTATTCTCTCGAACTTTGGCAAGAACAACTCTACGACTTTTGCCAAACCCAGATTCAACGCCCAACCATTTTTGTGGGTAACTCTATTGGTGGCTTACTTAGTTTAATTATGGCAAGCCAACATCCTGAGTTAACTGCTGGTACTGTTGTTATTAATTGCGCTGGGGGACTAAATCATCGTCCTGATGAACTCAATCCAGTTTTAGGCTTTGTGATGGGGACATTTGCAAAACTGGTGAGTTCAAAGCTGACTGGAAACTTTATCTTTAATCGGATTCGGTCTAAATCTCGCATCCGTTCTACCCTGAAACAAGTTTACGTTAACCCTGAAGCGATTACGGATGAATTGGTAGATATCCTCTATGAACCATCCTGTGACCCAGGCGCACAAGCAGTTTTTGCTTCTGTACTTTCTGCCCCCCCAGGAGAAAAGCCTTCGGAATTATTACCTCGTTTAAAGAGTCCTTTACTAATACTCTGGGGAGAAAATGATCCCTGGACACCAATTCAAGGGGCAGGAATTTATCAACAGTCAGCAGCAGAGAATGACCAAGTTGAGTTTCATGTTATTCCAAATGCGGGACATTGCCCCCATGATGAAAAGCCCGATGAGGTTAATCAGCTTATTATTAATTGGCTTAACTCACTTAACTTTTAACTAAAATGTCTCCATTACTTGCAGGATTTCTTGCCAGTTTAGCTGCTGGGTCTATGACTGTTGTTGGTGCGCTACCTGTTTTTTTGCCGATCAAACTGACTGAACGTTTGCAGAGTGTTATGTTAGGCTTTGGTGGTGGGGTTATGTTAGCAGCTACCGCTTTTTCTTTGATTATTCCAGGCAAGGATAGCGCGATCGCGCAAGGTTTTTCGCAACTGCAAGCAGCAGGTATAATGGGCGCAGGGGTGGCTTTAGGAGCTATTTTTTTACTAATCACCCATGACCTTTTGCCTCACGAACACTTCTTCAAAGGTAAGGAGGGCAGAGATAGTGCTAACATGAAGCGCATTTGGTTATTCATCATTGCGATCACTCTCCATAACTTTCCTGAAGGCTTGGCGGTGGGAGTAACTTTTGGTAGTGGTGACTATTCCAGTGGTATTCCCTTAGCTATTGGTATCGGCTTACAGAATATTCCCGAAGGGTTAGTTGTCGCCCTCTCCTTAGTAACCCAACAATATTCCGCCGTCTCTGCTGTCGGTATTTCCTTACTCACAGGTTTAGTTGAACCGATTGGCGGTATCATCGGTGCGAGTGTAGTATCTTCCGCGCAGTTTCTTCTCCCTTGGGGTCTGGCATTCGCTGCGGGGGCAATGTTATTTGTCATAAGTGATGATATCATCCCTGAGTCTCATCTCAAGGGGAAGGAAAAAGATGGGACTTTAGGGATAATGGTGGGATTTGTGCTAATGATGTTTCTTGATATTGGTTTGGGTTGAATAAATTCATTATTTCTATCATTTCTGAACCACTAACTTTGTTTCTCCTTTTAGGCGAATATAGAGAAAGGTAATGGCGATTCCAATCAAAGGTACTAGCGCAGATATTCCTAAAGTAAAGAAAATTCCTCCTAATAACTCTGAGACTAGGGAAATCGGTATTGTTAGTGTCATTATTATTATTAAAGGAAGACCAAGTAATAAATTAAGCCTAAAACCAAACCACCAATGACCTTTAGTTAGTTCCCAACTTCGCTTTATTCCTTCGACATAAAAGATAAAAGCCAGGAATAATTAACAGAGTAAAGCATATTAAGTTCTGATAACTATAAAAAGCGGTTGTCCCTGTTACCCAG
>JBBQDV010000133.1:0-8444 GCA_038320005.1 Cyanophyceae cyanobacterium
GTCAAAGATGGTCATGAGTATAGTTTAGAATTGTATCTACCTGGAATGACTAAGGATAAAGTTCAACTGAACAAAACTGGGGATGAATTAAATATTCGTATTGGCAATCATCGCCGTAATTTAGTTTTACCCCAAGCTTTAGCTGCAATGAGTCCTACGGGGGCAAAAATGGAACAAGATTATCTCAAAATTCGTTTTGCTGATTTAGTTTAAGTTTCATATTTTTAGGAACACAACTTATTTTATGACCATTACATTACATTGGGAAATGCTGGTAATTAAGAAATAAAAAAGATCTAATCTTCTTTTTCTGAGCAAGTTACTAATAAACAATCAGCAGTTCATTATTGATGAGGAAGTTAAGTTCTGACCAAGATTACCATCCTATAAATGCAAAGATGCTTGTAAAGCTTGTGATAAGGCTTTGGCGTTTGGATAGCGTTGTTTTAATTTCGTTTCACTGGCTTGTTCAATAACTTGTTGTAACTGTGGTGTAATCGTCGCGATCGCGCTGAGATCAAATCGACTTCCTCCTCGCTTGAAGTTATAAAATTTGAGCGGATTTTGACCAGTGAGTAAGAAAATTAAGGTGGGCGCGATCGCGTAAACATCAGATTGAGGACAAGGCTTACCCCGTGCTTGTTCTGGCGCAGTATAGCCTTCTGCACCAATGCGCGTTCCTAGAGGCGTACCAATTTCCTTAACCGCCCCAAAATCAAGTAATACCACATTATTATCCACCTTGCGGATCATAATATTCGCTGGCTTAACATCTCGATGGACGAGAGGAGGATTAAGGGAATGGAGATAGGTGAGAATATCACAAACTTGTAACATCCACTTCACCCCCTGTTCTACCGTTATAGTCCCTTGCTGATGGATCATTTTTTCTAAGTCTTGACCATGAACCAGTTCCATCGCCAGATATTTCTTTTGATTTTCAATAAAAAAGTCGTAATATTGAGGAATACCTGAATGTTGAAGGCTTTTAAGAATACGAGCTTCCCGTTCAAAAAGTTCCTTGGCTTTAGGGACTTTCTCCATATTAGAATTCATTTCCTTTAATACCAGCAATTGGGGATCGCCACTAATCGTTCCCTGTTGATCCCAAGCTAGATAAGTTGTTCCCATTCCCCCCTGTCCGATGGTGCGTAAAACTTGATATTGCTTGACAAAGAATTCTTTTTCTACTATCGGCTTACCACAGTGAACACAAAAGAGATTTTGAGGAAGATTTCCTTCATGGTCACAGTTATTGACTTCAGGAGTATTGACCGCAGGATTAACCAGAGAATTAACCACAACTGAGGAAGATTTTCGCGTAAACTCTAAAGTTGGTCCATCTTCTGCGAGTTGAATGCAGGAATGATTGGTGATTAAACCTTGAGTAATCAACACACCATTGACAAAAGTGCCATTTGTCCCGCGACTGACTAATTGCCACTGAGGTATATTGTTAGAATCGTCTCGTCTTATTTCTAAATGATGTCGGGAAACTTGAAGATATTGTTCAAGAACAACATCATTATCAGAAGCGCGACCAATCCGAATAATTTCCTGGTCTGGAAATGTCCAGGTTTTATTATTTGTCGATAAGTCCTGCGATACAAGAGTGAAAGTAATCATTAATAAATCTATTTTTCGCCTGTCAACGTTAAAATACTTTTGATTTAATTAAAATTTTTTTATGGTAACTTCTTTTTGGCAACGGCTGCAAATTAATGCGCCTCGTTTACTAGAATTGATTGATTATTTCCATCAAGCCAAGATTCTAGTAATTGGAGATCTTACCTTAGATGAGTTTTTGACTGGACAGGTGGAGAGGATTTCTCGGGAAGCCCCAGTTTTAATCTTACGCCATGAGGAGACGCGACAAATTCCTGGGGGAGGGGCAAATGCAGTTTACAATTTAGCTAAGTTGGGAGCTAAGGTTAAGGTGGCTGGTTTAGTGGGGGAAGATGACCAAGGGAAAGCTTTACAGGCTATATTTGAGGAAGTAGGGATTGAAACAATTGGGATATTGCGCGATCGCGATCGTCCCACCGTTACTAAAACTCGTATTTCTGGACACGCCCGTCAATCCGTCACCCAACAAGTTGTCCGCGTTGACCGCAAATCTGATGCCCTTCCCACCGTAGAATTACAACAGCAGCTTGCAGAATATATCCAGAAAGAAATTAGTCGAGTAGATGCGATTGTTTGTTCCGACTATGGAGATGGTGTATTAACTCCCCCTGTGATTCAATCCGCTTTACCTGGAAAATTGCTCATTGTCGATACTCAAACCCACCTCGAACGCTACCAATCTGCGACTCTTTTTACCCCCAATCTTCCTGAAGCGGAAGCAGCAGTCGGTTACAGCATTGATACCCCTGACAAACTACAACAAGCAGGAGTCGATCTACTCAATCTCACCCAAGCAAAATATATCTTAATTACTCGCGGAGAGGAGGGAATGAGCTTATTTGCAAAATCAGGGGAAGTTGAACATATTCCCGCTTTTAATCGTACGGATGTCTTTGATGTTACTGGCGCAGGGGACACAGTAGTTTCCGCTTTAACCCTCGGATTATGTGTCGGGGCTTCTCCTTGGGAAGCAACGGTTTTGGGTAACTTAGCAGCCAGTATAGTAGTGCGTCAGTTCGGCACAGCCACAACGACTACAGAAGAGATGAAGTCTGCTTTACAGACGCTTTTGGAGGAAATGGAAAATTAATCCATCACCCCCTCACCCCCTCACCAACCAACCTTAGCCGTTGCTTCCATCAACAAAGGATGCGCCCACCAAAAACCAAGGACAAATAAAGTGACTCCCACATAAGCAGGACAAATAAATTCTTGAATTTTTAGAGTTTGGCGACCATCTAATATCGCTAGGAAGGGAATAACGGAGGTTCTTTCTTTAACTTTAAGGAATACATCACCATAGCGGTTTTCCCAGCGTCTATCGCCATGCCAGACCGCAAAGAGGTGATGTGCGATTAGTCCGAGGGAGGTGATCAGGGTGAAAGTTGTGCCTATCCAGAGAGTATGGGCAAAACACCAAATTATTTGTCCTACCATTTGCGGATGACGAGTAATGCGGATAATTCCAGTTTCGTAAAGGTGAATCTCTGGCTTTTGTACCGCAGCCACTTCGAGTAAGTTGAAGGTAGCGGGATAGAGGAAAAGAAAAGAAATAGCGGAAAGTACCCAGACTAAAGGTTTAACTCCAGGAACTAATTGCACTTGCCACAACATTAAGCCATCATAGCGGTGATTGAAAAAGTAGATAATCAGAACCGTTGCCAAGGGGATGCTAACCAGGGCGAAGATAACACGATAAAGCCTTGCGCCAATTTTACTTTCTCCCCAAGGTCTCAGGGCTGCGAGTCCACTATGCGCGATCGCGAATCCAGTCAATAGCCCCAGCATAATCCAATGGCTGGAAGTAAGCCAATTTGCCATAGTTTGAGATTTATGAAATTTAATATATTAGGCTCAACCTTTGTCACTCTCTATGTTAACAATGTTAAACGGTATTAAAGCGAGATTTACTGCCCTAGTTATGCTACTGTCAAACTCACATTGACCTCATCGCTATCTATAATCTTTAGCCCTTTTAACTAAATATTATGTCTGATATTCCTTTCACCTTAGACCAACTGCGAATTCTTAAAGCTATTGCAGCGGAGGGAAGTTTTAAACGCGCAGCAGATAGTCTTTATGTCTCTCAACCAGCGGTGAGTCTTCAGATTCAAAACCTCGAACGCCAGCTTAATGTGCCTTTATTTGACCGAGGGGGACGCAGGGCGCAGCTTACAGAAGCAGGACACCTCCTTCTCGCATATGGTGAAAAAGTTCTCTCTCTGTGTCAAGAAACCTGTCGTGCGGTTGAAGATTTACAAAACTTGCAAGGGGGAACTCTCACCATTGGTGCATCCCAAACTACTGGAACTTATTTTATGCCCAGGATGATTGGCTTATTTCGCCAAAAGTATCCCGATGTCTCTGTACAATTACAAGTACATTCTACCCGTCGGACTTCTTGGAGTGTTGCCAATGGACAGGTAGATTTAGCGATTATCGGGGGAGAAGTCCCCACTGAACTACAAGAGACTTTAAATATTTTGCCCTATGCAGAAGACGAACTAGCCTTAATTTTGCCCATAGATCATCCTTTTGTAAAATCAGAAAGTATTCCTAAAGAAGATTTATATAAGCTTAAGTTTATTAATCTTGATTCTCAATCAACAATTCGTAAAGTTATCGATCAAGTGCTAACTCGCTATGGTATTGATTCTAAACGCTTAAAAGCAGAGATGGAACTCAATTCTATTGAAGCAATTAAAAATGCTGTTCAAGCTGGATTAGGAGCAGCTTTTGTTTCTACTTCTGCAATTGAAAAAGAGCTAGAAATGAATATCTTGCACCAAGCAAAAATTGATGGGGTTGAGATTAAGCGGACTTTATCCGTAATTGTTAATCCAAACCGTTATTGGTCGAAAGCTGCGGAAGCCTTTAGCCAAGAAATTCTTCCTGAGTTTGCAACTGCTGGTTATTTTCCAGGAATTGCGATTAGTTCGCCGAAAAAAGGAAATAGCACCAAGTCTGTGATCAATGATACAATTGCTAGTCTGGCTAATCCGTTAAATGTTAAGCAATAATATTCAATTTTATTTAGCCAAGCAGTAAGTTTAGAATTAACCTTTCAAGGCTTCTACATTGAACAAACTAACAATCACCGCAGCAATAGGTATTGCTAGAACTAATCCGAGGAAACCTGCAACTCTAGTTCCCACTAAGAGAGCAAAGAATATAACTACTGGATTAAGATTAACTGAATTTTGCATGATGCGAGGCATGAGAACATTTTCTTCAATTTGTTGTAGGACAACACAATAAATGATCACTTGTAAACTCACCAAAATCCCTTGAGGTAATAAGATTATAGCAATTAAGAAGACACCAATTGTTGCCCCAATTCCAGGAATGAGATCAAATAATCCTGCAATAGTTGCTAACAATAAAGGATAGGGAGTTTGCATGAGCAAAAAAATGAAAAAGGCAGAAACACCAAAAAAGATTGATAAGATTAGTCTACCGCGAAAAAAGCCGAGAAAATTATCTCTTAAAGAGGTAGTAAGGTCAGATTGGATACTTTCTGGAAATAACTGGACTAGGTACTGCCAAAGTTTTTGCCCGTCGAGTAACATGAAAAAGGCAATAACTAAAATAATAATCAAATCAAGGAAGTTTGCTAGTATTCCTCCTGCAAAATCAGTAACCAAATTTAAAAGATTTACTAGTTGTGTTTGCAATCCTGTTTGTAAAAAGTTTAAATCGAGAGGAATATTAGACCTTTCTAACCAAGTTTCTAATTGATTAAAGAAAGGAAGAAAAGATTGCACTAAATCTGGTGCTTGTCTAAGAAGTTCCTGTAATTCTGAGAATACTGTTAATCCTAAAGTAGCACCGAGAATAGCAGAGATAATTAGACTAAGAAGAAACACCACAATTACTGCAAAAGCGTGTTGGGTATATCGTTCTAGCCAACGGACAGGATAATTAAGGAAAAACGCTAAAATCGTTGCAAATGTGAAGACAACAACTATGGTTTCAAAATAAGCGAGAACTTCAATAATCGCCCACCCCAATGCAAAGAAGAGTAAATAGCGAACTAAGCGAGATGTATTTAAAAAATCCCAAACAGGTTTGAGAGCAGGTTTAGTCATATTTTAAGCTAAGGTGTTAAATTCTTTTATTTTCTAGTTGCTAAATTTTTAGAGCTAAATAAGAGATAATTCAAGTAATGCTCGTCTTTGGCTGTTGATTGATGGAAATCCTTTGTACTCGTCCCACCTGTCCCCGTCCTCAAAACCATTTTGCGGATCTCGATGACGTAAAAAAACTTACCGCTACACAGCAGAAATATTGTACCAGTTGTGGTATGCCGTTGATTTTGGGAGGACGTTATATTCCCTCGAAGCTATTGGGACAAGGGGGATTTGGAGCAGCATTTTTAGCGCGCGATCGTTATACTACCAGTTTACGTGAATGTGTGGTCAAACTCTTTCAACCTTCAGGAGATTTGTCTCCCCAGGAGTTGGAAATCGCCCAAGGATTATTTCAGCGCGAAGCAGAAGTCCTCGAAAAATTGGGAAGCGAACATCCTCAAATTCCCAACTCCTATGCTTTTTTCCCCTTAGTTGCGCCAGCAAAGGGTAATTCTCAACAGCAGTTTTTCTATTTAGTACAAGAATTTATTGACGGGGAAGATTTAGAACAGGAACTGGCAAGGAAAGGTAAGCTTGGGGAAGATGAGGTTTTAGAAATATTGACTGAGATTCTCCATGTGCTTCAGTTTGTTCATGATAATCACTCTATTCACCGTGATATCAAACCTTCTAATATTATGCGATCGCGCAATGGAAGATTGTATCTTCTTGATTTTGGCGCAGTCAAACAAATCGCAGCCACAGGAAAAACTTCCGCTCGTTCTACTGGAATCTATTCTATGGGATTTGCGCCCCCTGAACAAATGCAAGGTTCTCAGGTTTACCCCTCTACAGATTTATATGCTTTAGCGGTAACTTGTCTTACCCTGCTTACAGGTAAAGAAACCGAAGAATTATATAACTCCTACGAAAATGAATGGAACTGGCGTGCTTATGCACCCCAACTTAGCTCTCATCTGGCGCAAGTTTATGAGAAAATGCTCTATGCTTCCCCCAAAAAACGCTTTCAGTCCGCTCAAGATGTCTTAGCTGCTTTAAATCGTTCTACGTCCCCTCAAACCCAAAATCCCCCACCCGTAATAATATCTCCTGTTACACCAGCACCATCTTCCACACCCCAACAAGCTACTGTTACACCATCCCCACCTAGCCCCATCCAACCTCGTCCCCCTCGCCAGCCTAGATTTTCTCTGATCGAAGTTATTGCCAATGCTGCCTTTACGGGCTTTGAAGGGGCATTATTATTTATTGCCTTGGGAAGCATTTTACCTTCTCCAGCTATCAGTATCGGCTTGTGGGGGGCATCTCTGGGGGGATTAATTTATGTCCTTTATCGCCGTCTGATTGAAGGGAAAGATTTACCTATTTTTGCAATTGTTAGCCTTTTGCTAGTTGTTTTTGTGCCTTTCCTTCGCGACATCGATAGACTAGAGGTTGTAGTTTTTGCCATCTTAGCAGCAGCAATAGCAGTAGCGATTACTACCTTTTTCAGCTTAATTTATAAGCTTATTTCTTCCTTATTAAAATAAACATCCCCATCACCCCCTCAATCCCTCAATCCACCCAATTCTTCGCCCTTTCTACCGCTTTTTGCCACATCCCAAAGTTATCCTGGGCTTCGGTTGCGCCTTTTCCAGGCTTAAAGACGTGATCTACTTGACGAGAAGCAATTAATTTCTCGTAGCTATCCCAAAAGCCTATAGCTAATCCTGCCCCAAATGCTGCCCCTTGAGCAGTAGCATCAAGGACTTTTGGACGTTCGACTTCAATTCCCAAAACATCCGATTGAAACTGCATCAGAAAGCTATTCTGGGACGCGCCACCATCAACTCGTAATAGTTCAATTTTGGTATTCCCATCGCGGTTCATTGCTTCGGTTACTTCTTTGACTTGATAGGCGATAGATTCTACCACTGACCTTACCATGTGTTCTCGTTTCACACCCCCCGTAATGCCCAAAAACGCTCCTCTCGCGCTCATATCCCAGTGAGGCGCACCCAAACCACTTAAAGCTGGGACAAAGTAAACCCCATTGGTATCAGGAACTTGCAGAGATAAGGCTTCGGTTTCGGAAGCCGAGTTAATCATTTCTGCACCATCTCGTAACCACTGAATAGCTGCACCTGTGGTAAACATTGCCCCTTCTAAAGCATAGTTAGTTTGAGTCTTACCGTTTGTGCCATTTGTCCAGGCTACAGTAGAAAGGAGTTGATTGCGCGATCGCGTTAATTTTTCCCCCGTCTGCGTAATCAAGAAGCAACCCGTACCATAGGTACATTTCAGCATCCCAGGACGGTCACAACCATGAGCAAACAAAGAGGCTTGTTGATCGCCAAAAATAGCAGTAATCGGAATCGATACCCCGACTAAATCTTTAGTCATCTCGCCAAAATGACCGAGACTAGGACGTATTTCTGGCATTAAATGCTTCGGAATATTAAACAAATCTAGTAACTTGGGATCCCAAGCTTGGGTTTCAAGATTCATTAACATTGTTCGACTAGCACTACTATGATCTGTAGCATGGACTTTTCCCCCTGTAAGTTGCCAAAGTATCCAAGTATCAACCGTTCCAGCGAGAACATGACTTAAATCAAGATCAGGATTATCTTCTTTAACCTTGTCAAGTAACCAAGCTAGTTTTGTTGCAGAGAAGTAAGCATCTAATACCAAACCTGTGCGCTGCTGAATCTCTTCGGCTAACCCTTTTTCCGCCAATTCCCGACA